>JAUIJH010000057.1 GCA_030431335.1 Alphaproteobacteria bacterium
AAGCTTTCCTTCAGCCACCTGCCCATGCGGGCGAGGTAGCCGGTGGATTGGCTCGAGGTTTCAAACAGGCTCGCCGGAGCGAGCTGCGGATAGATGAGAAGGCCGACGACCGCACTGAACGCGGCTCCGCGCGCAGCGATCGGAAGTCCCTTCACACCGAGTGGGCGACCGAGCCGCACCGGGCGGGCGAACACGTGCCGGGCGACATCGGTGAGGCCGGTCAGCTGGCTCCCCCCGCCCGTCATCACGATGCGCCGCCCGACGCGGCCGGCGAAGCCGGAGGCGACCAGCCGGTCGCGCACCAGTTCGAGGATCTCGTCCACCCGCGGGCGGATGATCTGGTTCAGCGTGATGCGCGGAATGGTCTGCGGCGCAGCGCCGAATTCCTCGCCCACCGGATGGATCGTCAGGGTGTCGCGCTCGTCGTTGGAGGCGGCGAGCGCGGAGCCCTCCAGCACTTTGAGCCGCTCGGCCTCTTCAAGGCGGATCGACAGGCAGTGGGCGATGTCCATCGTCACGTGGTGCCCGCCGACGGCGACCGCGTCCACGTGGACGAGGTTGCCCTCCGAGAAGATCGCCAGCGAGGACGTGCCGCCGCCGATATCGACGCACACGGCGCCGAGTTCGCCCTCGTCGTCGACCAGCGACGCGAGGCCGGACGCGTAGGGCGTCGCGACGATGCCGTCCACGTCGAGGTGGCAGCGGTTGATCACCAGGGCGAGGTTCTCCTGCGCCGAGCGGTCCGCCGTCACGAGGTTGATGTCGACACCGAGCTGGTCGCCCACCATGCCGCGCGGGTCGCGGATGCCGTGCTGGCCGTCGAGCGTATAGCCGACGGGCAGCGCGTGCAGCGGCGTGCGGCCCTGCTTGATCTGATGCCGGCCCGAGGCGGCGAGCACGCGGCGAATGTCCGCGTCGCGCACCGCGCCGGTGTCGAGGTCGACCTTGGCGCCGAACGCCTCGGAGGCGATGCGGCCGGAGGTCTGCGTCACGATCAGCGACTCGACGGTGACGCCGGCCATCTGCTCGGCCGCGTCGACGGCGCGCCGGATCGCGGATTCGGCCTTTTCGAGGTCGACGATGGTGCCGCCCTTGACGCCGCGCGACTGCTGGTAGCCGTAGCCGATCACCTCGATGGAGTGGGTGCGCCCGGCCAGAAGCTGCTCCTCGGTGCCCGGCTTCAGGCGCGCGATGATGCAGGCGATCTTGGTGGTGCCGATGTCGAGCACGCAGGCGATGGAGGTGCGGCCCGGCTTCACGTGGCAGCGCCCGTCGCCGACCCGGCTGGAAAAGTCGACGGTGGTCATGGGATCATCGCCTCCGAGATGGCCCGCGCCAACGGGTCGTCGTAGACGATGGTCGCCTCGGCGATGGCTGCCGCGAGCGGATCGGCCGGCGCGGCACCGCCGGGCAGTTGGGGCCGCTCGCCTTCGTCCTCGTCCGGCGAGGCCGCTTCGAGCTGCACCGTGGTACGGTCGGGCAGGCGCATGTCGATGACCACGCGCCCCACGTCGAGGATCGCCCCTTCGGCTTCCAGCGAGGCGAGCCGCACCAGCGAGCGGTCGGGGTCGTCGGCCGGCAGGCGCACGGTGGCGCCATTGACCAGGCGCAGATCCCAGCGGCGCTCGTTGACGAAGATCGCCGCCGCGGTGCGCCGGTCGATCTCTGGATGAGCTTCGAGCACGGCGCGGATTTCCCGCACCGCCTCGTTGGCATTGTGCCCCGCCACCAGCGGCAGGCTACGGAACTGGGACGGCACGTCGTCGGCGAGAACGGCGCCGTCGGCGCTGATCAGCACCTCTTCGCCGTGATAGCGCCAGCGGGCATACGCCTCGCGCTCCTCGATCTCGACGCTCAAGGTGTCGGGCAGCTCCTTGCGCACGGTGGCCGTGTGCACCCAGGGCAGTGCTTCCAGGCGCACGCGCGCCGAGGCCACGTCGAGACCCAGCAGCGTCACGCCCGGCGCCAGGCCGACGGCGGCGATGATCGCGCTGTCGGAGGTCTGCTTCTGGCCCTTCAGCTTCATTTCGCGCAGCTCGAAACCGGCGCGGCCGACCGCGTCCCACACCTTGGCGGGATCCTCGGTGTAGGCGAGCCCCGCCCCGCCGCTGGCGATCAGCACGACAGCCGCGAGGAGGCGCCCCGGCATCGCCGAAGCGAAACGGCCGCGAGAGGTCAACGCCGGCAACTTGCGTCCTCCACCAGAGCGGACACCAACGCTGAGAATTCCACGCCGGCGTGTGCCGCCATTTCTGGAACCAACGATGTTTCGGTCATTCCTGGCTGTGTATTCACTTCCAGACAAACGAGTTCGTCTTTCTCAGGGTCATATCGGAAGTCCGCCCGCGAAACACCGCGGCACCCCAATGCGCGATGTGCGAGTAACGTGTACTTTTGGATATTCTGGTAAATATTTGGTTTAAGCCGGGCCGGAAGGATGTGCTGCGACCCGCCTGCGGCGTACTTTGCGTCGTAGCCATAAAACGCTTCGGAAACGGGGACGATATCGATCACATCCCACACCGTTTCGCCGAAGCATCCACAGGTAAGTTCGTGCCCCGCGACATAACGCTCGGCCATCATTCGGTCGCCGTGTGGCCAATCTGCCGCAGCCAGGTGCCGCGGCGGCTGGTTGGCCCCCGCGGGCACGATGGTGACGCCGAAGGAGGAGCCCTCCCCCACCGGTTTCACCACGTAGGGCGGCTCCAGCACGTGGCTTTCGGCGGCCTCGAAGCGCGAGCAGATGATGTGCTCGGCGACCGGCACGCCGGCACGCGCCAAGAGCGCCTTGGCGCGGTCCTTGTCCATGGCGAGCGCCGAGGCGAGGACGCCCGAGTGCGTATAGGGAATCTCCAGGAATTCCAGGACCCCCTGCACCGAGCCGTCTTCGCCCATCGGCCCGTGCAGCGCGTTGAACACCACGTCGGGCTTCACCTTCTTGAGGCGTTCGACCAGCTGGCGGTCCACGTCGATCGGCGTCACGCGGTAGCCCGCGCTCTCGAGCGCGGCGATGCAGGCGGTGCCTGACATGAGGCTCACGGGGCGTTCGGCACTCAGCCCGCCATAAAGGACGGCAACATGGGTGGTCATGGCGCGATGAACTCCGGTACGCGCGCCCCGGCCGGCTCGCCGATACGCTTGATCTCCCACTCGAGCGCGATGCCCGAATTCGCTTTCACCCGGCCGCGGACGGTCTCGCCGAGCCGTTCCAGATCGTCCGCATTCGCTTCGCCGAGATTGAGCATGAAGTTGCAGTGCAGCTCCGACATCTGCGCGCCGCCGACCGTGAGGCCGCGGCAGCCCGCGCGGTCGATGAGCTGCCACGCCTTCTCGCCCGGCGGGTTCTTGAAGGTGGAGCCGCCGGTGCGCGACTTGACCGGCTGCGTCTCCTCGCGCCGTTCGGTGATCTCGTCCATGGCGGCGAGGATCACGTCGCGGTCGCCGACCTCGCCGACGAATGTCGCCTCGGTGAAGATGAAGTCCGCCGGCACCGACGAATGGCGGTAGGCGAAGCCGAAATCGGCGTTCTTGAGCACGTGGATCTCGCCGGAGCGGTCGACGGCGCGGGCCGACACCAGGCGGTCCCTGGTCTCGCCGCCATAGGCGCCGGCGTTCATGCGCAGCGCGCCGCCGATGGCGCCGGGAATGCCGCGGAAAAATTCCAGCCCCGCGATGGCGGCGTCGGCGGCGGCGCGTGCCGCCTTCACGTCCGGCAGCGCGGTGCCGACGGTGAGGCGCGTGCCCTCGGCGCGGGCGTAGCCGAAGCCCTTGGGCGACAGGCGCACCACCACGCCGCGCACACCCCCGTCGCGCACCAGCGTGTTGGAGGCGAGCCCGAGCACGGTGACGGGCACGTCGGCCGGCAGCGCACGCATCAGCGCGGCGAGGTCCGCCTCGTCTTCGGGCGCGACGAAAATTTCGGCCGGTCCGCCGACGCGGAACCAAGTGTAGGGCGCGAGTGGCGCGTTTTCCTCCACGCGCCCGCGGATCGCGGCCTTGAGGTTGTCCGCGAGGCTCATCCGTTGAGCTCCCCCGGCAGCGCTTCGGCCCAGCGCGTGATGGAACCGGCGCCGAGGCAGATCACCATGTCGCCCGGCTTGGCGTGCTCGGCGATGATCGGCGCCAGCGCGCCCTGGTCCGGCAGCGGGATCGCGCCGCGGTGGCCGCGCCCGGCGAGCCCCGCCACCAGCGCGTCGCGATCGATACCGGGGATCGGCTCCTCGCCGGCCGCGTAGACATCGGCGACCACCACGGTGTCGGCGTCGTTGAAGCAGAGGCAGAACTCGTCGAACAGGCTCGCGAGGCGGCTGTAGCGGTGCGGCTGCACCACGGCGATGACCTTGCCGTCGGTCGCCTGCCGCGCGGCGGCGAGCACGGCGCGGATCTCCACCGGGTGGTGGCCGTAATCGTCGTAGATGGCGACGCCGTTCCAGTCGCCCACGTGGGTGAAGCGCCGCTTGACGCCGCGGAAGGCCTCGAGCCCGGCCTGGATCGCCTCCGCCCCGATGCCGAGCCGGTCCGCCACCGCCACCGCGGCCGTCGCGTTGGACACGTTGTGCAGGCCCGGCATCGGCAGCGAAAGGCCCTCGATGAGGTGCACCTCGCCCGTCACCCGGTCGGTGATGCGCACGTCGAACACGGTGCGCGTCCCCATGCGCACGTTCATGAAGCGCACGTCCGCCTGCGGGTTCTGCCCGTAGGTGATGATGCGGCGGTCCTCGATGCGGCCGATCATGGCCTGCACCTCGGGATGGTCGAGGCACATCACCGCAAAGCCGTAGAACGGCACGTTCTCGACGAACTGCTTGAACGCCTCGCGGGCACGGTCGAACGTGCCGTAGTGGTCGAGGTGCTCCGGGTCGATGTTGGTGACGATGGCGATGTCGGCCGGCAGCTTCACGAACGTGCCGTCGCTCTCGTCCGCCTCGGCGACCAGCCAGTCGCCCTCCCCCAGCCGCGCGTTGGTGCCGTAGGCATTGATGATGCCGCCGTTGATCACGGTGGGGTCGAGCCCGCCGGCCTCCAAGAGCGTCGCGACCAGCGAGGTGGTGGTCGTCTTGCCGTGGGTGCCGCCGACGGCGATCGCCTGCTTGAGGCGCATCAGCTCGCCCAGCATCTCGGCGCGGCGCACGATGGGCAGGAGCCGGGCGCGGGCAGCCATCAGCTCCGGATTGTCGCGCTTCACGGCCGAGGAGACGACGAGCACCGTCGCACCCTCGATGTTCTTCGCCGCATGGCCGATGGCGACGGCGATGCCCTTTTCACGCAGGCGCACGACGTTGGGGCTCTCGGCGAGGTCGGAACCCTGCACGGTGTAGCCGAGGTTGTGCAGCACCTCGGCGATGCCCGACATGCCGATGCCGCCGATACCGACGAAGTGCACCGGCCCGATGGCGGAGGTCATTTTCATGGTCGGGGTCATGGCGCGCCGTGCTCCGCTATTTTTTCCAGGAGATCGGCGAGGCGCTCGGCCGCGTCGGGCCGGGCCATGGTCTTGGCATCCTCTGCCGCTTTGACGAGCCAGTGGCGCGTCGTCATCGCCTTTTCGAGTTCGTCCTTGAGCCGCTCGGGCGTGAGGTCCGCCTGGGGCAGGAGGAGGCCGCCACCCGCCTTCATGAAGGCGGCCGCGTTGTGGGCCTGATCCTGGTCGAGGGCGCCCGGTAGCGGCACCAGGAAGGCGGGCCGGCCGATGGTGGCGAGCTCGGCCACCGTGGAGGCACCCGAGCGCGCGATCACGAGGTGCGCGTCGGCCATCTTGCCCGGCAGGTCGGCGAAGAAGGGCGCGAGGTCGGCCGCGATCCCGGCCGCTTCGTATGCGGCGGCGACGCGGGCCATGTCCTCCGGCCGGCACTGCTGCGTGAGCGCGAGCTTCGCGCGCAGGGCGTCCGGCAGCAGGGCGAGCGCGGGCGGCACCAGGTCGGCGAAGACGCGCGCGCCCTGGCTGCCGCCGAACACGAGGAGGCGGACGGTCTCGCCCGGCGCCTCATAGGGGCGCACCGCCGCCAGCACGGCCGGGCGCACCGGCATCCCGACGAAGGTGATCGAGTGCTTCTTCTGGAAGCCGGTCGTCTCGGGAAAGCTGGTGGCGACGTGGGCGAAGCGGGCGAGGAAGGCGTTGGCCGAGCCCGGCACCGCGTTCGCCTCGTGTACCACGCAGGGCACCTTGGACAGGCTGGCGGCCACGAGCGGCGCCACCGTCGGATAACCGCCGAAACCGACGGCGATGGCCGGCTTCTGCGCCCGCACGAACCGCCGCGCCTGCAAAACGCCGCGCGCCAGGAGGCCGAGCGCACGCACCACGGCGAGCGGGTTCTTGCTGCGCGGCGTCTCGGCGGCGAGGAGCTTCACCTCGTCGGCCGGGAAGCGATCCAGGAACGGCGTCGCCCGCTTGTCGGTGACGAGCGCAACGCCGTGGCCGCGCCCCTTCAAGGCGCCGGCCAGCGCTTCGGCGGGGAACAGATGCCCCCCGGTGCCGCCCGCTGACACGAGCACCTTCATGCGAACGCCTCGCGCACGGCCTGCCGCTCGGTGAAGCGCACCGGTCGCGGCCGGCGCCGCGCCAGGGCGAGCGCGAAGCCCATGCCGATTGCCACCGCCACCAGCGAGGAGCCGCCGTAGGAGATGAACGGCAGCGTCATGCCCTTGGCCGGCATCAGCTGCAGGTTCACCGCCATGTTGATGGATGCCTGGCCGCCGAACAGCAGCATCAGCCCCGACAGCGAGAGCCGCACGAACGGGTCGGGCTCCTTGTAGGCGTGCATCAGGCCGCGCAGCACCACCACCGCGAAGAGGCCCAGGAGCAGCGTGCAGGCGAAGATGCCGAACTCCTCGGCGGTGACGGCGAACACGAAGTCGGTGTGGCTGTCCGGCAGGCGGCGCTTGATGATGCCCTCGCCCGCGCCCTCGCCGAACCAGCCGCCGCGCACGAACGATTCGATCGAGCGGTTGACCTGGTAGTTGGCGTCATGGCTCGGGTCGAGGAACGCGTTGAAGCGGTCGGTCACGTGCGGCAGGTAGAAATAGGCCGAAACGATGCCGCCGGTGCCGATGGCACCCAGCGCGAACACCCAGCGCCATTGCAGCCCGGCGAGGAAGATCATCGCGCTCCAGGTGATGGCGATCAGCATCGCCTGGCCGAAGTCCGGCTGCGCCACCAGCGGCGCGAGCACGATACACAGGAGGAACATCGCCAGGAGCCGGCCAGGCAGGTCCGGCCGCCGCTGCCCTTCGGCGAAGAGGAACGCCGTCAGCACCACGAAGGCGGGCTTGATGAACTCGGCCGGCTGCACCGTGAGCCCCGCGAGCGACAGCCAGCGCCGCGAGCCCTTCACCTCGACGCCGGCGAACAGCGTCAGGATGATGCCGCCGAGGGCGCAGATGAACAGGATCAGCGCCACGCGCCGCACCTGTCGCGGCGACAGGAACGAGAACGAGATCAGGACGATCACGGCCGGCACAAGGAACATCGCGTGGCGCAGCACGAAGTGGTACGTGCCCGCGCCCAGCTTCTCGGCCACCGGCGGGGAAGCGGCGAACGACAGGACCAGGCCCAGCACCATCAGCGCCAGCAGCGCGACCAGGAGAACGCGGTCCACGGTCCACCACCAGCGGGCGAAGGCCGTGGTGTCGGCGCGACTAACCATCGGCTGCCTCCAGGCGTTGGCTGACGAGGGTGCGGAAGACATCGCCGCGGTCCTCGAACGAGCGGAACTGGTCGTAGGACGCGCAGGCCGGCGACAGGAGGACGACGCCCCCGCCGGCCGCCGCCGCGTCGCGCGCCGCCGCCTCGAGCGCCTTGTCGAGCGTGCCGCATTGGGTGACCGGGACGGCGCCGGCGAGCTCGCTCTCGAAGCGCGCCGCCGCCTCGCCGATCAGGTAGGCGTGGCGGATATCGTATTGGGCGGTGTCGAGCGTCGTCAGCCCGTCCGACTTCGCCTTGCCGCCGGCGATCCAGTAGATGTTGGCGAGCGCCTTCAGCGCCGTCTTGGACGAGTCCGCGTTGGTCGCCTTGGAATCGTTGACGAAGATCACCTCGCCCTCGCGCCCCACCTCTTCCATGCGGTGCGGCAGGCCCGGATAGCTCGCAAGGTGCGGCACGGCATCGGCCGGATCGTGGCCGAGCGCGAGCAAAACGGTCAGCGCCGCCGCCACGTTTTCGGCGTTGTGGTCGCCGCGCAGCGAGGCGACGTCGGGGATCGCGCCGATGGCCCGGTCGCCCCCGGGCTGCACGACGGTGAGTTGCCAGCCGGCGTGGACATCGCGCAGGCGCGGCGCGTCGGCGAACTCCCGGCTTTCAAGGCGGCTATGGGCGACGACGCCGCCGACATAGTCGACGCCTCGCAAAACCTGCGCCGTGTGGAAATCGCCGCCGCGCGGCGCGGTGTCTGTGGCCGTGAAGCGGTCCACCGCGAAGCCGTAGGCGTCGGCCCGCTGCACGCGGCGCGCGTACGCGTTCACCTCCTGGGACAGGTGGCCCAACACGGCCACCGCGCTGCCCTCGACAAGTCGCTCCTTGATCGACCGGTAGGCCTCGAAGGTGCCGTGCCGGTCGACATGGTCGAAGGTGACGTTGAGGAGGACGCCGATATCGGGCGAGAGCGTCGGCGCGAGGTCGATCTGGAAGGACGACACCTCGAGTACGGCAAGGGTCGCGGCCGGATCGAGGTCGAGCGCCGGGCGGCCGATGTTGCCGCCCATCTCCACCGCAATGCCCATCGCCGTCAGCAGGTGGGTCAGCAGCGCCGTGGTGGTGGACTTGCCGTTGGTGCCGGTGATCGCCACCAGCTTGAGGCCGGGCAGGCGCGCCCGGCGCTCGCGGTCGAACACCTCGATATCGCCGATGATCTCAATGCCGGCCGCCTTGGCCCGCGCCACCGTCCAGTGCGGCTCGGGGTGCGTCAGCGGCACGCCGGGCGCCAGCAGCAACGCGTCGAAACCGGCGAAGTCGGCGGCATGCAGATCGCCCGTGGCGAGGCCGGCATCCCGGGCGGCGACGACGCGCTCGGGCTTGTCGTCCGCACACAGGATGCGCGCGCCCCCCGCATGGAGCGCATGCGCGGCGGCGAGGCCCGACCCGCCGAGGCCGAACACGGCGACGCTCTTGCCCTTGAAGGTTTCGGCCGCGATCATCTGAGCTTCAGCGTGGACAGGCCGAGCAGGGCGAGAACGAAGGCGATGATCCAGAAGCGGATCACCACCTGCGGCTCGGTCCAGCCGAGCTGCTCGAAGTGGTGGTGGATGGGCGCCATGCGGAAGACGCGCTTGCCGGTCAGCTTGTAGGAGCCGACCTGGATGATGACGCTGACGGCCTCCAGCACGAACAGGCCGCCGATGATGGCGAGCACGATCTCGTGCTTGGTGGCGACCGCGATGGCGCCGATCATGCCGCCCAGCGACAGCGAGCCCGTGTCGCCCATGAAGATCGCCGCCGGCGGCGCGTTGAACCACAGGAAGCCGAGCCCCGAGCCGATCACCGCGCCGCAGATCACCGCGATCTCGCCGGTGCCCTGCACGTTGTGGATCTGCAGGTAGTTGGCGAAGACCGCGTTGCCCGACAGGTACGCGATCATGCCGAACGAGCCGGCCGCGATCATCACCGGGACGATGGCGAGCCCGTCGAGCCCGTCGGTGAGGTTCACCGCGTTGCCGGCGCCGACGATGACGAAGGCGGCGAAGATCGGGAAGAACAGGCCCAGGTTGATCAGGAAGTCCTTGACGAAGGGGATCGTCAGCGAGGACTCCAGCTGCGGCGTCTCCAGCCACATGAAGGCGATGGAGGCGATCACCGCGATCACGGCCTCGGCGGCGAGCCGCATGCGGCCCGAAAAGCCGCCATGGGTGGCGCGGCGGACCTTGAGATAGTCGTCGTAGAAGCCGATGGCGCCGAAGCCGAGCGTCACGAACAGGACCAGCCAGACGTAGGCGTTGCCGAGGTCGGCCCAAAGCAAGGTGGAGATCAGCAGGCCCGACAGGATCAGCAATCCGCCCATGGTGGGCGTGCCGCGCTTGGTCAAAAGATGGCTCGCCGGCCCGTCCTCGCGGATCGGCTGGCCCTTGCCCTGGCGGATGCGCAGCGCGCGGATGATCGAGGGGCCGAGCAGGAACGTCACGAACAGCGACGTCATCAGCGCCGCGCCGGTCCGGAAGGTGATGTAGCGGAAGACGTTGAAGGGCGCAAACTGATCGCTGAAGCCCGACAGCAGCTCAAACATCCGTCAACTCGCCTCCTGCCCGAATCGCGCCTCGACGGCCTCGACGATGCGCGTGAGACCCATCGCGTTGGACCCCTTCACCAGCACCGCGTCGCCCGGCTCCAACGCCGGCAAAGCGGCGGCCAGCGCCCCGACATCGGGGGCGTGGGTGCCGCGCATGGATGCCGGCAAGGACTGCGCGAGGTGCGTCATCATGGGTCCAACGGTGTGCACGATTCGCGCGTCCGCTTCGATCAGGAAGGGGGCCAGTCCACGGTGAAGATCGGCGCTGTCGTCGCCGAGCTCGAGCATGTCGCCCAAAATGGCGACCCGGCGCGTGGCGGGAGTGTCGCGCAGCATCCCGATGGCCGCCTCCATGGACGCGGGGTTGGCGTTGTAGGCCTCGTCGAGCAGCACGATCTCGCCGGATCCGGCCGCAAGGCGGACGCGGCGGCCGCGCCCCTTGGGGGCCTGCCAGGCATCGAGCGCGGCGATGTCGACCAGCGGCCGCCCAGCGGCATGGAGCGCGCCGAGCACGGCGAGCGCGTTGCGCGCGATGTGCGCGCCGCCCCGCACGGTGAACGACACCGGCGCGCCGAAGACGGCCGCCTCGGCGCGCCCGCCGACGGGGTCGAACGCGGTGAGGACGATGTCGGCGCCCTCGCCTGCGAAGGTGACGATGCGCGCGCCGGCCTGCTCCGCCGCCGCGCGCAGGCGCTCGAAATGGGGGTTGTCGGCGGGGATGATGGCGGTGCCGCCCGGCTCCAGCCCCAGGAAGATCTCGGCCTTGGCGTCGGCGATCGCCTCGACGCTGGGGAAGAATTCCAGGTGCGCCGCCCCCACCGTGGTGACGATGGCGATGGTCGGTCGCACCATCTTCGTCAGCGGGGTAATCTCGCCGGCGTGGTTCATGCCGATCTCGAAGATGCCCGCGCTCGCATCGGCCGGCGTGCGCGCCAATGTCAGCGGCACGCCCCAATGGTTGTTGTAGGAGGCTGCGGCGGCGTGGGTGCCCGCGCCGAACGCGAGGCGCAGCATCTCCTTGGTGCCGGTCTTGCCGACCGAACCCGTCACCGCCACCACCGGCACGTCCGGCGCGAGGCGCCCGCGCGCGGCGATGCCGACCCGCTCCAGCGCGCCGAGCACGTCCGGCACCATCACGGCCGGCGCCGCTTCGCCCTGCGAGACCACCGCCGCGGCGGCGCCCTTGTCGAGCGCCGCACCGACGAAGCGGTGCCCGTCCATGGAAACGCCGGCGATGGCGAAGAACGCGTCGCCCGGCTGCAGCGTGCGCGTGTCGATGGAGATACCGCCGACGGAGGTCTGCGGCGCGGCGCCCACGAGCCGCCCTTGGGCGGCCGCGGCGAGCGTTTCGAGGGTCCAGAGGCTCATAGCGCTGCGAGTGCCTCGAGCACGGCTGAACGGTCGCTGAAGGGCAGCGTCTGGCCGGCCACGGTCTGGCCTTCCTCGTGGCCCTTGCCGGCCACCACCAGCGCGTCGCCCGGCCGCAGCATGGCGATGGCCCCGGCGATGGCGGCGCCGCGGTCGCCGATTTCGATGCCGTCCGGCACGGCGGCGAGGATCGCGGCGCGGATCGCGGCCGGATCCTCCGAGCGCGGATTGTCGTCGGTAACGATGACCACGTCGGCGCCCTCGGCGGCTGCCTTGCCCATCAGCGGGCGCTTGCCGGCATCGCGGTCGCCGCCCGCGCCGATCACCAGCACGAGGCGCCCCTTGACGCCCGGCCGCACGGCGGCGAGCGCGGCCGTCACCGCATCCGGCTTGTGGGCATAGTCGACGAACACCGGCGCGCCGCGCGCGCGACCCACCAGTTCAAGCCGCCCGGGCGCACCCTTGATGCGGGCGAGCGCACCGAGCGCGGCCTCCTCGCCGATGCCGCCGGCGATGGCGAGCCCCGCCGCCACCAGCGCGTTGTCCACCTGGAAGTCGCCGATCAGCGGCAGCGGCACCTCGAAACGGCCGGCCGCCGTCGCCACCGCGAGCACGGACCCGGTCTCGGTGCGCTGCACTTTTTCAAGGCGAATGAGATCGCCGTCACGCCCCACGGTGAGCGGCTTCTGCGCCACCTGCAGCACGCGCGCCGCGCCGGGCGCATCCGGGTCGAGCACCGTCGGCGCCCCCTCCGGCAGCAGCGTGTCGAACAGGCGCAGCTTGGCCTGCAGATAGGCCTCGGCGTCGGCGTGATAGTCGAGATGGTCGCGCCCGATATTGGTGAAGGCGGCGGCGCAGAGGCGCACGCCGTCGAGGCGGCGCTGGTCGATGCCGTGGCTGGAGGCTTCCATCGCCACATGCTCGACACCGGCGGCCGCGAGCGCGGCGAGCCGCTGGTGCAGCGCGACGGGATCCGGCGTGGTCAGCCCGCCCTTTTCGGTGACCGTGCCCATCACCCCCAGCGTGCCGACGCTCACCGCCTTGAGGCCCGAGGCGGCAAAGATCTGGCGCGTGAACTCGGCGACCGAGGTCTTGCCCGCGGTGCCGGTGACGGCGACGATGGTGTTCGGCTGCCGGCCGGCAAGCGCGGCCGCGACCAGCGCGAGGCGGCGGCGCGGGTCCGCGTCGCGCACCACCACGGGCGCGTCGACGGCGGCGCCGGTCTCGCACAGGATGGCCGCGGCGCCCTTGGCGAGCGCGTCGGGCACGAAGGCGGCGCCGTCGAATGCGGTTCCCTTCAGCGCGGCGAACATCATGCCGGGGCGCACGGCACGGCTGTCCGCCGTGATGCCGGTGATCTCCACCGCGGCATCCGCTGCCATTTCCGGAACGAGTTCGCCAAGCCGCAAGCCCCTTACTCCTGGTACGCGATCTCGATGGCGCGCGACACGGCGTCGCCGTCGTCAAATCGGGGTTTCACGTCCAACATCGGCCCGATGCGGGTGACGATGTTGGCGACGGTCGGCGCGGCATTCATGCCTGCCGTCGCCGCCGTCTGCCCCTTCTCGGGCTGCGGTTCGTCGAGCACCACGAGCGTCACGTATTGCGGCTCGTCGATGGGGAAAGCGGCCAGGAAGGAGTTGATCCGCTTGTCGGTCGAGTAGCCGCCCTTGGCCGCCTTCTCGGCGGTGCCGGTCTTGCCGCCCACGTTGTAGCCGGGCACGCGCGCCTGGCGGCCGGAGCCTTCATGGGCGTTGAGATAATAGAGGTCGCGCATCTTGCGAGAGGTCTCGGGCGAGATGACGCGATGCCCCACCTGCAGCATTTCCGCCTCGGTGCGCGGATAGAAGGTCGGCGCGGCATAGATCCCGCCGTTGAGCACGGCCGCGGCGGCGGCGGCCGCGTGCATCGGCGTCACCGCGATGCCGTGCCCGTAGGAGACCGTGGCGGCGGTGATGTCGGCCCAGCGGTCGGGCACCAGCGGCATCGCCCCTTCGGGCAGTTCCGTGCGCATACGGTCGAACAGGCCGAGCGTCTTGAGGTAGTCCTGCTGGCGCTGCTTGCCGACGGCGCGCGCAATCTTCGCCGTGCCAATGTTGGAGGAGTATTTGAACACCTCGCTCACCGTCAGCCAGCGCGATTTGGCGTGGAAATCCTTGATCGTGAAGCGGCCGATCGAAAGCGGGTAGCGGGCATCGATCGGCGTATTGATGTCGACGACGCCGGTATCGAGCCCCATCGCGGTGGTGAAGGTCTTGAAGATGGAGCCGAGCTCGTAGACGCCGGTCAGCGCCCGGTTCATGCGCTTGTCGTCGAGCGCCTGCGCCGGATTGTTGGGGTCGTAGTCCGGCAGCGAACTCATGGAGACGACCTCGAGCGTCTTCGCGTTGAGGACGATGCCGACGGCCGCCTTCGCCTGGTAGCGCTCCATGGCGCGCGACAGCTCGTCCCGCACCGCGTGCTGGACGCGCAGGTCCAGCGCCAGCCGCACCGGCGCCATCGAGCGGCCCTTGCGCGCCAGCCCCACCGCCTGCAGGGCGCCGAGGCCCGATGAATCGATCGAGCGCTCCAGCCCCGCGATGCCGGCGTTGTCGACATCGACGTGGCCGACGATGTGGCCGACGGACGGGCCGCCCGGATAGAAGCGCCGCGTCTCGGTCAAGAAGCCGATGCCGGGGATGCCGAGGTCGTGCACCCGCTCGCGCAACAGCGCGGAGATCTCCCGCTTGAGCCAGACGAAGCCGCGGTCGGACGCGAGGTCGGCCCGCAAGTCGGCGACATTGAGCTCCGGCAGGACGCCCGACAACAGCTCCACCGCCTCGTCGACGTCGATGATGTTGCGCGGCTCGGCGAACAGGGAGGCGGTGGCAAGGTCGGTGGCCAGCACCTCGCCGTTGCGGTCGATGATGTCGGGGCGCGAGGCCTGGATATCGTCGCTGGGCGAGAAGGCGGGGCCGTCGGCGGCGATCGCCGTCTCCATCCCCAATGTGACGAGGCGGCCGCCGATTAGCCCGAAGATGCCGAGGCAGGCGAGAATGGCGAGCAGGATCCGACCGCGGGTGCCGGTATCGCTGTGGCGTTTTCTCATTGTTGCCCCTCCATTTTCGCCTTGCGTCGCGCTGCGGAGGCAATCTCCGTCACGTTGGCGATCTGCTCGGCCTTGATCGGTGCGAGGCGCAGGACGTCGTTGTGGCGATCGACCAGCGCCTGCAGCCGCGCCGGATGATCGAGCGCGCTCCATTCCGCCTGAAGTTCGCTGATTCGCTGCCGTTCCTCAGAAATGTTTCGATAAAGTTCACTGATTGCGTGTGCGTCCCGCTCGGCGTCCTTCTTCATCACGAAGACGGTGCCGGCGCTGGTGACGGCCGCGGTGAGCGTGACGGCGAGGACGGCCGTGCGCATCGGATGCTTCATCACAAGACCCCCTTGAGACGGACATGCGGGACGAGATCGGCAAGATCGGCGGCGATGGGCGGCGCGCCGGTGCGACGGGCCGCGCGCAGCTTGGCCGAGCGGGCGCGCGGGTTGCGCGCCGCTTCCTCGGCGCCGGCGGCGAGCACCTTGCGCGTGATCGGCTCGAACGTGGGCGCGGCCGACACGGCCACCGGCATGTGGCGCGAGCCCGCCTCGACGCGGCTGCGCGCGGCCAGGAAGCGCTTCACGATGCGGTCTTCCAGGCTGTGGAACGCGACCACCACCAGCCGCCCGCCCTCGCGCAGGATCCGCTCGGCCGCACACAGCGCGCGGGCCAGCTCGGCGAGCTCGTCGTTGACGGCGATCCGCAGCGCCTGAAAAGCGCGCGTCGCCGGGTGGATGCCGTCCTTGGAGGCCCGTATCACGCGCGAGCAGAGCCCCGCGAAGGCCGCGGTGGTGTGAAACGGACGGTCGGCGACCACGGCCCGGGCGAGCGCACCCGCGCGCCGCTCTTCGCCGTAGATGCGGAAGAGCGCGGCCAGGTCGCGCTCGTCGGCCTGGTTGAGAATGTCGGCCGCCGTCGGCCCCTCGGCGCCCATGCGCATGTCGAGCGGGCCATCGAAGCGGAAGGAGAAGCCGCGCGCGGCCTCGTCGAGCTGATAGGATGAGACGCCGATGTCGAGCACCACGCCGTCGACACGCGCGTGGCCGGAGGCCTCGGCGAGACGGTCGAGCTCGCCGAACTGGCCATCGGCGACGACGAGCCCCGGCATCTCGGCCGCCATGGCCCTGGCGCGGGCGATGGCATCGGGGTCGCGGTCCACGGCGATCACGGTGGCGCCGGCACCGAGGATGGCGCGCGTG
The DNA here is from genome assembly GCA_030431335.1 of Alphaproteobacteria bacterium. Taxonomy (GTDB): domain Bacteria; phylum Pseudomonadota; class Alphaproteobacteria; order Rhizobiales; family Amorphaceae; genus Acuticoccus. The sequence continues at coordinate 15,861 of JAUIJH010000057.1, forward strand.
TAACCGCCGCCGCCGAAGGTGCCGTCGACGATGATTTCGCCCTGGCGCGGCGCGAGGGCGGCCATCACTTCGGCAAGCATGACAGGGGTGTGCCCCGGTGGGACGCCATCCCACGTCATTCCACGCCACTCCGCCTGGAGGAGCCACCCAGGGCCGCAAACGTCCGCTTGGATGCCTCCGCGCGGTACGCCGCGAAGCGCTCCGGCTCCCAGAGACGGAATTTAAACCTCATGCCGACGAAGGTCACCGTGTTGGTGATGCCGGTGACTGCGCGGATATTCTCGGAGATCATGATCCGGCCTTCGGAGTCGATCTTCAAGGTTTCGGAGTCGCCGAAGAGCGCAGTCGACACCATGTCGTACTCCTCGGACAAAGGATCCAACCCATCGAGCTTTGCGGAGATTTGATTGAGCAAGGCATTCCCCCCCGCATCAACGGCGGCGTCATGGGGCGAAGGGAAACAATAAAGACCCTCGAAACCATCACGCGCTAAAATAGTTCTGAAGGGCGCGGGTATGGATACGCGCCCTTTGGCGTCCAGCTTGTTTGTGTAGTTCGAAACAAAGCCGTGCACGCCGTTCTCCCTGGCGCACGAAGATCCGTTCCACGGCGCTCGTTTCGCGGCTTGGTTATGGCCGGATCCACCTTCATCCGGGATGATTTGGGATAGCATGGGTGACCGTGGGCGTCAACGACACGGTAACCAATTCACCATTCGGCCGATGGGCGTTGCACCCACCGCTCGGGCAAAAAAAATTGCCGGCCCAGGAGGGCCGGCGGCGGATGGGGCGAAGGGTGGAGTTGCCAGCCGGTCTATAAGCCGGGTTCTGTATGGCTGGGGATTACCCAACGTGGCGGCCATTCATCTGGGACGCTCGTCGCCGAACGCCTCACGCGACCTACCCGGGCGGCATTGGCCGGAAACGGCCTACCACCCCTATGCGGTCTTGCTCCCGGCGGGGTTTGCCTTGCCACGCTCGTTGCCGAGCGCGCGGTGGGCTCTTACCCCACCCTTTCACCCTTACCAGCCGTCGAGCGACGGTGGCGGTTTGCTTTCTGTGGCACTTTCCCTGGGGTCGCCCCCGCCGGGTGTTACCCGGCGCCGTGTTTCCGTGGAGCCCGGACTTTCCTCCCCAGCGGCCTTTCGGCTGATGCTGGAGCGGCCGCCCGACCGGCTGGCGCGCCCTATGTGGCCGCTATGGCGCCCAAAGGCAATCGCGCCCACGATCGGCGCGAATCAAAAGCGCCGCTGACATGAAAAAGGGGCCCGACACAATGGCCAGACCCCAGTTGAGGGAGGAGCAAACGGATATTCGCACAAATCACTGACCAAGGGGATAACCTGATCTCGACAATTCTCCCATGTGACAAGTTTCACACAAGATGATCACCTGGCCTGGGGACAACTAGGGGCTAGCAAACCGAAGTGTTAACAAGCGGTTTCCAAGTAGTGACCCAATCGTCCCATGGCCTCGCGCAGACTGTCACTGCTGCGGGCGAAGCACACACGAACGAAGCCATCGCCCCCGGCGCCGAATGCGGTGCCCGGAGCCGTGCCAACACCTGCTTCGTCGATCAGGCGGAAGGCAGCCTCGGTCGCGTCCACCAGCCCCGCAACACGGAAGAAGGCGTAGAATGCGCCATCGGGCGCGCTGTAGGTCACGCGATTGTTGCCCGCGAAACCTTCGTTGACAATCGCCCTGCCCTGCCGGGCCCGGTCGACCATGTGGCGAACGAACCATTCGCCGTCGTTGAGGGCGGTGACACCGGCCCATTGCATAAATTCAGCTATACCAGAGGTTGAATACTGGATCAAGTTCGCAATGGTCGATTTCAAAGCCGGCGTCGCATGGATCCAGCCCATACGCCACCCGGTCATCGCCCAATTCTTTGAAAACGTGTTGACATAGACGATAAGATCGTCCGGCGCGGCAATGTCGAGGAACGAAGGCGCGCGCGCCGAACCGTCATAGACGAAGCGGGAATAGATCTCGTCGGCGATAATCCAGAGGTTGTGGCGCCGCGCCAGATCGAGGATCGCCTCCAGCGTCTGCCGGTTTGCCACCCATCCCGTCGGATTGGCCGGGCTGTTGACGAAGATGGCGCGCGTCGACGGCGTGATCGCGGCCTCCAGATCGCCCACATCCAGCGCGAAGCGTCCGCTCTCTTCGCGCAGCGCCACCGGCACAGGCACCGAACCCTGCGCGATGGCGGCACCCGCGATGTTGGGCCAGGCCGGCGAGGGCACCAGGATTTCCTCGCCCGGCCCCAGGCACAGGCGCACCGAAATCTGGATCGCCTGCATCCCCGAGCCCGTCACGAAGAAGGAGTCGGGATCGAAGGCGCGGCCGAATTGCGCCTCGTAGTAGGCCGCGAGAGCCTCGCGCAACGGCGGGATGCCAAGCTGGTGCGTGTAGAAGGTCGCGCCGTCGCGCAGCGCGCGCTCGGCAGCCTCGACGATGAAGCGCGGGGTCGGCAGATCCCCCTCGCCGGCCCAAAGCGGGATGACCCCCGCCTTGCTGCGACCGTGGTTGACTGCCGCGATGATGCCGCTGGCCGGCACCTCCCGCGCTGCGGCGCTCAGGCTGCCGATGAAGTGATCCATGCCCATTCTCCTCGCTCTTGCGGGATTTGCACGGCGATAAAGACCGGTCAACGTGGCGCCCGTGCGCCAATTCACCTAATCCTCATCCCAGCCAGTCATGCTAGGCTGGAATCAACGGGTGATTCCTGCGTCAAAGAGGCTGCTCGGTGGCGCGCGCTGCAGCGAAGAGGGGGTCAGGCGCAATGCTGCGCTTGCTATCAACCGCGACCGTTTTGTCACTGGGGACCATCGCGTTCCTCGTGCTCGCCGTCCCGCGCCTTTATACCGGCATCGACGAGCATGCGATCCGCGCCGAGTTGCAGGCCTGGACCGAGGGCGACGTGCTGGACCAACGGGCCCGCGCCGCACTGGAGCAGGACGACGTCGACGGCGCGCGGCAGTATAAGAGCCTCGCGGACGAACTTGGCAAGCCACTCGCGCCCGAGACCGAGCAGGCGCTGGAAGAGGCGCAGAGCACCCTCGCCACCGTGATGCGCAACGCGTCCGCCTTCGCCGGCGCCTACGTCACCGGCAAGGCCGACAGCACCGCGGGCCTCGCCGGCGCCATCGTCTCCGACCTCACCGTCGTCGGCGACGTGCGCGACATCATCTCCGAGGGCGGCAAGGCGGCCATCGGAGAGGATTATTCGCAGTTCCTGCTGGCGCTCGCCGCGGTCGGCCTCGCCGCCGAGGGTGCCACCATCGCCACCGGCGGCTCATCGCTCCCGTTCAAGGCTGCCGTCTCGGTGATGAAGGTCGCCAAGCGGACCGGCAATCTCACCGCCGCCTTTTCCGGCCGGATCCTGCGCCTGGCGCGTGCCGCGAGCGGACAGGCGCGCGGCATCGAGGTGGCCTCCGCCGGCCGCCTCGCCTCCGACGTGCCGCTCACGTCGATGCCGGTGGCCGCGACGGCCGGCGGCACCGCGCTCACACGCGCCGCGGCGCGGGCGGAGCTGCGCACCACGGCCGGCGCGATCAACACGATGGCCAGCAACGCCGGTGCGGCCAATGCGGTGCGCATGATGCGCTTCGTGCGCACCACGCGCGACGCGAAGGAGCTCGCCACCTTCACCGGCCGCTTCGGACGGCGCGCGCGCGCCGTGATCGAGGTCACCGGCAAGACCGCGCTTCGCGGCTTCCGTGCGGCGCTGCGGGGGCTGCGCCTGCTCGTTGCGTTCTTGTGGAGCCTCGTCGCCTGGGTCGCCGGGCTCGCGGCGCTCAGGTTCGTGAAGCTGACCATCCGCGCCGTCTTCTCGGTTCTGCGGGGCACCTTCGGCGCGCTCGTGCCGACCTGAGCGGGGTGGCGCGCGTCGCCCCGTGACCCCACCGGAACCAACCCGTCCGAATTTGCTGCGTACCTAGGCGATCATGGAAGTTTACCTACCAATTGCGGAGATGCCCATCGGGGTGCTCATGGGGCTCGCGATGGGGGGCTGCGTCGGGCTGATCAGCGGTCTTTTCGGCGTCGGCGGCGGCTTCCTGCTGACGCCGCTGCTGATCTTCTCCGGCATTCCGCCCTCGGTGGCGGTGGCCTCCGTCACGCCGCAGATCGTGGCCAGCTCCACCTCCGGCGCCCTCGCCTATTTCCGGCGCGGTCAAGTGGACCTCAAGCTCGCCGGCATCCTCATCCTATCGGGTTCCTTCGGCGCTATCGCCGGCGCGGAGCTGTTCGCGCTGCTGGGCTCGCTCGGGCAGCTGACGCTGGTCATCGCCATCTCGTACACCGTCTTCCTGGCGACCATCGGCGGCCTCACGCTCTTCGAATCGGTGCGGGCGATGATGCGCACGCGCGCCGCCGAGCGCCGCGGCGAGACGGCGCTGCCGGCGCGCAACGGGGGGACCCACGGCTGGATCCACCGCCTGCCGCTCAAGGTGCGCTTCCGCCGCTCGCGCCTGTTCATCTCCATCTTGCCGGTGATCGGGCTCGGCTTCACGATCTCCTTTCTCGGCACGCTGCTGGGCATCGGCGGCGGCTTCATCCTGGTCCCGGCGCTGATCTATCTCCTCAAGGTGCCGACCTCGGTGGTCGTAGGCACCTCGTTGCTGCAGATCGTCGGCGTGATGGCCGTCGCGACGGTAATGCACTCGGTCGCCTCGCAATCGGTGGACGCGGTGCTCGCCTTCATCCTGATGCTCGGCGGCGTCTTCGGTGCGCAGGTCGGCGCCTCGATCGGGCGTTCGCTGCGGGGCGAACAGCTCCGGGCGCTGCTGGGCCTGCTCGTTCTGGCGGTCGGCGCGCGTTTTGCGCTCAACCTCGTGCTGCCGCCGGCGAGCCTGTTCGCCGTTACGGTGGTGGGACCGTGATGGTGCGGCCTCGTCTCCTCCTCGGCCTCATCGGCCTCGCCTGCCTCCTCGCGAGCGTCCTTCTGGCGCGACCCGGCGCGGCGGAAGAGCTGGTCGTCGATCTGTCCACCGACACCATCCCGATCGCATCGGACTTCAGCGGCACCAGCATCGCGCTGTTCGGCGTGGTGGAGCGGGACGCGCAAACCGTCGCACGCGGCGGCGGCTATGAGATCGCCGTCATCGTGCGCGGCCCGCCCAACGACGTTCTCGTGCAGCGCAAGACGCGCCGCTTCGGTATCTGGGTCAACGCCGAAGGCGAACGCTTCCGCCGCGTGCCCTCGTTCTCCGGCCTTTTCACGACGCCCGATCCCGGCCCCCAGCTCGAAAGCCTGATGATCGAAGCGGACGCGCCGCTCGGGCTGGCCGCCAAGCGGCTCGAAGGCGAGCGGGCCCTGCTGTTCCAGGCCTACGCCAGCAAACTCGCCGAAGACGACCTTTATGTGCGCGACATCGGCGGCGTCGAGATGCTGACGGACCGCTTCTTTCGCACGCTTATCCCGTTGCCCGACCTGGCGCCGGACGGACGCTACGTGGTGGACGTCCTGCTGTTCGTCGGCGGTGTGCTGCTGGACCGCCACGAGATGAGCTTCAACGTCGACAAGTTCGGTTTTGAGCAGAAGGTGTACGCGGCGTCGCACGAACAGCCGCTCCTATACGGTTTTCTGGTCGTGACGCTCGCGCTGGTGACCGGCTACGTCGGCGGCGTCGTCTTCCGCCGCAACTGATCGGCCGTCGAGGGTCGCGCGGCGGGATCAGGCGTCGGCGAGCCCGAAGCGGGCCGCCGCGTAAAGGCTGAAGACGCTTTCGGCGGTCGCCGTGAGCGCCTCGGCCGCGCCGGCCAGCGCTTCCTCCAGGCTCTGCGGCCCCCGGGCGACGGCAAAGGCCGCGACGACGCCCTGCGCGGCGAGTTCCTGCGGGCTCGCCGCGAGCCTCCCGGCGAAGGCGAGCGCCGGCACCCCGGCCGACTTCGCCATGCGCGCGATGCCGACCGGCCCCTTGCCGCCGAGCGACTGCGCGTCCAGCGAGCCTTCCCCGGTGATCACGAGATCGGCCGCGCGAACCCGTGCCTCCAAATCGTGATGCTCGCTGATCAGCGCGAAGCCGTCCGATGCCCTGGTCGGCGCGATGGCGGACAGCCCGCACAGCATGCCGCCGGCGGCGCCGGCAAACGCGGTCTCCGTCATCGCCTCGCGCCCGAGGACAGCGGCCAACTTGCGCTCGAAGCTGGCGAGCGCGGCGTCGTAGGTGGCGATCTCGTCCGCCTTCACCCCCTTTTGCGGGCCGAACACGGCGGCTGCGCCGCGCGGCCCGACAAGGGGATTGTCGACGTCGGCCGCGATCACGATGGCAAGATCGCGCGCGCGCGGATCGAGCCCCGTCAGGTCCACCGACGCGATCTTGGCGAGGGTGGGGCCGGCCGGGGCATGCAGGGGCGCACCGTCGGCGTCGGCGAAGCGGGCGCCCATCGCCTCCAGCGCACCGGCTCCCCCGTCGACGGTGATCGAACCGCCCAGCGCCACCACCACCTCGCGCGCGCCCTCGTCGAGCGCGGCGGCGATGAGGTCGCCGACGCCGGCGCTGGTCGCCCGGGCAGGGTCGTAGCCATGGCGCGCCGCGGCGGGGTGGCCGGCGACGCGCGCCATCTCCACCACCGCGCGACGGCTGGCCGGATCGTACAGAAATGCCACGTCGTGGACGACGCCGAACGGGTCGCGCGCGGGGCGCTCCAGAATGCGGCTTTCGGGAGAGGCCAGGGCTTCCAGCGTTCCCTCACCCCCGTCTGCGATCGGGATGGTGTCACCGCTGGCATGGCGTGCGAGAGGACTTCGCGACAGCCCGAGCAGGATGGCAGCGTTGGCTTCGGCAGCAGTCAGGCTGCCGCGAAACTTGTCGCAGGCGACGAGGATCTTCACATGAACTCACGGTGCGGCGGCGCCGGCGGGACCGCCGGCGCGCCAGGGAACATCAGGCGTAGGCAGGCGTGCGCAGCGCCGAGCGTCGACGGCGCAACATTCCCAAGGACCAGCCGTCGGCCAGGTCCTCGACCATCGCATCGCACAGCCACGGGCATTCGGCGTTGAAGCTCACATGCACTTCGTTGGCACCGGCGCGGATCGCACGCATGGTCTCGTCGCCAAAGTCGTCATAGATATCGTCGCTGACACTGTTCGCGGTGCCGACGAAGAGCGGCGTGCGCTCTCCGTTGCTCTCGCGCCGGACCAGGACGAACGCCCCCGGTTCGCGGCAATCAAAGTTCTTGAGCGCGAAGATCGATGTGAGGTGGTAGCGGCCGCTAAAACCCTGCCACCAGAAGAGAGAAACCTCTCTGGGAGACCCCCCTTCGGCGGCAGATAAAAACCCATCAATCAACATACAGCCTCCGTTGCCAACTCACGCGGTCCGTGTACTTGACATGGTGCACGTTACCGCATCCTAAAGCCGCTGAACGAAGGTGGAACGAGCTTCTCCCGGCTATACACAGCCTGTGGATAATCTTGCAGTTTGCTTGAGAGTGGCCTGCACGAGACACCAAAACCCAGGCGCCCCGCCGATTTAATCGCCTTAAAGATGAATTTTTCGCCAACCACAACCTACAAGACCTCGTTAAGCCGTTAAAATTTTTCATGGTTTTTTTAGCCAGGCAAGCGGTTCTTTGGGTTATCCGCGTGTGGTTGCAAACGCGCGAAGAAGCCCCGCGGCCGCGCCGAAATGCACCGCGGTGCAGCCTTGTCCGCCACATTGTGGCCGTGCGCGCCGCTGAATGACCGCCCGAACAGATTATCGCGGGAACAAGCGAGCCGTTCGCGGCGCCCCCTGCCCGCATCGTGGCCACATCGGTGCCGTTTTGCGTTTGTGAGAACCGGCAAAACCGGCCGCTGATCCTCTCTTGTTCCTGTTTTCGCAAGCCACAAGGCAGACGTGACAAGAACCTTGCATTTTTTTTAGCCGGATTAGCGTGCCCCTTGCGCCGCACGTAAAATTTCTGCAGCCGCATTTTCGGCGCCCGCTTCCATCGCGATCGCCGGCCGCGCCAGGGCGAGGCGGTCGGCCATGGCGTCGTCGGCCAGCACGCGGGCGAGTTGGCGCGCGCCGTCCAGCCCGTAGCGCCAGCGCGGCAGGACGCGGGCGAGGCCGGCGCGCGCGGCACGGGCGGCATTGTCCGGCTGGTCGTGCGCGAACGGCACCAGGAGCATCGGCGTTCCGGCCGCGACGGCGAGGGCGATGGTGCCGATGCCGCCTTGGTGGACCACCGCGCGCGCATGCGGGAAGACCTTGTGGTAGGGCGCGGCCGCGCTTGCCAGGATGCGTCCCCGGTCGCGGGCCGGCAGGTCCGGCGGGGCCGTGCCGGTCAACAGCAGGGCGCGCACACCAAGCGTACGCGCGATGCGCGCGCTCGTTTCGAAGAAGCCCTGCGCCGCATGGGCCGAGGCCGACCCCAGCGTGAAGACCACCGGCGGCGGACCCGCGGCGAGAAAGTCGCTCACCGCGGCATCGAGCGGCGGGCCGCCGGTCTGCAGGACCTGTCCCGTCTGCACCGTCCCCGCCGGGGCATCGGGGGGGACGGCGCCGAACAGCGGCGAATAGAGCGCGAGCACGCCTTGGGGCGAATGCTGGCCGCCGAAGGCCGGATGGTCGGGGTATTCGCCCAGCCCCGCCGCCCGGCGGTGGGCGCGCAGCGGCGCGGCCCACGCTTCGACGCCGCGCCGGGCCGCCTGCAGCAGCCACGCATTATAATGAGTGCGCCCGCGCACGAAGGGCAGCATCGCGAGCTTGGGCGGATCGACGGCGCTGAACAGCATCGCCGGCTGGAACGCCGCCGAGCGCCACGCGATGCCGGTGCGCGCGGCCACCAGCGGTGCGGCCAGCGCCAGCGTCACGCTGACGAGAATGTCGGCGCCGCGCACTGCGTCCAAGAGGTCGGCTTCGCTGTCGCCGATCGCCGGCCCGAGATAGGCTTTGTAGATGAAGGCCGGCCCGCGCCGCGGCGCCATGAAGCGGGCGTGAAAGGCAGGGGCGCCCGGGCGGTCCGGCCGCATGGGGGCGTGCGCGAGGCCCGCCGCCGCCACCGCCGCCCGGTGGGCCGCGTGCGTCGCCACCACCACCTGGTGCCCGCCGCGCCGCAGCACCTTGCCGATCTCGAGGAAGGGGACGAGGTCGCCCAGCGATCCGTGGCTGGCGAAGACGATCTTCATACGGCCCATGCGCCAGGCGCCCGCGCGGCCATCGCGTTTGCGCTCATTGCCGTGATATCTTATTCAAACTGTGGAACGTAGGAATTGCCATGGCACGCGCCATCTTTGCGAGCATCGTTGCCACCCTGGTCGCCTCTGCGCTGATCTATCTGAACGCTCGCGTCCCACTGTTTGCCGGATCGGATTTCCTGGTCCTGGTCGAGGCATTCAATGAGCGCATCGGCCTGTCGTCCACCGAGCGCGGCGCGTGGGTCACCCATATCCTGCTCGGCACCTTCGTGTTCGGGCTGATCTTCGCCTTTCTCCGGCCCATCCTGCCGGGGCGCGGCAGCGTCCAGGGCCTGTGGTACGGCGCCATCTTGTGGCTGGCGATGATGGTCTCGTTCATGCCGCTGGCCGGCCACCAGATCTTCGGCCAGGACCTTGGCCTCACGTTCACCGGGGCGATGCTGGTCTTCACCCTCATCTACGGCGCCGTTCTGGGCATGAGCTACGCCGCCTTCGGCTCCGACGACTGAGGCCGGCCCGCCTCACGCGGCCTCCCGCAGCCAGCCATCGCGATAATCCACCCGGCCGCAGCCGGCGAAGCGGGCGACGCGGCCAAGCTCCCCGTCGAGGCGTGCGAGGCGTCCCTTGCCCATCGCAATGCCCCGCTCGGGCCAGAAGGCGGCAATCTCCAGCGCGTCGCCTTGGCCGACGCGCTTGATATCGATGCGGCCGATCAGCCGGTCCCGCTCCAACACGGGAAAGACGTAGTAGCCGTAGCGCCGCTGCGGCGCCGGCACGAACACCTCGATACGATAGTGGAAGCCGAACAGCCGCTCGGCCCGCTTGCGGTCGCGCAAGGCCGGGTCGAAAGGGCTGAGGATGCGCAGGCGGTCCGGCACGTCGGGCGGCGCGGCCGCCTCATCCAGCAGGGCCGGACGGGCGAACACGGTGCGCGGCGCCCCCTCCCCGGCCGGCTCGATCGCGACTTCGACGAGCTCGCTCCCGCGCCGCGCCTCGCACCACGCCTTCGCCTCCTGCGGCGTCACCGTGTCCCAGAAACTGGCGATCTCGCCCGACGTCGCAAAGCCGAGCCGGTCCAGCGCGCCATTGCAGGCCCAGTCGATGGTCTCCTCCGGCGAAGGCACGTGCGCGCGGTGCTCGGCCGGGATGACGCGCTCGGCGAGATCGAACACCTTGACGAACCCGTCCCGCCGCGCGACGGCGAGCGCGCCCGTGCGCCACAGGAACTCCAGCGCGGTCTTGGACGGATGCCACTCCCACCAGCCGCCGCTGGGCCGCACCTCCCCATCGCCGAACGAGCGGACCGTGACCGGGCCGCTGTCGGCGACGTGGCGGACGACCTCGTCCAGCTTCGCCTCGAATTCGTGCCCGCGCCATTTGCGCCAGCGCGCCGACAGCTTCTCCGCGTCGCGGCGGAAGCGCAGTTGCCAGTGCGGGTAGAAGCGGGTGGGGATCAGCGCGGCGTCGTGCGTCCAATGCTCGAACACGGCACGGTCGCGCTCAAGAAGCGTGCGCAGATGGCGCGGGCGGTAACGCTTGGAGCGCGCCGACACGATCATATGGTGGGCACGCTCCACCGTGTTGATGCTGTCCACCTGCACGAAGCCCAGGTGCGTGACGAGGCCGTCGAGGTCGCTGCCTTCCTGCCAGGGGTGCCGGCCGGCGAGGCCGTGGCGGGCGAGGAAGATGGCGCGTGCGGCGCGGTTGGGCAGCACCGGGCGGCTGGTCGTCATCGGCATCGATCGTGGTTTTGGGGGAACCGCCGTCGGGCGGGTGCGGGAACGCTCGTCATGAGGAGCGCAACGATAGGACGGATCGCGCCGCAGAGGAAGCGCTGCCGGCCCGATGTCGGATGCGCCGGGCGCCGAATGCGCGGTCGGGCGGCCTTCGCGCCCCTTGGAACGCGCCGTGCATCCGAGGCTCGCTCGAACCAGGAGGCCGGCGCCTCCTCCCGCCCACAGCGCAATGCGCATTTGCCCGTACCACCAGAAACGCGCACCTTGTGTGCATCAACCGTTGGGACCCACCCTTTTCGGCAACCAGAAGAAGCGCTCGATGGACGAACAGACCCCAACGAACGGAACACCGCCGCCAACCGCGCGCCGCATCCTCGACCTCGCCCTGCCGTTCCGGATTGCGGTCGCGCTCGCGCTGATCGTCGTCGTGGGGCTCACGCTGGCGCAGATCTTCTTTCGCTTCGTGCTCAATGCGCCGCTGATCTGGAGCGAGGAACTGTCGCGCCTCCTGGTGGTGTGGATGACCTTCATCGGCGCCGCGGTGGTGTGCTGGGACGGGCGCCATCTCAACATCGACGTGCTGTTCGGCATCCTGCCCGCCGCCGCCAAGCAGATCGTGCGCGTTATCAACGCGGTGATCTCGATCGCACTGCTCGTCATCCTCGTGGAGCCGACCATGCGCCTGGTGGAGATCGAGAATTTTGCCGAGCTCGGCGCGCTGGAGCTTCCCTCCGGCATCGTGCGCCTGCCGGTCGCCGTGGGTGCCGTGCTGATGGTGCTGGCCATCGCGCTGCGCCTGCTTTACCGGCGCCGCCGCGCGCCCGCGGACGACCCCGCCTACCTCAAGGACGCCATGTGATGGCCCGACCCCACCAACGGAGCCCGCAGGCGTGACCACCGTTCTCATCCTGATCCTGCTCGCGGTGCTGCTCGCGTTCGGCATGCCGCTGTTCTTCGCGCTGGCGGTGGCCTCGGCGAGCTATTTCTATTTCGCCGGCATCGATCTCGCCCTTCTCGCCCAGCGCATGACGGCGGCAGTCGACAGCTTCCTCATCCTCGCGATCCCCTTCTTCTACCTCGCCGGCGAGTTGATGAACGCGTGCCGGCTGACCGACCGCATCGTCGACATGTCGAAGGCTTTCGTCGGTCACATCCACGGCGGGCTGGGACAGGTCAACATCCTGGCGAGCATGCTGTTTTCGGGTATGTCCGGCTCGGCGACGGCCGATACCACCGCGCTCGGCTCCGTCCTCATCCCGGCCATGAAGAAAGAGGGCTATCCCGCCCCCTTCAGCGCCGCCGTCACCGTCGCCTCGGCCATGGTGGGGCCGATCATCCCGCCCAGCGTCGCGCTGGTCATCTACGGCGCGCTCGCCAACGTTTCGATCGGCCGGCTCCTGCTGGCAGGCATCATCCCGGGCTTCGTCATCATCGGCTCGCAGATGGTGTTCACCTACTTCTATGCCCGCGCGAAGGGCTTTCCGCGCTACCAGCGGGCGACCTTGCCGGAGATGGCGAGGGCGACGCGGCGGGGTGCGGCGGCGCTGCTGTTTCCGGTCATCATCGTCGGCGGCATCCTGTCGGGCGTCTTCACGCCGACCGAGGCGGCCGCGGTGGCCGTCGCCTACGGTCTCGTCCTGTCGGTGTTCGTCTTCCGCAATGTGTCGGCGCGCGAGATCTGGGACGTGTTCCAGAGCGTGTCGCTGGGTTCGGTGCGCATCCTCGTCATCATCGCCGTCGCGTCCGCCTTCTCGTGGATCATGGTGCGCGAGCAGGTGCCGCAGGTGATCGCGACGGGCCTTGCCACCGTGTCGGACAACGGGCTCATCGTCCTCTTCATCATCATCGCGATGCTGCTGGTGGTGGGCCTCTTCATGGTCGCCTCGTCGGCGGAAATCGTTCTCACCCCGATCCTGGTGCCGGTGGTGGTGCAGTTCGGCATCGACCCGGTGCACTTCGGCGTCCTGATGGTGTTCACCCTCATCATCGGCGGGGGAACGCCGCCCGTCGGGGTGCTCCTCTTCATTGCGCAGGACATCGCCCAGATCTCGTTCGGCCAGATGGTGCGGGCGATGATCCCCTTCTACATCCCGCTGTTCGTGGCGGTGGCCTTGCTTGCGTTGTTCCCGCAGCTCACCCTGTTCCTCCCCGATGCCCACCGCCAAACACCGCCTCGCCGAAATGACCTTCCGGGAGTTCGAGCAACGCCTGCCGGAAAAGCCGGTGATCGTGATCCCGCTCGGCTCGCAGGAAGAGCAGGGCCCCGCCTGCCCGATGGGCGACTACATGCTCACCGAGATCATCGCCGACCGGGTGGCCGAAGCCGCCGGCGCCGTCGTCGCCCCGATCATGCCGTTCGGCTACGCGGATTATTTCCGCACCGTGCCGGGCGGCATCGCGCTCAGGCCGGAGACCTTCATGGCGGTGCTGGAGGACATGATCGTCAACTTCCTCGATCATGACCTCGTCAAGATCGTCATTCTCAACGGCCATTCCGGCAACGCGCCGCTGATCGACGTGACGGTGCGCAAGCTCAAGGCGGCGCGCGGCGTGCTGGTGCCGGCGATCCACCTGTGGCGGGCCATCCCCGACAGCCTCTTCAAGGAGCTGTACGGCGCGGACCTGCCCAAGGCCAAGGGCCACGGCGCCGACCCGCTCACCTCCGTCTATTCCCACCTGCGGCCCGAGCTGATGCGGCCGGACCTGCAGGAAGCGCCGGGCGAGTTCGGCACCCTCATGGGGCTGCCCACGGTGGGGCTCGGCGCGGTGCGGTTCGAGGGCGTCGACGTCTCGCTCGCCGTCGACGTCACCGATCGCTGCGCCAACGGCATCGCCGGCGGCGACCCGGCCGTCGCCTCGGCCGAACGGGGCGAGGCCATCGTCAATCACCTGGTGGGGCTGTGCACCCGCTTCGTCGAGCATCTGAAGGATGCAGACACCGCAACGACATAACGAGAGAGAGGGACTGCGATGAAGACCCATACGCTGAAACTGACCGCGCTCTGCCTGACGGCGGTGTTCGTCGGCGGCGCCGCGGCGAGCGCCGACGAAATCCGCTACGGCCTGTGGGCCAAGGAGGGCGAGGCCCAGTACGAAGGCGCGCTGGAGTTCAAGCGCGTGGTGGAGGAAGGCTCCGACCACACCGTCACCATCTACCCCGGCAACCAGCTCGG
>JAUIJH010000258.1 GCA_030431335.1 Alphaproteobacteria bacterium
CGTCAAACTGGATCTGCTTGCAATAGTTGATAGCCGTGGCCAGTTTGTCTGTCCAGGCCAGCTTGAACTGGATGTTGCCGCCCGGGTGTTTGGCCGTACACAGGGCGGCCTTGAACTGGTGGGCGTTGTAGGGCTGGGTTTCCAGAAGCAGAGCAGTTTTGGTCGTCATCGTTCTCATCTCTTGGCACGCTGTCAGCCGGCCGGCAGCGTGAAGTAAAAGGTCGCGCCACGGCCGGGTTCACTCTGGGCATAGATGTGGCCCTGGTGTTGTTCGACTATCTTCTTGCAAAGGGCCAACCCCATCCCGGTGCCCGGATACTCCTCCTGAGTATGCAGGCGCTGGAAGATGAGGAAGATACGGTCCCGGAATTCGTTGGCGAAACCGATGCCGTTATCCTTCACGGAAAATAGCCAATAGTTACCCTGACGCTCGGCGTTAATGGTGATTACCGGCCGGTGCTCAGAACGGTATTTCAACGCATTGCTGAGCAAATTTTGGAAAAGCGAGACGAGTTTGACGGGGTCCCCTTTGATAGTTGGCATGTAGCCAACCTGGATGGAGGCGCCGCTGGCCTCCATCTGGGCCTCCAGATAGAGGCCGTGGCGCAGCACCAGGTCGGCCCGCGCGGCCGCGGCGATGTCGGAGCGCGTCTGGCGGTAGGAGTGCGGATCGATGCCCGGCCCCATCAGCGCGTGGACATCGACATCGTCGCCGCCGATCACGCGGGCGGCGTCGGCAATCATGGATGTGGTGGCAACCACTTTGAGCGGCTCATCCGCCCTGGCGTCGTTCCCACCCATGATCGCCAAGGCGAACAGGGCGGCAAGCGCCATCGTCAATCTTTGCATCGAGGACCTGTTTGGGACGCATGGAACGCTTCTGAGAAGCATTTGCATGTAAGATGGACGAAACGTTGACGAGTCGCAAGTCCTCATTTCGTTTTGTCGCCAATCGGCCTATCTACGGGGCCATGAACGGGGATGACACAACTGCGCGGAAGCTCGAGGACGCGTTGCGTGCGGATGGCGTGCGCATCACCCGTCAGCGTGCGGCCATTTTAAAGGTCCTGGCCGAGGCGGCGGATCACCCCGACGCCACGGAGCTGCACAAGCGCGTGCGCGAGGTGGACGAGAGCGTGTCGCTGGCCACCGTCTACCGCACGCTGACCGCGCTCGAAGAGCAGGGCATCGTCCACCGCCACACCTTCGAGGGCACGCCCTCCCGGTTCGAGACGGCCGAGGCCGCCCACCACGACCACATCATCGACGTCGACACCGGCGAAGTGGTCGAATTCCATTCCGAGAAGATCGAGAAGCTGCAGGCCGAGATCGCGCGCGAATTGGGCTACGAGGTGGTGCGCCACCGGCTGGAGCTCTACTGCCGGCGCAAGCGCGACAGTTGAGCCGCCATTTTCCCCATCCGCGCTCTTGATCGAAGGGCGCGAAGCGGGGAAGAAAGAAGGGTTTTCCGGAGCGGCATTCGGCGCGGTTCGCCTCCGGCGAGCCCGCCCGACGGCCGTCCCCTCCCCGTTCAAGGATCCGATGCGATGATGCGTTCCCCCACCCTTGCCGACGCGGTGCTGCCGCACAGCACGCCGCGCAACCTCGTCCTGGCGCTCGCCGGCTCGCTGGCGCTGGTGGCCTCGGCCAAGCTGCAGGTGCCGTTCTGGCCGGTGCCGATGACGATGCAGACCTTCGTGGTGCTGGTCATCGGCATGAGCTTCGGCTGGCGCCTGGGCGCGGCGACGGTGCTTCTTTATCTCGCCGAGGGCGCGACCGGGCTGCCGGTGTTCGCCAATTCGCCCGAGCGCGGCATCGGCCTCGCCTACATGGCCGGGCCGACGGGCGGCTATCTCGCCGGCTTCGTGATGGCGGCGGCGGTGACGGGCTTCCTGGCCGAGCGCGGCTGGGGCCGCACGGTCGCCAGCGCGTTCGCGGTGCTCGCCGCCGGCGTCGCGGCGATCTACCTGCCCGGCATCCTGTGGCTCGGCGCCGTGATCGGGTGGGACAAGCCGATCCTGTCGCTCGGCGTGTGGCCGTTCCTGCCGGCCGAGCTCGTCAAGGTCGCGCTGGCGGCGGCGGTGCTGCCGTTCGCCTGGCGCTTCGTCAAGGCGCGCGACTGACCCATGGTCCGCACCCGCGTCAAGATCTGTTGCATCTCCTCCCCCGAGGAGGCGGCACTGGCGCTGGTCGCGGGAGCCGACGCGGTGGGCCTGGTGGGGCCGATGCCGAGCGGGGCCGGCATCATCGGTTATGAGCGGGCGCGCCACATCGCGGCGACGGTGCCGCCGCCCGTGATGCCGGTGCTGTTGACCTCGCAGACGCGGGCGGAGGCGATCGCGGAGCAGGCGCGGGCCTGCGAAATCAACACGGTGCAGCTCGTCAAGCACGTCAGCGTCGACACGCATGACTGGCTGGCCCGCCATGCCCCCGCGCTGCGGCGGATCCAGGTGATCCACGTGGAGGGCATGGAGGCGCTCGAGGTCATCGCCCACTACGGCGACCGGCCGCATGCCTTCCTGCTCGATTCGGGGCGGCCGGACACGGACGAGTACGGCGGCACCGGGCGCCGGCACGATTGGCAGGTGAGCGCGCGCTGCGTGCGCGAGGCGCGGCGGCCGGTGTTCCTGGCCGGCGGGCTCGACGCGGCCAACGCCGCCGAGGCCATCGCGGCCGTGCGCCCGTTCGGGCTCGACGTCTGCTCGGGCCTGCGCACCGACGAGGGGCTCGACCCCACCCGCCTCGCCGCCTTCATGCGCGCCGTGCGCAAGGCGGACGCCGAGGCGTCCCGGCAGGTCGCCTGACCCGGCGAGGCACCCGCTCAGGCCGCAATCAGTCGTCGATGTCCCGGTCTCGCCAGGCGCGCACGCCGGCGATGGTGCCGATCACCGCCAGCGCCACGATGTTGGCGATGAGCCCGCCCCTGCCGAACGGCGGCTCGGCGAGCCCGGCGAGCGTGGCGAAGAGGCTCACCGCCACCGCCGCCGCCCAGATCACCGCGCCCCAGCTCGACACGAGCCACAATCCCACCGACACCATCGGCATCAACAGCGCGGCCACCAGCGTGGGCACGAAGGCCTGGCCGAGATTGAACCACGTCATGGTGGGTGCGGCGCTGCCGTAGCCGATCAGGCGGCTCCAGATCAGCACCGCCGCCACCAGCCAGACGATGCTCGCCAGCCGCATCAGCGCCGCTTCGAGCAGTTCCAGGAGGTCGCGCTCCTCCTGCTGTTCGCTGAGCGGCGCCTCCTGCGAGGTCATCGACAGCAGCGCCGCGCGCGAGGAGCTGATCCGCTTGCGCCCGCGCCGCAGCAGCGGCCGCTTGGTCACCGGCAGCAGGATCGCCGGGGCCGGCACCGTGTCCGCGTTGGCGCGCGCGGCGGCGGGGCGCACCGGACGCACCGGCGCCGCGGGGCCGGCCAGGGCGGGGGCGCGCTGGGGCGGCAACGGCCGTGCCTGCGCATCGCCCGCCGGGGCCGGCAGGGCCGCCTGGGTCGGCACCGCGACCGCCCGCGAGGCCGGCAGCGCGTCGCCCGCGGCCGCCTTGTCGGCCGGGCTCGAGGGCGTCAGCGCACCGCGCAGGCGCGCCAGGCGCTGGGCGACCGGCTCGGCGACCGCCTTGACGGTGGTCGCCGGCACCCGGCTCGCCGCTCCGGCTTCGCCGTTGCCCCCGCCGTTGCCATTGTTGTTACCCTGGTTGTTGCCCTTGCCATTGCCCTTTTGCGGGCCGGGCGTGTCGTCGGCGTCCGCGCTCATGCCGCCTCGGCCGGCTCGGTGAAGGCCGACAGGTCGAGGTCGCCGCCCGAGGGCGCGGCAAAATGCGCCTCCACCGCCTCCCGGTCGACGCCCTCCAGCGACGCGGGCGACCATCGGGGCGCGCGATCCTTGTCGATCACCACCGCGCGGATGCCCTCGTAGAGGTCGTGCCCGTCCAACACCTCGTTCAGGATGCGGAACTCCATCGCCATGCATTCCAGGAACGAGCGCTCCCGGCCGCGGCGCAATTCCTCGAACGTCACCATCAGGCTGGTCGGTGACTTGGTGGCGATCGCGGCCGCCGCCTCGACGGCGATTTCGCAGTCCGGCCCCTCTTCGCCGAGCCGCTCCACGATCTCGCCCACGCTGGCGCCGGCGAAGGCCCGGTCGACAACCGCGGCCGCTTCCGCGTCGCGCGGCTCCACTTCCGCGGTGAGTTCCGCCAGCGCCCGGTCCAGGTCGCGCGCCTCGACGGTCCGGTCCAGCGCATCGCCGAGGTGCTCGGCGTCGACGGGGTGGGTGACGAGCCCCAGCCCGGCCGCCGCGTCGCGGCCGATGCGCGTGCCGGTCAGCGCCAGATGCAGCCCCGCCTCGCCCTCGAGGCGCGACAGGATGTAGCTCGCCCCCACGTCCGGAAACAGGCCGATCGCCACTTCGGGCATGGCGAAAACCAGCTTTTCCGTCGCCACCCGGTGCGTGCCGTGCATCGAGACGCCCACGCCCCCGCCCATGCACACCCCGTCGATCAGCGCCACGTAGGGCTTGGGAAAGCACTTGATGCGCGCGTTGAGCTGGTACTCGGCGGCGAAGAAATCGACGCCGCCGGCGCGCCGCTCGTGGATGGCCCGCAGGTCGCCGCCGGCGGAGAACGCCTTGCCCTCGGCGCGGATCACCACGCGCTTGACGCGGTCGTCTCGCTCCCACTCCTCCAAGGCCTCGCTCATCTCGCGCACCATCGCCTCCGACAGCGCATTGAGCGCCTTCGGCCGGTTCAAGGTCACGATGCCGGCGCGGCCCGCCGTCTCGAACAGAATGTCGCTCACTGGTTGGACGCTCGCAAAAGGTGCCGCGAGATGATCACGCGCATGATTTCGTTGGTTCCTTCCAGGATCTGATGGACCCGCACGTCGCGCAGCAGGCGCTCCAGTCCATAGTCTTGCAGGTAGCCGTAGCCGCCGTGGATCTGCAGCGCCTGGTTCACGATGTCGAACCCGGTGTCGGTGGCGAGGCGCTTGGCCATCGCCGCGAGCGCGCCCGCCTCGGGCAGGCCGCCGTCGAGCGCGCTCGCGGCCTTATAGAGCACCAGGCGCGCCGCTTCGAGCCCCGTGGCCATGTCGGCGAGCTTGAACCGCGTCGCCTGGAACGCCTCCAGCGGCTTGCCGAACTGGTGCCGCTCGCGGGCGTAGCGGGTGGCCTTGTCCAGC
>JAUIJH010000058.1 GCA_030431335.1 Alphaproteobacteria bacterium
GGGTTCGTGGTGGCTGGCGCCTTTGCGCGCAGCGCCGTCGTCGCGGCGGGCGGCGCGCTCGCCGCCCAGCTGGTCCGGACGTTTGTTGCCTTTGGGATCGGCATTGTTTCATTCGCCGCCGAACTCGTCGGTCTTGCCCTGTCGGTCGGCTACACCGTTTCGGCGAGCCGGTAACGAGACGCAGGGTGGTCGTGCGACAGGTTGGGTTCCAGGGCTGCTCGCGCTGCGAGAAAGGCCTCCCAGTCGGCAAGGTCGGGCAGTGAAGGGATCGTCACTGTCTCGCCCGCGTCGTATCCGGCGAGGGCGGCTTCGACGAGGAGGCTGGGGTCCATCTTCATCTCGTCGGGGATGGCCGAAACGTCGGCTCCGGCGCGGTCGAACAGCTCGGTCTTCGTGAACCCCGGCAGGACCGCCTGCAGGCGAACCCCGGTCCCGGCCACCTCGCTCTGCAGCGCCTCGGTCAGCGCCAGGACATACGCCTTGCCGGCCACGTAGACCGCGTGAAATCTGTCCGGCGCCATCACCACAGCGGAGGAGATGTTGATAATGCCGCCCCGCCCGCGCGCGGCGAAGGCCGCGGCCGCCGCCAGCGTCAACGTCTGCAGGGCGACGACGTTGACCGCCATCAGCGGCGCATACCGATCCGTCTCGCCGCCGAGCGCGGGCCCGGCGACCCAGAGGCCGGCGCAATTGACGACGCGGTCAAGGCGCGGATCCGAGCCGATGCGCTTCGCGACCCGCGCGACATCGCCGGCATCGGCGAGATCTGCGCGGCAAACCTCGACGGTGACGGCATGATCGTCCCGCAGTCGTTCGGCCAGCGCATCGAGCCGCTCGGCATCGCGCGCGACGATGGTGAGATCGTGCCCGCGGCGCGCCAGCTCCTGGGCGAACGCCTTGCCGATGCCGGACGATGCGCCCGTCACGAGCGCGGTGCCATAGGTCATGTTCATGGTGCCTCCTTGAAGCCCGGACCGTCCGGGCGAACCATGGCCCGACGCTACATCGCCCCCGCAGCAACGATTACTATATTTATGGATGAATAATTGCATCTCAGTTCTCCGATTACATTCGTGTCAAAAGGAGATCCTGTCATGATGCTTGATTGGAATACTTGCCGCGGCCAGCTCAAGGCCGGCGTCGGCGCGTTTGGACGGTTGAGCCCGGAGGCGATCCGCGGCGATGTAGGCCCGTCCGGCGCAGGCGCGAAAAAGGACGGCCTCGGCGCCAAGACGCGGGAGCTGATCGCCCTCGCGGTCGCCGTCGCCCAGCCTTGCGACGGGTGCATTGCGATCCACACCGCTGAGGCGCTGAAGCACGGCGCGAGCGAAGACGAGATCGCCGAGGCGCTCGCGGTCGCGCTCGGTGCCGGCGCCTCGCTCGTCACCTCGGCGCGCGTGATGGACGCCGTCGCCGCCTACCACACGATCGAGGCATGAGCGGCCGGCCGATCCGCGTCGGCCACATCGACCTCAGCTTCCACGACGCCTCGGCCCGCGAAGTCGAGGCCATCCTGTTGGAGGAGGGTCATGCGGTCGAGCGCTTTGCCGCACCGCACGAGGAGATGTTCGCCCGGCTCGGACGCGGCGAGGTGGACGTCCTCGTCTCCGCCTGGCTGCCCACGAGCCACGGCGCCTACCTCGCCCCGTTCGAGGCCGACGTGCGCAAGCTCGCCATCCTCTACGAGCCCTACTGCTTCTGGGGCGTGCCACACTACGTGCCGGACGCGATATCGAGCGTCGCCGACCTCCTCGGCCCGATGGCGCTCAGGCGGATGGAGCGGCTGATCCAGGGGATCAACCCCGGCGCGGGCATCAGCCGGTTCTCCAAGGTGGTCGTCGCCGCCTACGAGCTCGACGCGGCGGGCTACCACTTCGAGACAGGTACTGAGGCGGACTGTTTCGGCCGCTACGAGCGGGCGGTTGCGGAACGTCGCTGGGTGGTGGTGCCGCTGTGGCACCCGCAGTGGCTGAACCACCGCTACAGGATCCGCGAACTCGAAGAGCCGCGCGGGCTCCTCGGCGGGCGCGACGAGGCGACGCTCATCGTGCGCAAGGACGCCGAGGCGCTGATCGGCGAGCCGGCCCTCGCCCGCCTCTCCCGTCTGACCCTCGGCAACGCGAAGGTCAGCGCGCTCGACGACGCGCTGCAGAATTCGCGGCCATGACGGGGCGCCGCGCCCACAGGTGCCGGGCCGCCCCCTCACCGATCGGGAGCGGTCGCTGGAGCCGGTTCTGCTCGCTCTCAGGCGTGGGGCGCGGAGCACTCCGGCGTTCGGCTGATTTCGGCGCGGCCGTAACACGGTCCGGCGCCGTGCGGTGTCGGGTCGTGATGGTATGTCCGGGTGGTGTCGCGGTGAGACGAGCCGGGCGGCATCGACGGCCCGAAGGTCGTTTGCGCTGCGTTTTCGGACATCACCTGTTCGCAGTATATAGCAGTTCTATACAAGCAGATAAGAAGACGAAACGAATATACTCGGCTTCAATTGAAGCATCGCCAACGGATCGAGCTTGCCATGATTACCGTGGGTCTCATCGCCGTCCCGCCGATGCAGTTGATGCCGCTTGCTGCAATCACTGCCCCGCAGACAGCAAATTCACTCGCCGAACCGCCGGCTTATCGCCGCGTCAGTTCAGCCAAGCCTTCAATGTGGCGACGGGCCAGTCCCCCGCCAGGGTCGTCGAGCGGCTGCGGGTGGAGGCGGCGCACGCCATGATCGTCGCCTCGCGCCACCTGCTCGACACCATCGCCGCCGAGACCGGCTTCGCCGACCGCGAGTGGATGCGCCGGGCGTTCCTGCGCATCCACGGCCAGCCACCGCAGCATCTCAGGCGAACGTCACGCGATCTCGCGGCCGCCTGAGCCGCCACACTTCGTCATCGACCGGCTTCCCGGGCCGGCGCCGCGCGCGCCGCAGGGGTCGCTTTGCCCAATTATCGGAGACACCCTCATGTTCACACTGACCATCAACGGCGAGGCCCGCGACGTCGACGTCGACGAGGGCACGCCGCTCCTCTTCGTCCTGCGCGACACGCTCGGGATGACCGGCACCAAGTACGGCTGCGGCATCGCCCAGTGCGGCGCCTGCACCGTCCTCATGGACGGCGCGGCGATGCGCTCGTGCCAGCTTCCGGTGGAAGCGGTCGGCCCGTCGGAGATCACGACCATCGAGGCGGTCGAGGCGGACGACGTGGGCAAGCGCGTTGTCGCGGCGTGGATCGAGGGGCAGGTGCCGCAATGCGGCTACTGCCAGTCGGGCCAGGTCATGGCCGCGACCGCGCTCTTGAAGCAGACGCCCGAGCCGAGCGACGACGACATCCTCTACGGCATGTCCAACCTCTGCCGCTGCGGGACCTACAACGCCATTGCCGCCGCCGTGCGGCAGGCCGCCAAGGCGTGAGGCGCGCGATGATCCTCGCTCCCGCCTCCGCCGCCGGCCTCTCGCGCCGCGCCTTCATCCTGCGCTCCGGCGCCTTCGTGCTCGGAGCCGCGCTCCCCACCCGCGTCCTCGCCGACGTCGCCGGAGCGGGGGAGGGGGCCGCCGCCGTCGCCCCCGCACCCGGCACGCGCGTTGCCGCCTTCATCGAGATCGGCGCGGACAACACCGTCCGCTTCCTCTCCCCGTTCGTGGAGGGTGGACAGGGCATCGCCACCGGGATGGCACAGACGGTGGGCGAGGAGCTCGACGTCGATCCGGCCCGCATCGAGGTGGAGTGCGCACCGCCCGGGCCGGACTATCAGGTGGTGAACGGCATGCGCCTCACCGGCGGCAGCTTCTCCACCCGCAGCTCCTACCCGGTCGTGCGCCGCCTGGGCGCCACCGCGCGCGACATGCTGCTGCGCGCCGCCGCCGCCCGGTTAGAGGTCGATGTCGATGCCCTCACGACCCGCGATGGCGTGGTGGTGCATGCCACGTCTGGCCGCACGCTCACCTACGGCGACCTCGCCACGGAGGCGCTGGCCTTGACCCCGCGCGAGGACGTGCCCCTGCGCGATCCGGCGGCCTTCCGCTGGATCGGCAAGCCGGTCGGCCGGATCGACGTTGCCGACAAGTCGCGCGGGCTGGCGAAATACACGATCGATCACGCCGTCGACGGCATGCTGTTCGCGGCCGTCGTCCACGCCCCGCACTACGGGACCGAGCCGAAGGCGCTCAGCAACGAGGCGGACGTGAAGGTGATGCCCGGCGTCCACTCGATCCATACGCTTCCCGGTGCGGTTGCGGTGACAGCGGATTCCTGGTGGCGCGCCCGCAAGGCGGTCGAAGCTCTCGACGTCACCTGGACCGATCCGGCGCCGACCGGCATCGCCACCGTCGCGGCGGATTTCTCCTCGGACGGCATGCTCGCCGCGCTGACCGGGTCGACCGCTCCGGGCGTCTCCGTCGAGGCCGAGGGCGACACCGCCGCCACCTTCGCCGCCGCCGCGAAGGTCATCGAGGCGGAGTATCACGCGCCGTACCTCAACCACGCGCAGCTCGAGCCGCCCTCCACCATCGCCCGCTTCAACGACGACGGCACGCTCGATGTCTGGCTCCCCAACCAGATGCCCGAGGCGTTCCAGAAGCTGTGCGCGGAGGCGGGCGGGGTCGTGCCCGAGCAGGTGCGCCTTCACCAGCCCATGCTCGGCGGCTTCTTCGGCCGGCACTTCACCTACGGGACCGGCAACCCCTTCCCGCAGGCTATCCTCCTCGCCAAGGCGACGGGACGGCCGGTAAAACTCGTCTGGTCGCGGGAGGAGGAGTTCAAGATGGACGCCTTGCGCCCGCTCTCCTTCACCCGGCTGAAGGCGGCGCTCGGTGCGGACGGAATGCCCACCGCCATCACCTCGCGCACTGTCGGCGAGGGTCCTCTGGGCCGCTACTTCGGCCTGTCGCCCGACTCTTCGACCGTCGAGGGCATCACCGAAAAACCCTACGCCATCGCGAACCGGGCGATGGAGACGGTGACGCTTCGCCACCCGGTCAACATCGCCTTCTGGCGATCGGTCGGCCATTCGATGAATGATTTCTTCTACGAGGGCTTCCTCGACGAGATCGCCGACGCCGGCGGACAGGACCCCTTCGCGCTGCGCAAGGCGCTCCTGGCGCACAGCCGCCGCCATCTGGCGCTGCTCGATGAGGTCGCCAGGATCTCCGGCGGCTGGAGACGCGGCCCCTACACGGTGGACGGCACCAGCCGGGCACGCGGCCTCGCCATGGCCTCGCCCTTCGGCTCGGAGACCGCGACCATCGCCGAGGTGTCCCTCGAGGACGGGGCGACGAAGGTCCACAATGTGTGGGTCGCGTTCGATCCGGGCAGCGTGGTGAACCCGGCCATCGTCAAGGCGCAGGTGGAATCGGCGGTCGCGCTCGGGCTTTCGGAGACGCTGGTCGAGCAGGCCGTCTACGAGAACGGCGTCCGGCGCGATGCCAATTACGACACCTACCAGGTTCTGCGGCGCGAAATGATGCCCGCCGTTCATGTCTCCATCGTCGAGAGCGGCGCGCCGATGGGCGGCGTCGGCGAGCCGGGCCTTCCGGGCGTGCCGGGGGCCGTCGTCAACGCGGTCGCCGCGCTGACCGGCGTGCGCGTCAGAAGCCTGCCGCTCGCCAACACCCCGCTTTCAGCCGCTTAGAGGAGCAGACCCATGACGAATGAACGAAACGGCGCGCGGCGGCTGCCGCGCGGTGGATGGCGTGCGGCCGCGTGCCTGGCGGTGGTGCTCGCCGCCGGGACGGCGCAGGCGGACGGCGATCCCGACGCGGGCAAGCGCGTCTTCGCCCGCTGCCAAAGCTGCCACCAGGTGGGCCCCTCCGCCCGCAATCTCGTCGGCCCGGAGCTGAACGGCCTCATCGGCCGAACCAGCGGAACCGTCGCCGGCTACGCCTACTCGCCGGCACTCAAGGACGCGGCGATCGTCTGGGACCACGACGCGATCGCCGCCTTCGTGAAGAACCCGCAGGGGCTCGCGAAGGGCACCCGGATGGTCTCGCCCGGCCCGCTGAAGCCGGCCGATTTCGACAACCTCGTCGCCTACCTCGCGACGTTCGCCGCCGATGGCGGCGCGGCGCAGTGACCGGAGAGGCCCGCATGCACCATCATCTCACGCGGCGCGGCTTCTGCCTGTGCTGCACCGCCGCCATGGTCGCCTCGCGCGGCTGGCTCTCGCCGGCGGAGGCGTGGGCCGAGTCGGCGAGCATCGTCGACAGGATGCGCGCCGCCGCCGCGGACGCCGACATCACCGTCCACCGGCTCCGCGGCAACGTCGCGGTGCTGGAAGGCTCGGGCGGCAACATCGCCGTCCTGACCGGGGCGGACGGCAAGGTCTTCGTCGACGCCGGCATCACCGCCACGCGCCCGCGCATCCAGGCGGCGGCGGACGGGCTCGGACCGCAGCCCATCACACACCTCATCAACACCCACTGGCACTTCGACCACGCCGACGGCAACGAATGGCTGGCCGAGGAAGGGGCGGCGATCCTCGCCCACGCCAACACGGCGAAGCACCTGCGCTCGGCCCAGCGCGTCGAGGACTGGGACTTCGACTTTCCGCCCGCGCCGCGGTCCGCCGTTCCGGCCGAGACCTTCACCGGCGACACCTCCCGTGCCCTCAACGGCACCATCCTGGCGCTGACGTCCTACGCCCCGGCGCACACGGACTCGGACATCGCCGTCCGCTTCGTGGAGCCCGACATCCTGCACACCGGCGACACCTACTGGAACGGCATCTACCCGTTCATCGACTATTCGACCGGCGGCAGCATCGACGGGATGATCGCCGCCGCCGACGCCAACCTCGCCGTCGCGAGCGATGCGACCATCGTCATTCCCGGCCACGGCGCGCCGGTGAGCGACCGGCGCGAGCTCGCCGCCTTCCGCGAGATGCTCGTGCGCACCCGCGAAGCCGTCGCGGCGCTGAAGGCCGAGGGCCGCTCCCTCGCCGAAGTCATCGCGGCGAAGCCCACCGCCCCCTTCGACGCGAAGTGGGGCCAGTTCGTCATCACCCCCGACTTCTACACGCGCCTCGTGTTCGAGGGCGTGTGAGCCATGGAGCCAACGTCCATGTCCGCCACTCACCTGCCCGAGCCGCCCTTCGACGGCGTCGTCTGGGCGCTCGGCGAAGCCCCGGCCTTCGCGGCCGGCGACCGGGTGCGCATCCTCGCCCGCTCGCCGATCGGCCACTACCGCGTGCCGACGTACCTGCGCGGCAAGTCCGGCACTGTCGAAGCCGTCATCGAGCCTGCCGGGCTCGACAACGAGCAGGAAGGCTTCGGCCGCAACGCCGGAGCCAAGCGCCACTACTACCGCATCGCCATCCCGATGACCGAGATCTGGCCCGACTACGCCGGCTCGCCGCGCGATGGCCTGCGCATCGAAATTTTCGAGACCTGGCTGGAAAGGAGCTGACGGTGTCCGTCCACGAACACGAACACGATCATCCGCACGACGAGATCAGCGTCGAGAGCGCCGGATACTACGAGATCATGGAAACCGCGGTGCGCGAGCTACTCGTCGCCAAGGGGATGATCGGGCCCGGCGAGATCCGCCGGCAGATCGAGGTGCTCGATTCCCGCACCCCCGCGCTCGGCGCGAAGATCGTCGCGCGCGCCTGGGTCGACCCGGACTTTCGCGCGCGGCTTCTCGCCGACGGGCGCACCGGCTGCGAGGAACTCGGCATCTCGTTCTACGACGACACCGCGCTGATCGTGCTCGAGAACACGGCGGAGGTGCACAACCTCATCGTCTGCACGCTGTGCTCCTGCTATCCGCGCCCCGTCCTCGGCCTGCCGCCGGACTGGTACAAGGAGAAGCCGTACCGCGCCCGCGCCGTCATCGAGCCGCGCAAGGTGCTCGCCGAGTTCGGCACCACCATCCCCGACGATGTCGAGATCCGCGTCTCCGACTCCACCTCCATGGTCCGCTACCTCGTGCTGCCGCGGCGCCCGGACGGCACCGAAGGGTGGAGCGAGGAGGCGCTCGCCGCCCTCGTCACCCGCGACGCGATGATCGGCGTCGTCCCCGTCACCCTGCCGGAGACCATCCAATGACCGACAGCGCACACCTCGTCCGCAAGCTGCCGAACGACATCGGCGGCGCCGAGGCCGGCCCGATCGACATGACCGAGCACGAGCTCTTGCCCTGGGAGAAGCGCTGCCACGCGCTCGCCGATGTGCTCGACTTCAAGAAGATCATCAACACCGAGGAAAAGCGCCGGGGGGTCGAGGCGCTGGGCGCGCAGATGATCGGCAACCTCTCCTACTACGAGCGCTGGATCGTCGCCTTCGGCAACATCCTCTTCCAGAAGGGCCTCCTCACCCCGGAGGAACTCGCCCGCAAGATGGACGAGGTGGCCGCGCGGCACGCTGCGGCCGAGGCGGGCGGAGCGTGACCCCCGCCTGCTTCTTCGAGGACGATCCCGGCCGCGCGCTGTGGCGGCGGGCGGGCGCGGAGGGGGCTGGCACAACTCTTCCCGCGGCGACGGGCGCGGCGCTTGCCGCCGCCGCCGAAACGCTCGGCGGCCTCGCCGCGCTTGCGATGGTCGCGGCCGTGGGCCTGCGGGCCGCCGAGGTGCGGCCGTGACGCTCATGACACGGACCAGCAATTTCAGGCCGCAGGAGACGGCGCGGCGCCTCGTTGCCGCGGTGGAGGCACGTGGGATGGCCGTGTTCGCCCGCTTCGACCATGCGGCGGCGGCCCGCGCGGCAGGGCTCCATCTGCGCCCGACCGAGGTCGTTGTGTTCGGTGACCCGCGTGCCGGAACGCCGCTCATGCAGGCGGCGCCGACCCTCGCGCTCGAACTGCCGCTCCGCGTTCTCGTCGTCGAGCGGGACGACGGCAGGACGGTGCTCGTGGCCGAGGATCCCGCCGACGCCGCGGCCAGGCACGACGCGCCGGCTGACGTCGCTCCGGTGCTTGTGCGGATGAGGGCGGCGGTGGATGCCGTCATGGCGGAGGCAGCCGCCGCTCCTGCTATAAGCAGTAAATCTTATGTATAACTTTCAAAGTTGCATGGGTCTAATACCTCATAACGGGACGAAGGTAAGAATATAAATGCTTCAGGATCAAAAGATCAACGTATTGCAACTGCGGGCGCGACCTTCCGCTCCGTTCGCGCCCTCGTGGCGGCGGTCTGCGACCTCGCCGAAAAGACGGCCGGCATCAGGCTCGCCCCGGTGGAGCTGTTCGCCAGCGCGGTGAAGACGATGAACGTTGCAGGAACCGCAGCCATGACCGTCGATGCCATCGCCGCGCTGGGCATGGCGCTGTGGGACGCGAGCGCCATGGCGACGCGCGGTTCGAGGGCGGCGTCGACGCCATCGTTCCCTTCTTGATCTGACACCGCTGTGCGGATCGGCCTGATCCGCGTCGCGCCCACCATCGACCTGACTTGCAAGGAGACGCACCCCATGCACATCGAACCAGGCGTCGTGACCGGCGCCAAGCTTGTCTTGTCCTGTGCCACCGCTGCCGCTGCCTGCGGCGCCCTCGTCGCCGCGACCTTGCGCCAGAGGGGCGCCGAGGGCGTTTCCGCGCTGGCTGCACGCAGCGCGCTGGCGACGGCAGCCGTGTTCGCGTTCTTCGAGATCCTGCCGCACTGGCCGGTCGGCGTGTCCGAGGTGCATCTCATCCTCGGCTCCACGCTTTTCCTGATCTTCGGTCTTGCGCCGGCGGCGATCGGTTTGGCAGCCGGGCTCCTCATCCAGGGCCTGTTCTTCGCGCCGTTCGACCTGCCGCAGTACGGCATGAACGTGACCACGCTCCTGGTGCCGCTGTTCGCAATGGCCGCGCTCGCCAACCGGCTGATCCCGGCGGGCACTCCCTACGCGCAGCTGCGCTATGCGGACGTGCTCGCGCTCTCGCTCGTCTACCAGGTCGGCGTCGTCACGTGGGTCGCGTTCTGGGCGCTCTACGGTCACGGCTTCACCGCCGCGACGCTGACCGGCATTGCCTCGTTCGGGACCGCCTACGTCGCCGTCGTCGCGCTCGAGCCGCTCGTCGACCTCGCGGTCCTGTTCGCCGTCAAGGCGGTTGGCGGGCCGACCCGCCTCGTCGCGCCCCGGGTCTAGGCCTGGCCGCGATTCGCTCGGGCGACGCGGACAGCGCTGCCGAGGCGGCGGCGCGGCATGTGCGACTGGCCGGCGAGGACTTCCTCGATCAGATGCGCCTTGCGCGCATCCGCGGCCAACGCTGAGGGTGCAGCGATCGTCCTGCTACGAGGCCGCGTCGGCGGGGCGGCACTCCGAAAGGATCCAGTCCTCGAACAGCGAGACCTTGCTCAGCCCGTGGTGTATCGGCGGGTAGACGAGCGAGTGGTAGCCCGACACGATCGCGAAGCGCTCCTCGTCGAACAGCCTGACGAGGTTTCCCGCGGCGATCTGCGGCTCGGCGAAGACGCTGCTCTCCAGCGCGACGCCCAGCCCGCTCGCCGCGGCCTGCAGCGCAAGGTAGCCGCGGTCGAAGTGCGGTCCGACCGCGGTTTGGGCCGGCAGCCCGGTCGTCTTGAACCACGTCGACCACTCGATGGGCGCACGCTCCGATACGATCAGCGGCAGGCCGCGCAGGCGATCCTCGGCGCGGCGGTCGGCGACCGTCTCCCCCATGGCCGGGGAAGTGAGCGGCGTCAGCCTGTCCTCCATCAGCGGCACCACCACGAGGCCGGCCCATTCGGCGTTGCCGTAGCGAATCTCGATGTCCGTGTCGGTGCGGAAGAAGTCCACGGGCTCGGGCGACGCGTGGATCCGCAACTCGATCTGTGGGTGCTTGCGCATGAACCGGTGCATCCGCGGCACCAGCCACGCGGGCGCGAAGCTCGGCGGGCAGTGGATCGTGAGACGGTCGCTCGCGGCACCCTCGGACAACCGCCGGCTCGACTGCTCGATCCGGTCGAATGCGCTCGCGATGGACCCCAGATAGTCGCGGCCGGCGTCGCTGAGCTTGATCGAACGCGTCGTCCTGTAGAAGAGCCGCGCGCCGAGGTGCGCCTCGAGGCCCTTGAGCCGGTGGCTGATCGCCGATGGCGTGACCGCGAGTTCTTCCGCCGCGCGGACCATGCTGAGGTGACGGGCCACGGCCTCGAATGCTTCGAGATGGTGCAGCGGGGGCAATCGACGAGTCATTGCTGAATCTGCTTCACGAGATAGCATATAAACAAACATTTGCCGCGCGGGCGCTCAAGGGTAATCATCGCGTCGCGACCACGGCGAAAGTCCGTGGCGACGCGGGAGGAACGATGGCTGTCACTGAAGAAGCCGCGCAGCGGATCGCGGCGCGTCTGGCGTATCTCGGCGCCAACGGCGCGCGCATGGTGATGGACGGCGACGTCCATCCGACCGCGTTCGCGGCGCTGCCCGAAGACATCGCCGGTCGCGTGCGCAGCGATCCCAACTACTACCACGGCCGACCCCTCCTGGCGGAGGATCTGGTGGCGACGCTCGACAAGGCCGGCGTCGACATGGCGATGTGCTGGCAGAACCCGGCCGTCCTCGCCTACGGCGACGACGAGCACGAGAACTACCGTCGCCTCCGCGCGGCGAACGAGGGGATCGCAACGCTCGCGCGGGCCCACCCCGAACGCGTGACGCCGGCCGGATGGACCGACCCCAAGGCCCTCGGCGTCGAGCTTGCCCAGCGCCTCGCGCGCGAGTGCGTCGGCGAGTTCGCGATGCCGGTCGTCAAGATGAATCCGGCGCAGAACGCTTACCCCATCGACGACCCGATGGTGCTCGCGGTCGTGGACACCATCGTCGAGACCGGCGCCGTCCCCGCCTTCCACTTCGGCTCCGACACCCCCTATACGCCCGCGTCGGGGCTGGAGAGGGTTGCCGAGCGCCATCCCGATCATCCCGTGATCGGCGTGCACATGGGTGGCGGCGGGGGGCACTTCGTCGAGGCGGAGGAGACGTATCAGGCGGCACGGGAGCTCGGTCTGCGCCGGCCCAACATATTTTTCATCCTCAGCGCCATCCGCGATCCGCATATCGAGAGCGCGCTGCTCAGCTACGCCGCCGCCGGCGATCCCGCGCGCGGCAACCTGGCCGCCGGCAGCGATGCGCCATACGGCAACATGGTGTGGAACTACGGCGGCTTCCGCGCTCTGTTCGGCGCGATGCGCAGCGGCGGCTATCCCGATCCGCGGCTCGAGGCCGGCAGCAACCCCATGGACGAGGCGACCGTCGCCGGGTTCATGGGGGGCAACCTGGCGCGCCTGATCGCCGAAGCCGATGCCCGCATCCTCGCGCACCGGGGCGCGATGTCAGGGGCGGCCTGATGGTCCTCTTCAGCCGCGTGAGCGATGGCGCGAATGCCCTCGTCGAGCCGGCCATTGCCGTGCTGACGGGTACCATGACGGCGCTGCTCGTGCTGTCGGTCTTCACCCGCTTCGTCGTCCACATCTCGATCGTCGAAACGGTCGAGATCATCCGCATCTCGTTCGTGTGGGCCGTCTTCCTCGCCGCCTCCGCGGTCGCCAAGCGGCGCCAGCACGTCAGGGTCACCTTTCTGGCCGACGCTCTGCCGGCGGCCGGCAGGCTAGCGGTGCACCGCGGCGTCGACATCATCATCCTCGGGTTCGGCGTGGCGATGGTCTGGTTCGGGGCGCAGATGACGCTGCGAATGACGGCGACCTATTTGCCGACGCTGCAGATCTCGCAGGCGTGGCTGTATGGCGCCTTGCCGGTAAGCGGGGCGCTTATCGCCCTGCATGCGCTGGCCGACCTCTTGCGGCCCGCCGATCCCGCCGGCGCCGCCGGCGTATCGCTGCCGTGATCCTCGCCACGATCCTGATCTTCGCGGCGCTGTCGCTCCTCAGCGTGCCGATCGCTTTCGGGATCGGGATCGCGGTGTCGCTCGCCCTCGCCGTGTTCAGCCCGTTCCCCGTCGCGGTGATGTTCCAGAAGATGGTGACGGGGATCGACAACTATACCCTGGTCGCGATCCCGCTGTTCGTCCTCACCGGCAACCTGATGAACGCGGGCGGGATCACGGACCGCATCTTCGCGTTCGTCCGCGCCTGCCTCGGCCATCGCAACGGCGGCCTGGCGCATGCCAATGTGGGCGCGAGCGTCCTGTTTGCGGGCATGTCGGGCTCGGCAGTCGCCGACGCGGCGGGCATGGGCGCGGTCGAAATCAAGGCCATGAAGGACCAGGGCTACGACCCTGGGTTCGCCGCGGCCGTCACCGCCGCGTCCTCGGTGATCGGGCCGATCATACCGCCGTCGATCCCCTTCGTGATTTTCGGCGCCATCGCGCAGGTCTCGGTCGGCCAGCTCTTCGTGGCCGGCATCGTCCCGGGCCTCTTGGTCGCGCTGTCGCTTTCGGGGATGATCGTGTGGATGGGGCGCGGCGGGAGGTTCCCGAAGGAGGCGCGCGTCGGGTGGGGCGGGCGCGCCCGTGCGCTCGGGCGGGCCGGCTTCTCGCTGGCGACGCCGGCGGTCATTCTCGTGGGCCTCGTCGGCGGCGTCTTCACCCCGACCGAGGCGGGCGCGGTCGCGGCAGCCTATGCCCTGTGTCTCGGCCTCTTCGTCTATCGCACCGTGCGGGTGCGGGACCTGCCGCGTGTCCTCGTCGATACGATGATGACGACGGCGATCGTCACCTTCATCATCTCGAACGTGTCGGCCTTCTCGTGGATCCTCGCCGTCAGCCAGGCGGGCGCCGCCTTCGTCGACGCGGTCCGCGATATCACGACAAACCCCTTCGCGGTGCTCTTCATCATCAACATCGCGCTGCTCGTCATGGGCGCGCTGATCGAAGCGGGCGCGGTGCTCATCATCATGACGCCGATCCTGCTGCCGCTCGTCGTGTCCATCGGCATCGACCCGCTGCATTTCGGCGTCATCATCGTCCTGAACCTGATGATCGGGGTCGCGACGCCACCCGTCGGCATGAGCCTCTTCGTCACCGCGCACGTTGCGGGCATCAGCCTGGAACGGCTGATCCGCGCGATCCTGCCGTTCCTCGTGCCGCTCTTCATCGCACTGGCCGCCGTCACCTACCTGCCCGCACTGGTGCTGTTCCTCCCGCGCCTCCTTTTCCCGTGAGGCGGGGACAAAAAATCAACGGAGGAAACGAGACATGAGCTACTTCACGACACTGAAGGCGATGATCGTCGCGGGGGGAGCCTCCCTGGCGATTGCCGCCGCCGCGCACGCCGCGACGGAGCTGAAGGTCGGCCACGGCCACACCGAGCAGCACAGCTTCCATCTGGCGATGGAGAAATTCGCCGAGCTTCTGGAAGAGAAGGCGCCCGGCGCGTTCGACGTCACCATCTTCGCCAACTCGCAGCTCGGCAACGAGCGGGAGATGCAGGAGCAGCTCACCTTCGGCACGCTGGAGATGACGGTGACCGGCGTCCTCGGGATCTACGAGCCGAAGCTTGCCCTTCTGGAGCTCCCCTTCCTCTTCCGCGACCGTGACCACGTGAAAGCGGCGCAACACAGCGATGCGGTCGCCGAACTCGCGTCGTCGCTGCCGCCGAAGGGCCTGCGCCTGATTGGCTTCGTCGAGAACGGCTTCCGCAACATCACCAACAACGCGGGGCCAATCGAGACGCCGGCGGACGTGAACGGGCTGAAGATCCGCACGCCGGAGAACCAGGCTCAGATCGAGACCTTCCGTGCGCTGGGTGCCCAGCCGACGCCGATGCCCTTCTCCGAGCTCTACGCGGCTCTGCGGCAGGGCGTGGTCGACGGGCAGGAGAACCCGCTCCAGAACATCTACGACGGCAAACTCTACGAGGTGCAGGAGCACCTGGCGCTCACCGGCCACATCTACAATTCGGCCTACATCGTGATCTCCGAAAGCTTCCTTGAGGGCCTGCCGGATGACCAGAAGCAGGCTCTCCTCGAGGCTGCCGACGAGGCGGGCGCATGGCAGCTCGACTACCTGGCAGAGAAGGACGCCGAGCTTCTCGACGCCCTGAAGGATGCCGGCATGGCGGTGACCGAGCCGGACAAGGAGGCTTTCCGCGAGGCGACAGCCCCCGCCTACGAGGTCTTCTACGAGCAGTACGGCGACGACGCGCGCGCGTTCGTCGAGGCCGTGCGCGGCATGTAACATCGCCTTCGCGCGAGTATGACGGCCGGCCGCGGTGCTGCCGGCCGCCACGATGCGGACGGATCGGTTGGCAGCATCCGTCCGCAAATGCCGATCGCTTGCTGAATTTGCTGCGCCAGCGCGCCCGGAGAGTGGCGGTGCTACCTGAGGGCCGCGCCGGTTTCCCGGTCGAACAGGACGATCTTGTCGGCCAGCGGCCGCAGAGCAATGGCATCGCCGCGCTGGCCGTCGAAATCCTCGTCCGCCAGGAACTTGAGCTGGCCCACCGCGGATTCGAGCGTCACGACGCACCGGTCGCCCTGGAACTCGTTGACGAGGACACGAGACGCAATCACGCCGTCACCGGTCGTGTCGCCGGCCTCGACCTCCATCCAGTCCGGCCGAATGCCGACGACCACCTCGCGGCGTGCGCCACGCGCCGACGCCGGCGCGGCGAGCCGCGTGCCGCCCGCCAGGACCAGCGCGTCGCCCTCCACGGTCGCGTCGATGAAATTCATCGGAGGATCGCCGAGAAAGCCGCCGACGAACTGGTTTACGGGCGTATCCCACAACTCCGAAACGGTGCCGACCTGCTGGAAGCTCGCATCGTTCATCACGATGATGCGGTCGGCGAGCGCGATCGCCTCCTCCTGGTCGTGGGTGACGTAGATCGTGGTGGTCTCGGGGTTCTGGTCGTGGATGTGGCGGATGCGCGCGCGGATCACGGTTCTGACGCGGTGGTCGAGGTGGGAGAGCGGTTCGTCGAGCAGGAGCACCTGCGGATCGCGGATGATCGCGCGGGCCAGCGACACGCGCTGGCTCTGCCCGCCCGACAGATGGCCGGGCTTGCGGTCAAGCAGCGGCCCGAGCTCGAAGCGCTCGGTCATCTGCGCAATCCGCTTGTCGATTTCCGACTTCGGCAACCGGCCCTGCAGCGGCAGAGCGAGGTTTTCGCGAACCGTCAGCGGCGAATAAAGGGCATAGGACTCGAAGGCGAGCGCCACATTGCGCTCGCGTGGCGGCAGATCGTTGACCACCGTGTCGCCGAACAGGATCTCGCCGCCGCTGATTTCCTCGAGCCCTGCGATCATCCGCATCGTCGACGACTTGCCGCAACCCGACGGCCCGAGCAGAGCGATGAACTCCCCCGCGGCGCAGTTGAAATCGACGCCAGCCACGGCCGTCACCGACCCGTAGCGCTTGGTAACGCCACGCAGGGTGAGAGAACTCATCTTCCTGTTCCTCTCTTCACTTCGAAAGTTCGAAGGTCTTTTCGAAGAAGTGTGCCTTATCCAGCGAGAACTCGACGCCGACAGGGTCGCCCACGGCAAGACGCGTCTGGAACGGGGCCTCCGCGGTGAGGATCGTCGGGCCGAGGTCGAGGTGGATGAGCGCGTGGTCGGCGGTGTGCTCGACGCCGTAGACGGGCAGCCGCGGCAGGTCGTCCGCCCCGCCCGGATGCGCGCGCACGTCGCGCGGGCGAATGCCGAGCCGAACGGCACCCCCGGGCCCGTGCCCGTTGAGGCGGGCGCGGCAAGCGTCGGGCAGCGGAAGGTCGAGGAGCGGGCCGTGGAACGACAGCGCGCCGCCCTCCTCGGCGATCGAACCGTCGATCAGGTTGGTGACCGGGTCACCGATGAGATGGGCGACGAAGTCGCTCGCCGGCTGGGCGTAGATCTCGCGCGGCTTGCCGAGCTGCTCGACGCTGCCCTCGCGCAGGATGCAGATCCGGTCGGAAAGCCCCAGCGCCTCGCGATAGTCGTGCGTGACGTAGAGGATTGTGGTGCCGAGACGGTGCGCGATGTCCTTGAGGTTCGCCCGCGCCGATGTGCGCAGCTTGGCATCGAGATGCGCGATCGGCTCGTCGAGGAGGAAGACATCGGGCTCGCGCACCAGAGCGCGGGCGAGCGACACGCGCTGCTTCTGGCCGCCCGAAAGCTGCACCGGATTGCGGTCGAGCAGGTGGCCGATGCCGAGTTGTTCGGCGGCCTCGCGCGCCCTTTGCTCCACCTCCGCCGCGGTCCGGCCGCGCGCGCGCGGCGAGCGCAGCGGGAATGCGATGTTCTCGGCCACCGTCATGTGCGGATAGAGCGCGTAATTCTCGAACGCCATCGCGACGTTGCGCTCCTGGAGGGGCAGCTTGCCGACGTCGCGGTCGCCGATCAGGATGCGTCCCTCGTAGCGGCTCTTGATGCCGGCGATCAGCTCCAGCGTGGTCGTCTTGCCGGCGCCGGACGGGCCGAACAGGGTGAAGAACTCGCCCTCCTCGCACTGGAAGGAGAGGTCATTCAGCGCCGTGGTGCGGCCGAAGCGTTTGGTGACGTTCTGAAGTGTAACGGTCGCCATCTGATTACTCCTTCTCTTCGTAGGGAAAGAGTTTTAGCGCGGCGAAGAAGAAACCGACCGACAGCACCACCGCGACGGCGGTGCCGATGCGGATCGAATAATCCCGCTCCAGCCACGCCAGCCAGATGAAGTGAACGCCGACGAAGATCGCGACCGTCCAGAACAAGCGTTCGACAAAGTCCATCATGTCACCCCTTGACCGCGCCGAAGGTGAGACCGCGGACGATATGTCGTTGCATCAGCCAGGCCGCGAGCAGCGTCGGCAGGATGGCGATCCCCATGAATGCGGCCATCGGCCCCCACTGGATCTCGACCGACCCCCAGAAGGTCGACAGCCCCACCGATGCCGTTCGCGCGATCCGGCGGGTGAAGAGAAAGGCGTAGAGGAACTCGTTCCACGACCAGATGAGACAGAACATCGTGGTGATGGCGACGCCCGGCTTGATGAGGGGGAACACGATCTTGCGCAGGATATCGATGCGGCTGTAGCCGTCGAGCATTGCCGCATATTCGAGGCTTGCCGGGATTTCCTTGAAGAACCCGTAGAGCAGGAACGTTGCGAACGACATATTGAAGTAGACGTAAAGCAACGTCAGCCCCAGGTGCGTGTCGAGCAGGCCGAGATCGCGGAAGGCGATGAAGAACGGGATTGCGGCCACCACGCCCGGAAACATCCGTGTCGATATGGTGATGAACAGGATGTGCCCGTTACCGGTGTTGAAGCGGGCGAACGAGTAGGCCGCCGGGACCGAGATCGCCATCACCACCGCCGTCGAGGCGATGCTGACGATCAGCGAGTTGAGAAGCTCGTTGAGCGCCGGTCGGACGTTGATGATGTATTCGTAGTTGTAGAGGGTCGGCTTGAAGATCAGCCCGGTGCCGAAGATGTCGTCGGGCGACTTCAGCGAGGTGACGTAGACCCAGAACACCGGGAACGTGAAGGCAAAGAGGATGATGGCGATCGCCAGCCAGAAGAGGCTTTTCCTGAGCATTGCGGTCAGCCCCGGTTCATGGCGGCCATCAGCCGCTTGTACATGAGGAGGCAGACGATCAGCGTCAGGTAGAGGGCGAACATCGCGTAGGCGGTGCCGAGGCCGATGTCGAACTCGACGAACGAGGTGCGGTAGATCATCCAGTCGAGAAGCTCGGTGTCGAGGCCGCCGCGGGTCGTGCCGTAGAGCGGATCGAACAGGCGCATCAGCCACATGGTGCGCAACAGGACGATGATGATGATGAGCGGCATCAGCATCGGCAGTTGCAGGCGCAGGAAGACGCGCCAGGCGGGCACCCCGTCGACCTGGGCGGCTTCGAACTGGTCGCGCGGCAGGCCGCGGAGCCCGGCAAGCAGCACGAAGATCGAGAACGGCAGCCACTGCCAGACCGAGATGAAGATGATCGACCAGATCGCCAGGCCCTGCGTCGACAGAAAGCCGACGGCGGGCAGGCCGAAGAAGGTGATCGCG
The DNA here is from genome assembly GCA_030431335.1 of Alphaproteobacteria bacterium. Lineage (GTDB taxonomy): Bacteria > Pseudomonadota > Alphaproteobacteria > Rhizobiales > Amorphaceae > Acuticoccus. Next base: position 18,824 of record JAUIJH010000058.1, read on the forward strand.
TCGTTCACCACGCCGAACTGGATGTGCAGCATGTAGTTCCACATCAGGGACATCGCGAGCGGCGAGATCAGGAGCGGCACGAAGCACAGCCCTCGCACCAGATCCTGGCCGGGAAAGTCGCGGTTGAGCAGCATCGCGATGGCAAGGCCCAGCGTGAGCTCGATGACGATGCAGGCGACGAGGACGAAGAGCGTGCGCTGCAACGCCTTCCAGAAGACCGGGTCGTCCATCAGCCAGCGATAGTTGTCGAGGCCGACCATGTTGGGCGCGCCGCGCATGATGTAGTCCGTGAAGGACATGTAGAGTGAATAGACGGTCGGATAGACCATGAAGAGGATGAGAAAGACGACGAGCGGCGCGATCAGGATCCACTTGGCGGTGGAATCCTTGTTGAGCCGGTGGTTCAACCAGCCGGCCTTGTAGGCCTTCTCGGCCGATTTCGGCTGAGAGATCGGGGTGTCGGCTTGCGCCATGTCGTTCCTCTTCGCCCGGTTACGGAGACCGGCGGCAAACGTTGACTACGAAAATCTCATCATGCGGGGCCGCTACGGCACGCCGGCCCGCGATCGTTGGACGGCGGCGGTGCCGGCGGCGGCGCGGAACCGCCGCCGGCACCGCCCGATCGGTCAGCGCGTCAGGTGCGCGTCGTCGAAGCGGTTCTGGAAGCGCTGCAAGGATCGCTTCCAGTTCTCGACCGCCTCGGCCGGGGTGATCTGCCCCGTCGCGTTCTCGTGCGCGATGATGGTCATCTGCTCGTAGAGCTTGCCGAAGGCGCGGCTGTTGAAGTGGAGGTAGCTGTCCACGTCGTCGGCCTGCGCGTCCCACTGGTCGAGGACGGCGTCGATCCAGCCGAAGTTGCGATAGGCGTCGTCGCCTTCCGAGCCCTTCACGGCATCGAGCGCATCACGCCGTGCGGAGGCCCAGCCGGTCTTGGCCATCTCGGTCTGCGTCGCGTGGGAGCCGATGAACTTCAGCAGCCAGTAGGCGGCTTCGGGGTTCTTGCTGTCGCGGCTCGGCGCGAAGTGGAAGGCGCCGGTGTAGGGCCGCTCGCCGACGACGGGCGCGGCCGCTGCCTTGCCGCCCTCGGCATTCTTGCCGACGTCGTTCGACCAGTTCCACAGCGGCGCATACATGAACGGGATCAGCGCCGTGTTGCCTTCGACGAACTGCGCGGTGGCGAAGTCCCAGAACGCGTTCTCGGTGCCCGGAGGGGCGAACTTCATCAGCTCCTGGTAATAAGTGAAAGCCGATTCCAGCTTGGCCATGTCCTCGTCGGTCACCTCGAAGGCGACGACCTTGCCGCCATCGTCTCGCACGACCCGCGCCCAGCGGCCGTCATCGCCCCAGAGCAGCGCGGTCACCTCGTCCTGCACGTGGGGGAAGCGGCCGGCCATCAGCGAAACGCCGTAGATCGGCTTGTCGAGCGTTTTGCCCTTCAGCGTCTCGCCGGCTTTGCGCGTGAAAAACTCGGCGATGTCGAGCAATTGCTCTCGCGTGGTCGGAACGGCGAGCTCGTAGCCGTACTTTTCCTGGAAGGCCGCCTTCTCGGTCGGGTCGTTGATGAGGTCTTCACGATAGATGTCGATCATCGTGTAGGTGTAGTAGGGCACGCCGACGAGGGTGCCGTCGCGCGTCGATGCCATGCGCAGAATGCCGGGATCGTGGCCGGCGATATAGGAGCGGAAGCCTTCCACTCCCTCGGGGTCAAACTTCCCGGCGAGCTCTTCCATGGGCGCCAGATAGTCTTCCCACTCGTTCGTCCAGGACGTTTCCGTCACGACGAGATCGTAAGCGCCGGTGCCGCCCTGCAGCTCGACGATCTGCTTGGAATAGAGCGTCGCGAAGACCATCGATTCGTGCGTGATCTCGACCCCCGTCGCCTCGGAAAACTTTTCCAGGAAGGGGATGATGAGGTCGGCGCCACCGCCGGCCTCGAGCGCGACGTGAAGCGCGGGGCTGCCGGATAGATCGGGCACGTCGTCGAGGGAGAAGTCGTCGGCTGCAAATGCGCTCGTCGCGAACAGCGCGGCCGCCGTCGCGAGACCGAGCCTCTTGATGGACATCATGATGTTTCCTCCCGCAGGTGCCGGCTTCCGGTCACCCATCGTTGTTATTGGCAATGGGTCGGCGCGGACGGGCCGCGCCGGCCGGAACGCGTCAGTTCAGCCGAGGGTATCGAGGTCGACGAGTTCGATCTTGTAGCCGTCGGGGTCCTCGACGAAGGCGATCTCGGTGGTCCCGTGCTTCATGGGGCCGGGCTTGCGCGGAATGTTGGCGCCGGCCTTTTCGAGCTCGGCACAGATGCCGTGGATGTCGCGCACGCCGAGTGCGATGTGGCCGTAGCCGTTGCCGAGGTCGTACGGCTCGCTCTGGCCGTAGTTGTAGGTGAGTTCGATGACGGCGTGGGTCTCTTCAGGGCCGTACCCGACGAAAGCGAGCGTGAACTCGCCCTCGGGAAAGTCAATCTTGCGCAGAAGCTTCATTCCGAGCAGGCGCGTATAGAAATCGATCGACTTGTCGAGGTCCCTGACGCGGACCATCGTGTGCAGCAGCTGGAATTTCGAGCCGTCCGGCCCTGCGCGTTCGCTCATAGAATATACTCCTCGCCGCCCTGTCGTACGGGCGGTGCGTTGTCGGGAATCGGGTTGTCGCCGTAGCGCGCGGCAAACAGCATGCGGCACAGCTCGGCGTTGGCTTCGAAGCTGCCGCGGATGCGGCGTGCCTCGCGCAGATGGTCGAGAAGGCCGTCCGCGGCGACCGGCTCGCCGGCGATGGTGAGGAACGCGAGGTCGTTCGGCCCGCAGGGGACCGGGCGCGCGCGCCGCGCTTCGAGATAGCGGTCGATCTGGCGGGCGTGCCCGGCGCCGCCATTGCGCCGGCGCATCTCAAGTTCGCGGATCGTGGTCGCGACGATCGCTTCGGGCGCGATCTTTTCCCGCCGCATTGCCTGGATGACAACGGCTTGACGGCCGAGGAAGCTCTTGTCGCGGAAGTCGGCGCGCACATCGCCGAGGTCGGCCTCTGCCTCGGTCTCGAAGGCTTCGCGAAAACTCAAGCCCTTGGCGAGGCCATCATTGACCCGGCGGGCGGCAAAATGGTCCTCGAGGCGGCAAGATACCCGCGATGGCCACGAAAGGCTGCCGACCGCCGCGACGATATCTTCGCCCATGATGTAGGCGAAGTTTGCCGAGCACCAGTACGTGGGCAGGCGCAGCTCCACTGTCACGGCGTCGCCGTCCACATCGACGGCGTGGACGAAACCGAGGTCCGTCAACGGCTCGTCCAACTCGGGATCGAGGACGGTGCCGAGCGCGTCCCAGACTGCCCGGGTGCGCGCCATCGGCCTATTCGGCGGCATGGGCGGCCCCTGCGGCGTCGACCCCGGCGGCGGCCGGGTCGTTGCCGACGAAACGCGTCACGTCGATGTCGTAAAGCTTGGCGCAGTTGAGGCCGAGAAGCTTGCGCTTGACCTCCAGCGTCAGCGCGGTGCCGGCCTCCTGCGCCGTCTCCTCGTCGAACTCGAACGCCATGAACTTTTCCACCAGCCACTTGGGTCTGGTGATCGCGTAGTCCGAGCCGAAGATGAGCCGGTCCGGCCCGACGAAGAAGAGCAGGTCGCACATCATCTTGGCGAAGTATTTCGGCCGGGTGTGCAGGAACGACGGGATCAGCGCCAGGCCGCCATAGACGTTGGGCTCCTGGTTGGCGATCCAGCAGAAATCCTCCACCCGCGGCATGCCGCAATGGTCGATGACGAAGTTGAGGTCGGGAAATTCGGTCGCGATCTGGTCGACGTCGCGCACGTCGAACGCATCCATGTTCAACGGATGGATCGTCGGCCCCTTGTGGATGTGGATGTTCTTGATGCCGAGTTGGCGGCACTTCTCCATCAGGGGCGGGACGAACGGGTCCTTGAGCGAATAACCCTTGGAAACACCTTTCCACTCGGCCGTATAGATCTTGATGCCCTTGAAACCCCACTTCTCGTGGTCCTTCTCGAGCTGATCGAGACCCATCTCGCCGTCGCGCGGGTCGGCGCGGCCGTTGAGGATGATCCGGTCGGGGTATTTCTCGAGGAGCTGTGCGCACTGCGCCGTGGTGTTGAAGCCTTCGTTGTAGAATTCATAAAGATACGTCGGCAGCATCACGGCCATATCGCAGTAGCCGTCCTCGAAGAGGTCCTTGCCGGCGATTTCGGGCGTCAGGTGCTCGAAGCGGTCCCACTTCATGGTCTCACCGGGCGGCGTGAGGCCGTTGTGAGCGTTCCAGAATGTCTCGATGAAGGTCAGGCCGTAGCGATTGCGGCGGTTCTGCGGGCGCGCATCCCACAGGTGAACGTGTCCGTCGATGACGAATACTTTCTCACCTTCCGGCGTGACGTACACGGCTGGCCTCCCTGGTGCGGGCTCTTGGTGAGCCTCTTCGCGCCACCCTAGGCGGGCTTCGCGTTTTCCATATTGCTTGAATAGCATATTGTCCCATTGTAGGACAACTAAGATATTGCAGCAGGGCGACCACAAAATGACCCTGACCGGAAGCGCGCGCCACGATCGCGCACTCGAAGCTTTGGTGTGCGATCTGGGCGCCGATCTCGTTGCGCCCGGCGACGATGCGGGCGAGCGCTACCTCGGCGATTGGTCCGGTGACCATCGCGGGCGCGCGCGCGCCCTTCTACGCCCGCGCAGCACCCAAGACGTTGCCGCCATTCTGAAATCCTGCGGTAAGCACGGCGTCAAAGTGGTGGTGCAGGGCGGTCATACCGGCCTCGTCGGTGGCGCCTGCCCGGCGTCCGACGGTTCGGAACTCGTTCTCAGCCTCGAACGCATGAACGCCGTTCGCACGGTGGACACATTGGCTGGAACGGCCGTCGTCGAGGCTGGCGCGATCCTCGCGGACGCCAAATCGCGGATCGAGGCCGCGGGCGGGCTCTTTCCCCTGTCCCTCGGGGCGGAAGGCTCGTGCCAGATCGGCGGCAACGTGGCCACCAACGCGGGCGGTCTCAACGTCCTGCGCTACGGGATGATGCGCGATCTTGTGCTAGGGCTCGAAGTTGTTCTCGCCGACGGACAGGTCCTGTCCGACCTCAGAGGCCTCCGCAAGAACAACACCGGCTACGACTGGAAGCAGCTCTTCGTCGGCTCGGAGGGCACCCTGGGCGTCGTGACGGCCGCGTGCCTGAAGATCTTTCCCAGGCCGACGCAGATCGAGACCCTCTGGCTCGGCGTTTCGTCGGCCAAGGGCGTCATGGCCCTGTTTGCCCATCTGAAACAGGTGTCCGGCGATCTCCTTTCGGCGTTCGAGTTCATCGATGGCGATGCCGTGCCGTTCGCCACGCGGTGGACGGGCGTGAGCAACCCGCTGGCTGAGCCCCATGGGGCCTATGCGCTTGTGGAACTGTCGGCCGTCGGCGGGCCGCCGGTGCGCCCCTGGCTGGAAGACCAGCTTGGCCAGATGATCGACAAAGGGCTCGTCGCCGACGGCGTTCTGGCCGAAAGCATCGGCCAAACGCGAGCGCTGTGGCGCATTCGCGAGGCGATCGTGGAAGCCCAGGCGCTGACCGGCCGGCACCTGCGGACGGACGTTTCCGTTCCGATCGCGTCGATCGCGGACTTCGTCGAGGACGTTCACGCCATCATGCGCGAGGCCGTTCCGGAGGCGATGCCGGTCACCTACGGTCACGTCGGCGACGGCAACATCCATCTCAACGGGGTCCGGCGAGACGGTGTTTCCGAAGATGCTTTTGCGCAGCGCATCGGTTTTCTCGAAAAGACGGTGAATGAGATGGTCGATCGCTATGGCGGCAGTATCAGCGCCGAACACGGGATTGGCATCGCCAAGCGGGCCTCGTTTGCCGCGCGCGTCCCGGCCGCCCAGATGGACCTCTTCCGCGCCTTGAAATCCACGCTCGATCCCGACAACACGTTGGGGCCCGGCCGCATCTTTGCCGGCGCCGAAGATGGCAAGCCATGAGACTTGAAAACATCGCCCATGACCGGCTGTCGAGCCGGGTCGCCGCCATGATCAAGAAGGAGATCGTGCGCGGGCGGCTGAAGCCGGGCGACCGGTTGCCGACCGAGCAGAAGCTCTCCGAGCATCTCGGCATCAGCCGCAACGCGGTGCGCGAAGGGCTCGCCCAGCTGCGGCAGGAGGGGCTGGTGCGCTCGCGGCAGGGCGTGGGCGCTTTCGTGGCGGACCCGCAATCCTCGGCGACGCTGAAGCTCGACCCCGGCACCCTGAGCGGTGCGAGCGACTATCGCAGCCTGTTCGAGCTGCGGCGCATTCTGGAGACCGGCGCCGCCGAACTCGCCGCGCAGAGCCGCCAGGAAGACGATCTGGCGCTGATCGAGGAGGCGTTCGAGGGAATGCGCAAGTGCGGCATCTGGAGCGAGGACGGCGTCGACTACGACATCGCCTTTCACCGCGCGGTGGCCGGCGCCACCAACAACGGCTTTCTGCTCCTGTTCATCGCCTTCGTCGACGATCTTCTGAAGGCGAGCATCCGTTCGGCCCGCGAGTTCGTCCCTCAGACGGATCTGCAGGCCGTGACGATCGCCGAGCACGGCGCGATCCTCAAGGCGCTGCAGGAGCAAGATCCGGCGGCAGCACGCGAGGCGATGCTGACCCACCTCGCAAACGCTGCAGCGCGCCTGGGGCTTTGACGGTCAGCCTTTTGCCGGCAGGTCGACCCGCTCCGCGGCTGCCCGCGCACCGATCGCCACGACGATCTTGCCGCCGACGCCGCCAGCGCGAAGCCGCTTGAGCTCGGCCGGAACCGCATCGAGGTCGACCACGGCGGCGATCAGCGGGTCGAGCCGCCCGCGGGCGAGCTTTTCCATCATCGCATCGCCGATCAGTGCGAAGTCACGCTGCGTCGGCAGATGTCCGGCGAGATAGGCCGCGCCGAGCGCGACCTCGTGGATGCCCGCGCCGGTCGAAAAGGGCGGCACCTGATCGGTGACGGCCGGCGGATCGACGACGAGAAGCTGTCCGTTTAAGCGCACCAGCGACAGCGAGCGCCGCGCGTCGCCGGGGTTGGCGATCTCCAGATACGCGTCGGCGCCGTACCCGTCGGTGAGTGCGCGAACCTCGGCGGCAAGATCGTCGCCGCGCGAGGACAGGACCTCATGGGCACCGAGGGCGCGCACGCGCTCGGCCGCGTCGGGGCGCGCGAGCGCGATTACCCGCGCCCCGGCCTGCGCCGCGATCTGGACCCCGAACCCGCCGACGGCACCCGCCGCCCCCTGGATCACCACGGTGTCGCCAGGACCGATCCGCGCCTTGCGGATCAGCGCCTGATAGGCGGTGTAGCCGGCGCACGGCACCGCCGCGGCGGCGAGAAAGCCGACACCGGATGGAATGCGGGCCAAGACGTGGGCGGGCACCGCCGCCTGCTGCGCGAACACGCCGGGCCGCGACAGATCGCCGTGCCAGACCACGCGGTCGCCGAGCGCGAAGGTGTCGACGCCGTCGCCGAGGGCGATGATCGTGCCCGCCCCGTCGACGCCCGCCACATGCGGGCCGCTCCAGGTCGGAAATCCGGTGGTGGCGAGCTTCCAGTCGATCGGGTTGAGCGAAGCCGCCTCCACCGCGACGATCACTTCGCCGGCGGCGGCCACCGGCTCGGGCGCCGTGCCTATCCGAAGGTCGGAAAGATCGTCCGACGCCCGCTCGACCAAAACCGCTTTCATCGCCTCACCCATTGCAACGACCCCTCCGCCCCATCGCTCGCACGCTAACAGCACGGCTCGCCGGCGTCTGCGAGCGAAGCGGCGAACCGGGGCTCAGTCGCCGAGCGCCTCGGCGGCGCTTTCGATCAGCGCGGCGACGACGTTCGGCTGTGAGATGAAGACGGCGTGGCTCGCATCGGTCTCCTGCGTCGTGCTGCCGGCCCGTTCCGCCATCTTGCGCATCAGGTCGGGATTGATCGCGCGGTCGTTCGTCGGGATGAGCGACCAGCTCGGCTTCGTCTTCCATGCGGGCGCGGAAATCTTCGTCTCGAAGGTCACTTGCGCGGGGAGGACTTGCGAGTGAGCCAGGAACTCGGCAACGGCCCGGGGCACGTCGGCCGCGAAATCGTCTGCAAACACGGCCGGGTCGAGGTAGAGAAACCCATCGGTCGTCGCCTTGATCCCGGTCGTTGCCGACGGGATTTCGCCGGCCAGTCCGGCAAGCGTCTCGCCGACGTCCGGCTGGAAGGCGGCGATGTAGACGAGGCCGGCCACGTCGTCGCTCGTGCCGGCTTCGGTGATGATCATGCCGCCGTAGCTATGGCCGACGAGAACCGACGGCCCGTCCTGAAGCGCCAGCATCCGATGGGTCGCCGCGACGTCGTCCTGCAGCGTCGTCATCGGCGGCTGCACGATGCTCACGTCGTATCCGCGTGCCTTCAGGATGTCGTAGACGCCACGCCAGCCGGCGCCATCGACGAGAGCGCCATGCACGATGACGATGTTCCTGATTGGATCTGCCTTGGCAGGAAGGGCAGCGGTAAAGGCAAGTAGAGCCGCACCGGTCAGGAAGACGGCATTGATCGCCTGGCCCATTTCGGACCTCCATTGACTTGGTTTGATGAAAGCGCCCTTCGGCGGGGAGCCCGCGGCGGCGCGAAAGCTGGTCGACGCCCCGAGGCGGATGAGCCGGGCCTCAGCCGTTGCGGTAGTAGTAGCCGTAGCCGTTGAGCGCCGGCGCGCCGCCGAGGTGGGCGTAGAGCACGCGCGTACCTTTCGGGAAGAAGCCCTTGCCCGCCAGGTCGATCAGGCCCTGCATCGACTTTCCCTCGTAGACCGGGTCGACGATCATCGCCTCGGTTCGGGCCGCAAGGCGGATCGCCGCGTTCGTCTCTTCCGAGGGGACGCCGTAGGCAGGGTAGGCGTAGTCAGGATTGATGATGATCTCGTCCTCGCGCACCGCACGCCCCAGCCCGACGAGCTCCGCCGTGTTGTCGACGATGTGCCTCACCTGCGCGCGGGTCTGCGCGAGCGTTCCCGAGGCGTCGATGCCGATCACGCGGTCCGCCCGGTCCTGCGCGGCGAAGCCGACGATCATGCCGGCCTGGGTGGAGCCGGTCACGACGCAGACGATCACGTAGTCGAAGGAAAAGCCGAGGTCCGCCTCCTGCCGTGCCACCTCCTCGGCGAAGCCGATGTAGCCCAGCGCACCGTACTTGTGCACGGAGGCACCGGCCGGGATCGCATAGGGCTTGCCGCCCGCGCGCTCCACGTCCTCGATCGCGTCCGTCCAGCTCTGGCGGATGCCGATGTCGAAGCCGTCGTCGACCAGCCGGCTGTCCGCCCCCATCAGGCGGGTCAGCATGATGTTGCCGACGCGGTCGTAGACGGCATCGTGGTGCGGTACCCAGGCCTCCTGGATGACCACGCACTTCATGCCGATCTTCGCCGCGACGGCCGCGACCTGCCGCGTGTGGTTCGACTGGACGCCGCCGATGGAGACCAGCGTATCGGCCCCGGAGGCGAGCGCGTCCGGCACGATGTACTCGAGCTTGCGGAGCTTGTTGCCACCCATCGCGAGGCCGGAGTTGCAGTCGTCGCGCTTGGCCCAGATCTCGACCGACCCGCCGAGCGCCTCGGACAAGCGGGGGAGGTGCTCGATCGGCGTGGGGCCGAACGTGAGCGGGTAGCGCTCGAATTTTTCGAGTAGCGACATCATTGGGCCTCGGCTTGCGAATGGCTGGAGAATAGCCTTCTTTCGATGGAAGGTGCTTTCTAAGTTCGGTGCCGGAATCCGACATGAAGCGAATATGCGAGGTGTCGATGTCGCGAAAAATGTATTGAGGCGGGAAAAATGGAAGAATCTCCCATACCGCTCGACCGCATCGACCTCAAGATCCTGCGCGCGTTGCAGGCGGAGGGACGGCTGACGAACGCGGAGCTCGCCGCCCGGGTCAACGTGAGCCCCGCAACCTGCCACAGGCGCACGCAGCGGCTGTTCGATGAGGGCTTCATCAAGGGCGTGCGGGCCGAGATCGCGCCGGCGGCGGTCGGTCTCGGCGCCCTCGTCATGGTCGGCGTGGTGCTCGACCGCTCGACGCCCGAAAGCTTCGGCGCGTTCGAAGAGGCCGTGCTCGCCATGAAGGAGGTCCTCGACTGCAATCTCGTCGCAGGCGACTTCGACTACCTCCTGAAGATCCGCGTGCGCGACATGGCCGACTTCAACAAGCTGCACGGCGCCAAGCTGATCGCACTCCCCGGCGTGCGCCAGACCCGCACCTTCTTCGTGATGAAGGAGGTGAAGGAACACGGCCGGCTGTCCTTCTGAAGGCGCGTCGGGCGGATAAAGAGCCTGGAGCCGCCCCGTCTTATCTATCGCCTCTTGGAGTGTTACAGCCGTAACTCTTCGGAATTTGCTTCGAAATACGCCCTGATTACTTGCAGATCGGCCGGAGAGCGCTCCGGCGTGGTTCTGTCAATGGAGGCGTATGTGACGGAAAAATTCCCGACGCGGGCTGCTTCGAGCCGCGGCAATGGTGGCGGACACACTCACTGTTATGACTTCATCGTCTGCGGGGCGGGCACGGCGGGCTCCGTCGTCGCCGGGCGCCTGGCGGAGAACTCGCAGGTGACCGTCCTCCTGATCGAGGCCGGCGGAAGCGACCAGGTTCCCGAAGTGACGATGCCGGGCAAGTGGCCCGCGAACCTCGGCTCGGCACGCGACTGGGCCTTCGCCGCCGAGCCCAATCCGCGGCTGAACGGCCGCCGGATCCCGCTCAA
>JAUIJH010000059.1 GCA_030431335.1 Alphaproteobacteria bacterium
CCACGAACAGCGTCGCCGCCAGCCGACCACGCGCCCGGCGATCCGCGCCGCCGACCGCCCGGCCCGGCCGCCGGTCACCGCCGCCTCGCCGCAGCGCGATCCGCGCGCGTGGCATCGCCCGCGCGGATCGAGGCGCGCCCGCCCCCTGCCGAAGCGGCGGGCGGCGCGAACTCCGGTCGCCCCGATCCAGCCGATCGAGCTAATCGGGGCGAAACGGGCGCTATTGGGCCCAATGCACGCCCGACAGGACGTTCGCCTGCAGGGGCGCGTTGGTCCACATGCCCTTCAGCCGCGCGTCCCATACGCCCACCTTGGGAAGCTGGAACAGGAAGGCGTTGACCGCATCGTCCGCGATCAGCCGCTGCGCCTCCTGCAGGAGTGCGATGCGCGCATCGGTGTCGGCCTCCTCGTCGAGCTTGGCCATCACCGCATCGAATTTCGGGTTGGCGACGTGGAAATAATAGTCCGTCCGGCCGTAGATGCCGATGTCGGCCGGCTCGGTGTGGGCGACGATCGTGAGATCATATTCCTTGCCGCGGAACGCCTTGGACAGCCATTCGGCCCACTCCACCGGCCGCGTGGTGGCGTCGATGCCGACGGCGCGCAGCTCGGCGGCGATGATCTCGCCCGAACGGCGCGCATAGTAAGGCGGCGGCAGGGTGATCTCGAGCGACAGGTCGGCGACGCCCGCCTCCGCCAGCAGCGCCTTCGCCCGCTCCGGGTCGTAGGCGTTGACGCCGGTGAGGTCGATATAGGCCGGGTCGTGCGGCGGCATGTGCGAGCCGATCGGCGTCGCGGTGCCGTACATCGCCCCGTCCACCAGCGCCTGCCGGTCGATGGCGGAGGCGATGGCGCGGCGAACGCGCACGTCGTCGAGCGGCGGCCTGGCCGAGTTGATGGCGAGGATGGTCTCGCCTTCCGTGGTGCCGACCTCGACGGTGAATTGCGGGTTCGATTCGATCAGCGGCAGCGATTCGGGCGCCGGAAAGGTCGGGAAGGCGTGGATGTCGCCGGCCAGCAGCGCCGCGAGCGCCACCGTCGCGTCGGCGACGAAGGCGAATTCGGCCACCTGGAGCGCCGGCTCGTCGCCCCAATAGTCGTCGTTGCGGGCCAGAATCACGCGGTCGCCCCGGCGCCACTCATCGAATCGGAACGGCCCGGTGCCGATGGGCGTCTGCTTGTTGGTCTCCGCGCTCGCCGGGTGGACCATCACGGCATCGCCCCAGCCGAGCGAATACGGCAGGTCCGCGTCCGGCCGGGTCAATTTGATCGTCAGCGTGGCCGGATCCTCCACCGTCACGTCGTCGATGGCGGCGAACAGGCCCGGCTGCGCGTTCTCCGCGCCCTCGGCCCGCGCCCGGTCGAGCGTGAACTTGGCCACTTCGGCGTCGAACGGGCTGCCGTCGTGGAAGGAAATCCCCTCGCGCAGATGGAAGGTGACGGACAAACCGTCCGGCGCGAAGGTCCAGTCGGTGGCGAGCGCCGGCTCGACCGACCCGTCGGCGGCGATGCGCGTCAGCCCCTCGAAGACGTTGCCGTAGAGAATCTCGTCGATGGCGCCGGCGGCTCCCGCCGTGGGGTCGAGGTGCGGCGGCTCCAGGGCCTGGCCGATGACGACGCGGTTGGCTTCCGGTTGCGCCGCGGCCGGACCGGCGGCGAAGACCGCCGCGACGAGAGCGGCGGCGGCGACGATGAATGTGCGTGGCATGGATGATCCCGAGCAAGCTGAATTGCTGCCCGGATTAAACGCAATTGGACCCCAATGGCAAAAAATTCGCCTTTGGAGCCCTTTCCGCCCGAGCGGAATCGCTTGAGCACGCTTGCATTTCATGTCTGGCCCGGCCTGGCGGCGCCCTATGGCGGCCGCCGGCCCGGCCCTCGCGCGCTAATCCTTGACGGAAATGTCGACGTAGGTGCGCAGCGGGCCGAATTCGGTCTGCGTGACCGTCGAGGCGCTGACGTTGCCGCGGCGGTTGAAGCGCTGCACGCCGTTGTTCTGGCCGTGGCCGCCGCCGCCGTCGAAGCCTTTCAGCGTGATATCGAAGTTGTAATCGGTCCGCACGCCGGCGGTGACCTTCATGCAGGTCTCGGTGCCGGGGATGAGGGCGTAACCCGCGCCCATTTCATCGCACATGCCGGAGCGGTCGAACGGTTCGACCACCACGGGCAGGTTGTCCGCCAGCGCCCCGGTGATCATGAGCAGGCCCGCAACCGATCCGAACGCAAGATGCTTCGCTCTCATGTCTCGATCTCCAACGGGGCCCCGATGGCCCGCCCGCCGAAGCGGGCTGATACCTCTAGATAAAACGAAAAAGGCCCGGCGGAAACCGCCGGGCCTTCCCATCCGCGGGGATGGTGTGTCGTTCTTAGAACTCAGCCTGAGCGCGGAAGAACGTGGTCAGGAGCGAACCGTCGCGAGCGCCGCCGGTCTGGTCGATGTAGCGATACTCGGCGCCGAGGGCGAAGAGCAGGCCGCTGACCGGGGTCCAGCCGATGGAGCCCTGAACGTTGATGTTCGAGACGTCCACGGAACCGGCCACATCGTAGTCGGCGTAGGTCCAACCACCGCCGAGAGCGGCAGAGATGGTCGGGGTGAAGGACGTTCCGATACCACCGGCGACGGCGAAGAAGTTGCCCATCTCCAGGTTGCCAGCAGCGTCGAAGATCGCGTCCGGCGTGCCAACAGTGCTGGTCATGCCGTCGTTGATGAAGTCCTGAGCACCCAGAGCGTAACCACCCTGAACACCGATGCGGGTGCCGTTACCGAAGGGCACGTTGACTTCCACACCACCAGCGACCGCGAAGCCGTAGGTCTCGTCCGAGTTACCACCGAACTGGATGGCATTGATGTAGTGGCCAGCACCCGACAGGAAGGCGGAACCCCAACCCTGGTCGACGTACAGCTTACCGACGATGTCGGGGATCTGCGCGCCGCCGTAGATGCCGCCGCCGATCAGACGACGGTGCTCGGTGGTGTCTTCAAGAGAGACCTGCACGCCGAAGCCGTTGCCGAAGTCGAACTGGTAGGCGATCTGGTTGACCTGGCCGGTGTTGTTGCCGAGGTCGAAGGTCTGCTCGATCGTGTAGACGCCTTCACCCGAACCGAAGGTCGTGGCGAAGCGGCCGAGGATGAGGCCACCCAGCTGGATCAGGGCACTGTCGAGCGTCACGGAGTCGGCGTCGGAGCCGTTGCCGCCGCGAGCCGCAGAGTCCTTCGTCACGAAGATGTCGACGAAGGTGGTCAGCTGGCCGAACTCGGTCTGCGTGATGGTCGACGTACAGACGATCGTTGGTGTCGCCGTCGTAGAAGTTACCGACGGGGCCCGAGAAATCGTCGAAGTCGAAGTACAAGTTGTAATCCGTACGAACGCGGGTACGGATGTTCATGCAGGTTTCGGTACCCGGGATGAAGAAGTGCCCGGCGCCGGCTGCGTCACAGATGCGAACGTAGTCAACCGGCTCAACAACGACGGGAAGATCCGCCGCATGCGCCCCGGTCACCGCGAGAGCACCCGCAGCCGTGCCGAGGACAAGACGCTTAATGTTCATGTCTCGATCTCCAAGAAGTTTCACTGTTAGACCCTTTGACTTTCATTCCGGCGGTGACCAACGGGCCGAAAGTCGCCGGATCCTACTCAGTTTGGAGGAAGCCGCTGCGGCCCGCCCAAACACTCCGAGGTCGTTTCCCGCCCCCGTCGTGAAGTGACATTGCGCAGGTGCCCGGCTCACAGCAACGGAAAGCGTGACGCCAATCACTTCAAAGGGCCTCACATCGCTCTGCTTGTTGCACGGACAACACAAAAACGCCCGGGCCCGGTGGATTTCGTGCCAAAAAGCAACACCGGGTTAACCGACAGGGCCGCTCGAGGCGGCCCCGCCGGCCAAAATCGGCGTCCGTCAGGCGGATGCGGCGAGCAGGACCGGGAATTTAGCGAAATGATCAGCGATCTCAGTCGCTTCGCCTGTGATTTGCGTTCCGGTTATTGAGCAAATCAGCGGCCGGTCGAGCGTGATTCGGCCCATTTGAGGGATTGCAAGCGCCAGATCCTCGCCTGCAAGCAGTCCGAGCGGGCGCGTGGCCACCATTGCAAGCGCCAGATTGGTCCCGTCCGCGCAAACGACGGCGGTCAAGGGGCAATCGCCCCCGAGATCGAGCTGCCGCACGGTGCCGCTTGCAAACAATTGCGGCCGCTTCTGCCGCAGCGCCAGCGCCGCCATCAGCACCCGCGCCTTGATCGCCCCGTTCTGCCATTGCGCCATCAGCGATTCGGGGGTTGCCAGGCGCGCGACCTCCACGAGATCGATCCGCGTGGCGAAGTCCACGGGCCGCCGGTTGTCCGGGTCGACCATCGCGAAGTCCCAGCCGAACGTGCCCTGATAGATGTCCGGCGGGCGGCGGCCGAAGCATTTGAGCAGCGCCTGGGACAGCCCCACCACCGCGCCGGCCCGGCGCACGTCCGCAAGGCTGGCGAAGGGGTCGGCGCCGCTCGCCAGCCGTTCGGCCGTATCGGTGACGCGTTGCTCGAACGGGCCGTCCTGCGCCGTCCAGCTCGTGCTTTCCTTGGCCTCGCGCACGGTCTTGAGGGCCGTCTCGCAGAAGCGGGCGGGAAAGTCCGGGTCGTCCTCCAGCGGCCAGGAGGCGAACAGCATTTGCGCAAGCCCCCATTTGAGGCCGGCCGGCACGTCGCCGGGCAGCGCGTGGGCCAGCGGCACGAAGCGCGCGGCGGCGGCCGGATCGCTCAGCGCATAAAGGCGTGCGCGGGCATCTTCGCCGCGCTTGGTGTCGTGGGTCTGTGTCGCCGCCAGGCCGCCGCCCTCGGTCAGCGCCAGATAGGGGGCGCTGCCGAACGAAAGGTGCTGGCCGCCGCCCACCTCGTTGAGGGCGACGTAGCGGTGATGGCGGAAGAACACCGTGTCCTCCACCGACTTGGCCATCAGCGGGCCGCTGGTCTGCTGGAAGCGGGTCGCGAACTCGCGGGCCGCGCCGATCTCGTGACGCTCCGCGAAGGCGAACACGAGGTCGTCCACCACCTGCGGGCTTTCCAGCGGCTCGCGGCGCGCCGTTTCGGCCGCCGCCGCAAGGTGCGCCCGGTCCTGGGCGCTGGCGGCGTCGGTGATGTAGGTGCGGTAGACGCCCATCCCCGCGAGCAGCGCCGAGAGACCCTCGCGCAAGGTAAAGGGGCCATAGTCGCGGCGCATCGGATCGTCGGCGAACACGGCGCGGGCGAGGTCCGTCAGGCGCAGCAGCTCGCCGGCCAGGTTGTGGTTGATGATCTCGTGCTTGGCCTTGTGGATGAGCCCATCCACGTCGTCGCAGGCGATGGCGGCGTATTCGCGCGCCATCAGCGCCAGCCCCTGCGGGTCGACGAAGAGGCTCGCCAGCGCGGCGATGAACTCGTAGCCCGTGGTGCCGAGCACCGGCCACGGCGGCAGCGCCTCGCCCGGCTCGAGGATTTTCTCCACCAGGATCGGCACCTTCGCCGTCGCGGCGAGCTGCGCCAGGTAGCCGGCCGGGTCGGCGAGCCCGTCCACATGGTCGACGCGCAGCGCGTCGAGCCGCCCCTGCGCGATCAGGCTCAGCGTTAGCGCGTGCACGTCGGCGAACACCTTCGAGTCTTCCACCCGCACGCCCACCAGGCCGGTGATCTCGAAGAAGCGCCGATAGGTGAGGCCGTCGCGCCCCAGCCGCCAGTGGGCGAAGCGGTAGTGCTGCGCCTCGTGGCAGGCGTGCACGTCGACCATGGTCTCGGTGCCCGGGCGCAGCGGAAAAGCCATGCCGTGGGCGGTCAGCACCGGGCCCCACTCGGGATGCTCGGCGCGGGCGATCTCGCCGTTCGCCAGCGCCTCGCCGTAGGGCGTGGCCAGGATCGGCAGGATCAGGCGCGGGGCCGACCAGTCGATGTCGAAATGGTCGGCGAAGGGCGAGCGCCGGCCGTGCGCCAGCACATCGCGCCACCACGGGTTCTGCGGCGAGGCGGCCATGTGGTTGGGCACGATGTCGAGCATCAGCTTCAGCCCGTGCGCGCGCAACGTGTCGCTGAGGTGGAGGAAGCCCGCCTCGCCCCCCAGCACCGGGTCGAAGGCGTTGTGGTCGGTGACGTCGTAGCCGTGCGTCGAGCCGTCCGTCGCCGCGAAGATGGGCGAGGCGTAGAAGTGGGTGATCCCCGTCGCCGCCAGCTTCGGCACCAGCTCGGCCGCCTCGTAAAAGCCCATGCCGCCACGGAATTGCAGCCGATAAGTCGCGCCGATCATGATCGCTCCTCGCGCATTGCCGCGAATGTGCGCATCAGGCGGTCCGAGCGGGTCAGCTCGGACACCGTCAGCGGCAGCGTGTTGCGCCAATTGGGGTGTTCGCGGTCCGTGCCGGGCAGGTTGACGAGGCGGCGCCCGCCGACCACGTCCTCCAGCCGCACGGCGACGATGCGCGAGCGGCTGCGCGCCGCCACGCGGTGGAAGGCGATGACGAGATCGTCGGTGAGCGGGCCGCGCGCCACCTGCGGCGGCAGGCCGGCGAGCGCGCACATCAGCGTCTTCTCGTCCTCGCGTGCGACGCGGCCGGACACCGCGTCGGCGCTCTTGAGGTGGCCGACCGCCTTGCGGATGTCGATGTCGTCGCCGCGCCACCACGCCTCCAGCGGGGCGATGTCGTGGGTCGACAGGCAGGCCAGCGAATCGGCCGGGTAGCGCGAGGGCGGGCGCATCAGCATCCCGTCCCGCTCGAAGGCGAGGATGCGGGTGGAGAAGATCCGCAGCGCCGCCATCCGGTCGCGGAAACCCTCCGGCACCACGCCGAGATCCTCGCCGATGGCGAGCGCCTTGTTGCGGTGGCTCTCCGCGATCAGCACGTCGAGGAGCCCATCCATGCGCACGTAGGCGCCCTCCACCACCGGCACCCCGTCGGGCACCAGGAACAGGCGCTCCAGCCCCATCGCGTGGTCGATGCGGGCCGCCCCGGCGTGGGCCATCACCGCCGCCAGGATGGCGCGGTAGGAGGCGTAGCCGGACGAGGCCAGCGCCGCCGGCGACAGCGGCGCGAGGCCCCAATCCTGCCCGTCGGCGGAAAACAGGTCCGGCGGCGCGCCGATGCGGATGCCGCGCAGCGCCAGCGTCGGATCGGCCCAGGTGGAGGCCCCGTCCGGCGCCGCCCCGACCGCGAGGTCGAGATAGAGGCCGATCTGCATCCCGGCCGCGAGCGCCGCCGCGTGGGCGGCGCGAAGCTGTTCGTCGGCGAGGTATTGCAGGAAGGCGTGAAAGGCGATCTCGTTGCCGTCCGCCTCCTCGAAGGCGTGCACCTCGGCGCTGTCGCGGTGGGTGTAGGCGGCGGGCCAGCTCGTCCAGCCGGCGCCGTGCCCGTCCTCCACCATGCGGTGCGACAGCGCCTCGAACAGCGCGAAATCGTGCAGCGCCTTGCCGCCCAGGCTGCGGTGGTGCGCCGCGTCCTGGATCGCCTGCGCCGGCACGTCCGGCCCGTTGGCCCGCCAAGCCGCGTGGATCTTCCGCAAGATGGCGAGCTTGGCGGCGGCGACGGCCGTGTAGTCGACCACGTCCGTCGCGCCCGGCACGAAGATGCCCTCGCGCATCGCCTCGCGGTAGCCGGGCACCTCGTCCACCGCGATGATCAGCGGGTTGAGGAAGCGCCGGTCCGACGGCGAGAACGGCGAGGCGCGCTCCGGCGCGGCCGTGAACGGCGCATGCATCGGGTTGAGGCCGATGAAATCGACCCCCTCGCGGGCGAACGGCCCGATCAGCGCCTTGAGATCGGCAAGGTCGCCGATGCCCAGATTGCGCGGCGAGCGCAGCTGGTAGAGCTGCAGCGCCACGCCGAACAGCCGCGCCCGGTCGAGGATGGGCGGCACGTAGGCCGGCCTCGGCTCGGCCGGCGCACCGCCCACGCCGGGCACCGGGCCGAGCGCCGCGATCAGCGCGTCCTTGGTCGCGTCCGGCACCGGCGGGGCGCCGTACCAGCGCGGCTCGAGCAGGATGCCGGCCGCGCGCGCGGCCGCGTCGAGGACCGCGCTCACGCGTCCGCCAGCGTAACGACCACGCCGTGCGGGCCGAGCCGGGCCGCGTCGATTTCCACCCCGTCGGCGACGGCGAACAGAAGCCGGCCGGGCGTGGCGCCACCCGCGCCCCGCTCGCCGTCCTTGTCGTCGGCGGTGAGGTTGATCGCCATCGTCAGCCGCGCCCCGTCGCCGAGCCGCCAGGCCACCTCGATGATCCCGCCCTCCTGCGCGGCCAGCACTTCGCCGGCCTTCGGCCCGATGCCGGCCAGGCGCGGCACGATCTCGGCCGCCCGCACCGCCAGCAGGCGCTTGATGAGCCCGAGCCAGCGCCCGCCGGCCTCCGTGCCGCACTTGGCCCAGTCGATCTTCGACGCCTCGAAGGTGGAGGCGGCGTTGGGGTCGGGGATGTCGCTGCGCGAGTCCGGGTCGATGAAGGCATCGAACTTCTTGAACTCGTTGCGCCGGCCCTCGCGCACCGCCGCCGCCAGCTCGCCGTCGAAATCGCAGAAGAAGCCGAACGGGTTGGTCTCGCCCCACTCCTCGCCCATCCACAACAGCGGGATCTGCGGCGACAGCAGGAGCACCGCCGTCAGCGCCACCACCATGTCGTGCTCGGCAAGGTCCACGAGCCGCTCGCCGAAGGCGCGGTTGCCCACCTGGTCGTGGTTCTGGTTGAAGATCACGAAGGCGCTGAGCGGCTGGCCGGTGGAGATCACCCCGCGCGGCGCGCCGTTGTGGCTCTTCGACGGCTCGCCCTGGAAGATGAAGCCCTCCGCCAGCGCCCGCGCCAGCTTCGCCTCCCGGTGCGTCACGAAGTCGGCGTAGTAGCCCTCCGTGTCGCCGGTCGCGATCGGGTGGATGACGTTGTGATAATCGTCGTTCCACTCGGCGGTGAAGCGGGTCGGCCTGCCGTTCTCGTAGGGGTGCAGGTCGACGATGTTGCGCTCGTCCTCCGTGCACAGGTGGACCGGGCGGTCGAACGTCTCGCGGATGCGCCGCGCCATCTCGTTGAGGATGTGCTCGCCACCCTCGTCGCGGATGTGGTCGATGGCGTCGAAGCGCAGCCCGTCGAGGTTGAACTCGGTGAGCCAGGTGAGCGGGTTCTCCACGAAGAAGGCGCGCACGGCCGGCTCGTCGAAGGCGATCGCCGCGCCCCACGGGGTGTGCCGCTCGGGGTGGAAGAAGTGCGCGGCATACTTGGAGATGTAGTTCCCGTCCGGGCCGAAGTGGTTGTAGACGACGTCGAGCAGCACCATCAGCCCGTGGCCGTGCGCGGCGTCGACGAAGGCCTTGAAGTCCTCCACCGTGCCGTAGACGTTGTGCGTCGCGTAGAGGAGCACGCCGTCGTAGCCCCAGCCGCGACCGCCGGCGAACTGGGCGACCGGCATCACTTCCACCGCGGTCACCCCGAGCGCGGCGAGGTGGCCGAGCTTGTCGATGGCGGCGCGGAAGGTGCCTTGCGGCGTGAAGGTGCCGATGTGCAGCTCGTAGATCACCGCCTCTTCCCAAGGCCGGCCGGCCCAGGAATTGACGAAGCGGTAGGCGGCCGGGTCGACGAGCTTCGACAGGCCGTGCACGTCGCCCATCTGGGCGCGGGCGGCGGGGTCGGGCACCACGGAACCGTCGGGCAGCACGAAGCCGTAGCCCCCGCCCACCGGCACCTTGTCGGTGACGAGCTCGAACCAGCCCTCGCCCGCGGCGTCCATCGGCAGGTCGCCGGCGGGGGTGCGCAGGGCGAGGCTCTCGGCGTCGGGCGCCCACAGGCGGAAACGCGCGCCGCCCTCCACGAGAGTGGCGCCCCAGGTTGTTGGGAAAGACGTCTGGTCTGGCATGGCGGACCGTGTGTCAGAGGGTCGAAAAGGGTGAAGGAACCTCGCTAGGCGAGCGTCCCGGCGATCGCGAGGATCGATCGATCGGGGACCACGTAGGGCCCGACACGCAAAGGTCCATCGCCAAACAGATGCACGGCGCCGGTTTGTGTATCGACGATCTCGCGCCACAGGATTTCGGCCAGCGGCGCGGGCAGCGCGAAGTGCATCGTCTCATGGTAGCCGTTGAAAAACATCACGGCGCGGCGCCCGTCGGCCGCGGCGAGCACCATCGCCACGGTCTTGGGATCGCTGACGTGCCAGTCGGCCTCTTCCATCGCCTGCCCGTCGGGCCGCAGCCACATCACCTCCAGCGCGCCGTCGCGGGCCGGCGGGTCGAGCGGCATGCCGTGGAGGTAGCGCTGCTGGGAGAACAGGCCGAAATCGCGCCGCAGCGCGGTCAACCCGCGCACGAAGGCGAGCTGGGCATCGTCGCGCGGGTCGTGCTCGTCCCAGGCGAGCCAGTTCATCTCGGTGTCCTGGCAGTAGGTGTTGTTGTTGCCGTACTGGGTGCGGCCGATCTCGTCGCCCATCAGGATCATCGGCGTGCCCTGGCTCAGAAGCAGCGTCGCCATGAAGTTGCGGCGCATCTTGTCGCGGATGGCGAGGATGGCCGGGTCGCTGGTATCGCCCTCGTGGCCGTAGTTGAACGAGCGGTTGTCGTCGTGGCCGTCGCGATTGCCCTCGCCGTTCGCCTCGTTGTGCTTGGCGTTGTAGGAGACGAGGTCGCGCAGCGTGAAGCCGTCGTGGGCGGTGATGAAGTTGACGCTGGCCCACGGGCGCCGGCCGCCGTAGTCGAACATGTCGGCCGAGCCGAGGAGGTCGCGCGCCAGGGCCGGCAGGTTGCCCGACTCGCCCTTCCAGTAGGAGCGGATCTCGTCGCGATAGCGCCCGTTCCACTCCGCCCAGCCGGGCGGGAAATTGCCTACCTGGTAGCCGTCCATGCCGAGGTCCCACGGCTCGGCGATCAGCTTGACCTTGTTGAGCACCGGGTCCTGCATCATCGCGTCGAGCCAGGCGGAGGAGCGGTCGAAGCCGCCCTCCTCGCGCGCCATCGAGGGCGCCAGGTCGAAGCGGAAGCCGTCGACGCGGCACACCTCGACCCAGTAGCGTAGCGAATCCATCACCATCTGCAGCACGCGCGGATGGCCGACATCGAGCGTGTTGCCGGTGCCGGTGGTGTCGCTGTAGTAGCGCTTCTGGTCGGCGAGGCGGTAGTAGCTGGCGTTGTCGATGCCGCGGAACGACAGCGTCGGCCCCAGCTCGTTGCCCTCGGCGGTGTGGTTGTAGACCACGTCGAGGATCACCTCGATGCCCGCCTCGTGCAGCCGCCGCACCATGTACTTGAACTCGTGGTGGCTGCCGCCCGGCGACAGGTAGCGCGCCGCCGGGGCGAAGAAGTTGAGCGTGTTGTAGCCCCAGTAGTTGCGCAATCCCTTGGACAGGAGCACCCGGTCGTCCGGGAAATAGTGCACCGGCATCAGCTCGATGGCGGTGACGCCGAGCTTGACGAGGTTGTCCACCACGCTCGGGTCGGCGAGCCCCGCGAACGTGCCGCGCAGATGTTCCGGCACGTCCGGATGCATCGCCGTCATGCCCTTGACGTGCGCCTCGTAGATGATCGTCTGCTCCCACGAGACGGTGGGGCGCACGTGGCCGCCCCACGTGGACGCCTCGTCGACGACGATGCACTTGGGCATCGACGGTCCCGAATCGCGCCGGTCGAACGACAGGTCCGCGCGGGTGGAGCCGAGGCGGTAGCCGAACATGGAATCGTGCCAGCGCAGTTCCCCCCGCAGCGCCCTGGCGTAGGGGTCCACCAACAGCTTGTTGGGGTTGAAGCGGTGGCCGGCGTCCGGCTCGTAGGGGCCGTGCACGCGGTAGCCGTAGAGCTGGCCGGGCCGCACGTCCGGCAGGTAGCCGTGCCAGACGTCGTGCGTGTTTTCCGGCAGCGCGATGCGCCGCGTCTCGCCGCGCCCCGACGGCTCGAACAGGCACAGCTCCACCTTGGTGGCGTGGGCGGAGAACAGCGCGAAATTGGTTCCCAGCCCATCCCAGGAGGCACCGAGCTTGTCGGGCGTTCCGGCTTCTACACGCATGTATTCAGTTCCTCCTTGCGCGCGCTCGCACACCGTGTCGGCGCACACGCGCCCGCCGTTCGGTTCGCGGCGGTCGCGATCCTCGATTTGCAGCCTAACGACCTGTCGCGCATGGGTGAAACACTTGGGCCGGAGCGAGACGGACGCTTTCGAGGGGCGGCCCCGACAGCGCGCTCATATAGACCCAAGCGCGCATTTGAAAGAACTCCCGCACGCGACCCGTGCGCAAGCGCATCGGGCGCGCGCCCTGGTTGCGCCGTGCCGTCGCGCCCCGTTCCGGGGATCGGCCGAATATGGTACCTCACCGGACACGGCGAACGGTGCCGCCCCTTCACGCGCATGCCCGCACGAGCGCGGGTCGGAGATGCGACATGGACATCAGCCCATCCCACAACCAGTCGATCGAAGATCTCGACCGGCAGAACATGTTCCACCCCTTCACCAACCCCAGGCAGCACACCGAGACCGGGCCGCGCATCATGGTCGAGGGCAAGGGCGTGCGCCTCACCGACAACCGCGGCAACGAGCTGATCGACGCGCTGGCCGGGCTGTGGTGCGTCAACGTGGGGTACGGCCGGCAGGAGATCGTCGACGCGATCGCCGAGCAGGCGGCGCGCCTGCCGTACTATCATTCGTTCGCGTCCATGGGCACCGAGCCGGGCATCCACACCGCCGACACCGTGCGGCGCATGGCGCCGGGCAACATGGCCCGCGTGCTGTTCGGCTGCTCGGGGTCGGACGCCAACGACACCCAGGTCAAGCTGGTCTGGTACTACAACAACCTCAAGGGCCGGCCGCAGAAGAAGAAGATCATCGCCCGCGACCGCGCCTATCACGGCGTGACGGTCGCGTCGGGCTCGCTCACCGGCCTGCCCTCGGTGCACAACGCGTTCGACCTGCCGGCGATCCCGGTGGTGCGCGTGCGCTGCCCGCATCTCTACCACGAGGGACTGCCCGGCGAGAGCGAGGAGGCGTTCGCCGACCGCCTCGCCGCCGAGCTCGACGCCGCCATCGAGGCGGAGGGGCCGGAGACGGTGGCCGCCTTCATCGCCGAGCCGGTGATGGGTGCCGGCGGCGTGGTGGTGCCGCCGAAGGGCTACTTCGCCAAGGTGCAGGCGGTGCTGAAGAAGCACGACGTCTTGTTCATCGCCGACGAGGTGATCTGCGGTTTCGGCCGCCTCGGCACGCCGTTCGGCTGCGATTATTTCGGCATCGAGCCGGATCTCGTCTCGGTCGCCAAGGGCATCACGTCCGGCTACCAGCCGCTGTCGGCGGTGCTGATCGGCGAGACGGTGTGGCAGACGATCCACGACGATTCCGATCATCTCGGCCTGTTCGGCCACGGCTACACCTATACCGCGCACCCCATCGCCTGCGCGGCGGCCAACGCCAACCTCGCGATCATGGAGCGGGAGGGGCTGTTCCAGAACGCGGCCACCGTCGGCGCCTATTTCCACCGCCGGCTGCGCGAGGAGCTCGGCGGGCACCCGAACGTGGGCGAGATCCGCGGCGTGGGCCTGATCGCCGGCGTGGAGCTGGTCAAGGCGCGGGAGCCGCGGCGCAATTTCGTCCCCTCCGCGGGCATCGGCAAGACGTTTACGACGCGGGCGCTGGCCCGGGGGCTGATCATGCGGCCGATGGCGCACGATGCCATCGCCATGTCGCCGCCGCTGATCCTGACCGAGGCGGACGCGGACGAGATCGTCGGCCGCTTCGCCGAGACGCTGCGCGAGCTGGAGCCGATGATGGCGCAAGCCGAGGGCGAATAAGGGCTTTTGCGGGGCAGGACAGCCCCGCACCAGCAAATGCGCGACTGACGTCGTTACCTCTGTGCGGGACAGGTTGCCGGACACCCCAGCAAGCGGGGCGAACCGCCGGCAAGCGTCCTCGAGCGTGTGTGTTGCAGAGGCAGTGTCATGGTCAGCGTGCGTAGCGTATCACCCACCGCGAATATCTCGACCAACACACTGGTCTCGGGCGAGGCTTGGACTGGCCGCCTCACCTTCGGCTTTGCGCGGGATGTGCCCAACGGCATCGGCGCTGCTACCTATGGATCCACTTCCGCCGACCCACAACTGAAGAATGCCGTACGCAGCGCCTTCGCGCAAGTGGAAGCCTTCACCAAGCTTGCCATCGACGAGCGCCTCGATGGAACCCATGCCGACCTGCGCGTTGTCGCCGCCGACGGGCTGTCGGTCGGCGGCTCCAGCGCCATGGCGCTCGGCGCCTACGCCTTCATGCCCGGCAAGGGCGAGCTCGCCGGCGACATCTTCTTCGGCGGCACCGTGGTCGAGGACCTCGCCAAGGGCAGCTACGGCTACCGCGCCGTGCTGCACGAGGTGGGCCACGCGCTGGGCCTGAAGCACCCGCACGAGATGGGCCCCTTCGGCGCCCTGCCCGGCGAGCGCGACGGCGCCGAGCACTCCGTCATGTCCGCCCGCAGCGCGCCGGGCATGGCCGTGTCCGACGGTCTGGGCATCGAGCATGGCGGCTATAGCGAAACCTACATGCCGGCCGACATCGCGGCCCTGCAGCACCTTTACGGCGCCAGCTACGAGGACGCCCGCAACACCCGCTACGTGTTCGACCCCAACGAGCACGTGATGCTGGAGACCATCTGGGACGGCGGCGGCACCGACACCTACGACTTCTCCCGCTACGACAGCGATCTTAGCATCGACCTCGCCCCCGGGGGTTTCTCCACGACCGGCCAGGAGCCGCAGCTCAACCGCGCCCAGGAAATCGCCCGCGGCGACGACGCGATCTATGCCGACGGCGCCGTGCACAACGCCTTTTTGTTCAAGGGCAGCATGCGCTCCATCATCGAGAACGCCAACGGCGGCCGGGGCGACGACACCATCGCCGGCAACGCGGCGCAGAACCGGATCCGCGGCGGCGCCGGCGACGACGACCTGTTCGGCGGCGCCAACGACGACGCCCTGTTCGGCGCGCGCGGCGACGACGTGCTGACCGGCGGCACCGGCGGCGACCGGCTCGCCGGCGGCCTCGGCGCCGACCTGATGCGCGGCGCCGGCGGCCACGACACGCTGCGCGGCAGCTTCGGCGACGACCGCGGCCGCGGCGACGCCGGCAACGACGACGTCCGCCTCGGCCGCGGCGACGACAAGATCTGGGGCGGCGCCGGCCACGATTTCCTGGACGGCCAGGACGGCCAGGACTTCATCAGCGGCGGCGCCGGCAACGACCACGTGATCGGCGGCATGGGCAACGACGTGCTCCTGGGCGGCGCCGGCGACGACACGCTGGACGGCGGCACCGCCACGGTGAAGGGCGACCGGCTCGTCGGCGGCGCCGGCGCCGACGATTTCGTCCTCCGCGACAGCGCCCGCATCATCGACTTCGACACCGGCGAGGGCGACCGCCTCGACGTCGCCGACCCGCTGGACGCCTTCAAGAACCTGACCCAGATCGCCGGCGACACCGCGGTGACGCTGGACACCGGCGAAACCGTGCTCCTGGTGGGCGTGAACGCGGACACCCTCGATTTCGGCGTCTTCTTCTGAGGCCGCCCCCCAGCCGGCGAAGCCTCGACACATAAGCCCGATACCCAAGGCCCGATGCGGAAGATACGGCCGAACGCGCCGCCGGGGACAACCTGCGGCGCGTTTTCGGTGGGCGGGAGCCGTTCAGGCTCGCCCCGTGTTCGCCCTGGCCGCTCCGGCTCTGCCTGCCGGCGGCGGTCTTCCGAGCCGCTTGCCGGTTCCGGCAAGCTCGAAACGGGCTAGAGCAGCTGTCGGTCTATCGGAAGCAATAGAGCGACAGAAGCTGCTCGCCATCAAAGAGTTAGAGCATCCTGCGCCCGATCGGGCGCGAGGTTGATTGATCCCACTCGAGCGGGACGTGCTCTAGCGCGTGAGGCGCTTGTACTTGACCCGGCGCGGCACGATGGCGTCCGGCCCGAGGCGGCGCTTCTTGTCCTCCTCGTAGTCCTGGAAGTTGCCCTCGAACCACTCGACGTGGCTGTCGCCCTCGAAGGACAGGATGTGGGTGGCCAGCCGGTCGAGGAAGAAGCGATCGTGCGAGATCACCACGGCGCAACCGGCGAAATCCTCCAGCGCGTCTTCCAGCGCCGCCAGCGTCTCGGTGTCGAGGTCGTTGGTGGGCTCGTCGAGCAGGAGGACGTTGGCGCCGGACTTCAGCATCTTGGCGAGGTGGACGCGGTTGCGCTGGCCGCCCGACAGGTTGCCGACCTTCTGCTGCTGGTCGCCGCCCTTGAAGTTGAAGGCGCCGACATAGGCACGGGAGTTCATCTCGCGCTTGCCGAGCGTGATGACGTCGCTGCCGCCGGAAATCTCTTCCCAGACGTTCTTCTTGTCGTCGAGCGAATCGCGCGACTGGTCGACATAGCCGAGCACCACCGTGTCGCCGATGCGCACCACACCCTCGTCGGGCTGGTCCTTGCCGGTGAGCATGTTGAACAGCGTCGTCTTGCCGGCGCCGTTGGGGCCGATGATGCCGACGATACCGCCCGGCGGCAGCTTGAAGGTGAGGTCGTCGATCAGCAGGCGGTCGCCGAAGCCCTTCTTGAGCCCCTCCACCTCGATCACCGTGTCGCCCAGGCGCGGCCCGGCCGGAATGATGATCTGCGCCTCGCCCGAGGCGACGCGCGCCTCGTTGCGCTTGAGCAGCTCGTCATAGGCCTGGATACGGGCCTTCGACTTGGTCTGGCGGGCACGCGGCGAGGACTGGATCCACTCGCGCTCGCGGGTGAGGGCGCGCTGCTCGGCGGCGGCCTCGCGGCCCTCCTGCGTCATGCGCTTGGCCTTCTTTTCCAGATAGGCCGAGTAGTTGCCCTCGTAGGGAATGCCGCGGCCGCGGTCGAGCTCGAGGATCCAGCCCGTGACGTTGTCGAGGAAGTAGCGGTCGTGGGTGACGATCAGGATGGCGCCGGGATATTCGCGCAGGTGGTTTTCCAGCCACGCGACGGTCTCCGCGTCGAGGTGGTTGGTGGGCTCGTCGAGCAGGATGAGGTCGGGCTGCTCCAGGAGGAGCTGGCACAGCGCGACGCGGCGCCGCTCGCCGCCCGACAGCACCGTGACGTCCGCATCGTCCGGCGGGCAGCGCAGCGCGTCCATCGCCTGGTCGATCTTGCTGTCGAGATCCCACAGGTTCTGCGCGTCGATCTCGTCCTGCAGGCGGGCCATCTCGTCGGCGGTCTCGTCCGAGTAGTTCATGGCGAGCTCGTTGTAGCGGTCGAGCTTGGCCTGCTGCTCGGCGACGCCCAGCATGACGTTCTCGCGAACGGTCTTGGTGGGATCGAGCTGCGGCTCCTGCGGCAGGTAGCCGACGGTGGCCCCATCCGCGAGCCAGGCCTCGCCGTTCCACTCCTTGTCCATGCCGGCCATGATGCGCAGCAGCGTGGACTTGCCCGAGCCGTTGGGGCCGAGCACGCCGATCTTGGCGTCCGGGTAGAAGGACAGGTTGATGTTGTCGAGGACCTTCTTGGAGCCGTAGGTCTTCGACAGGCCCTGCATATGGTAGATGAACTGGCGCGCCATAGCGGGCGGTTCTCCGTGCGGTTGGCGGTGGGATCGGGCCGAAGCCGGCGCGCGGCGTTCTATCCGGTTTCGAGCGATGCGTTAACCCCTTGCGACGCGCGAGGCGGCGGGCACGCGGTCGCGGCCCGTCGCGCCAGGCGGCGCACGGGGGTTGGCGGGGATCGGCGGGACGCGAGGAAACGGCCCGTGATTGTTGAATGTGGGGCTGTCCCCACGCGTCCCGCCTCGGCTTTTCCCGGATCGGATTATTCGGCGGCCTCCCCTCTCGGGTCCTCCGCTTGAGCCGCGACGTGCGTTGTCGACAAGCCCGCCGAGGCGGGGCACTGGCGTTTCGGCCGCGGCGCCGATCCGGTGCACGCCGCCGCCCCGCCTCCGTTATGGCGGGGGTTTGGCGCCACCGAGCCCTCGAGCTTCGCGGCGGGCGGTCCGGCACGCGCCTCCCCTCGATCGAGCGACGGGGGGAATTTGGCACGGGGCGCCGGGGGTGGGGATTAGTTTTCGGCTTTCGGTCGCGGGGGGCGGCGGCGGGGTCGCCTCGCGCTGTGCTCGGCTGCTCGGCCTCGGGGCTCTGCCGGAAAGATTTGCGAGCGGGCGTCCGAGTTTGGGCGCATGGATTCGGACGCGGCGCGGTCTGCGCGGGGCTAGGTCTCCGGCGCAATGACAGGGAAACTCGCGATGCTATTGGAATCCAAGCGAATTATCGTGACGGGGGCGAGCAGCGGGATCGGCGCCGCGGCAGCGCGCCTGTTCGCCGCCGAAGGCGCGCGCGTGGTGCTCGGCGCGCGGCGGCAGGACCGGCTGGCCGCATGCGCGGAGGCGATCGCCGCGGCGGGCGGCGAGGCGGCGGTGCTCGCCGGCGACGTGCGCGAGGAAGGCTACGCGGCCGCGCTGGTGGCGCTGGCGACCGAGCGGTTCGGCGGGCTCGACGGGGCGTTCAACAACGCCGGCACGCTGGGCGCGCTCGGCCCGGTGCCGCAGATGGCGGCCGCCGACTGGCAGGAGGCGATCGCCACCAACCTGACCAGCGGCTTCTTCGCGGCGAAACACCAGATCCCCGCGCTGCAGGCGGCCGGGGGCGGCGCGATCGTGTTCACCTCCTCGTTCGTGGGGCACACGGTGGGGCTGCCGGGGATGGGTGCCTACGCGGCGGCGAAGGCCGGCCTCATCGGGCTGACGCAGGTGCTGGCGGCCGAGCACGGGCCGCAGGGGATCCGGGTCAACGCGCTGCTGCCGGGCGGGACGCGCTCGGAGATGTCCGCCAGCGGCGGCCCCGAGTTCGAGACATGGGTGGCGGGATTGCACGCGCTGAAGCGGATGGCCGAGCCGGAGGAGATCGCCCGGGCGGCGCTGTTCCTGCTGTCGGATCAGGCTTCGTTCGTGACCGGCAGCGCGATGCTGGCCGACGGCGGCAACTCGATCAACAAGACCTGAGCGGCGCGGGTGGGCCGGACGCCGCGGCGCGTCCGGCTCCTTCGAGGGGGTCGATGCTCAGCCGAAGCGGACCTCGGTGATTTCGTAGGCGCGCGCACCACCGGGGGCCGAGACTTCGACGCTGTCGCCAACTTGTTTGCCAATCAACGCACGGGCGATGGGCGAGGAAATCGACACGCGCCCCGCCTTTACGTCCGCCTCCACGTCGCCGACGATCTGGTATTTCTTTTCCTGCTCAGTATCTTCGTCGACCAAAGTTACGTGCGCGCCGAACTTGACCGTATCGCCTGACAGTTTGGTCAGATCGATCACTTCGGCACGCGAAAGCATGTCTTCCACTTCTTGGATGCGACCTTCGTTGAGGCTCTGCGCTTCCTTGGCGGCATGGTATTCCGCATTCTCCGAAAGGTCGCCGTGGGCGCGAGCCTCGGAGATGGCAGCGATAATTTTGGGTCGCTCTTCAGACGTGCGCTGTTTCAGCTCACGCTCCAAAGAAGCGTAACCCATGCTCGTCATTGGTATCTTTTCCATCGCCAGAAACTTTCCAAACGCCGCGTCGCCGCGATCACAACACTGTCCACCAACATATGAACAAAATGCAAGCACCGGATTAGCCGGGCGGCAACTGCCCCACGTAGGACTGCAGGGGGCGAACCTCAAGGGCCCGCGTGCCTTGCGTGACGATCCCCTCGACCGCCGCCAGGGCACCCGCCAAGGTTGTATAGTAAGGCACCTTGTGGAACAACGCCGCCCGCCGCATGTGGCTGGAATCGGCGATGGCCTGCGGCCCCTCCGCGGTGTTGAGGACGAGCTGCACCTCGCCGTTCTTGACCGCGTCGACGATGTGGGGGCGCCCCTCGGAGGCCTTGTTGATGCGCGCGCAGGGGATGCCGTGCGCCTCGAAATAGCGCTGCGTGCCGGAGGTGGCGAGGAGCGAGAAGCCGGCCTCGATCAGCCGCGCCGCCGCCGGGCGGATCGCCTCCTTGTCCGCGTCGCGCACCGAGATGAACACGGTGCCCGCGCGCGGCAGGGCGTTGCCGGCCGCCAGCTGCGACTTGGCGAACGCGGAGGCGAAGTCCATGTCGATGCCCATCACCTCGCCGGTGGATTTCATCTCCGGGCCGAGCACGGTGTCGACCTCGGGGAAGCGGGCGAAGGGGAACACCGCCTCCTTGACCGCCACGTGCCGCATCTTGGAATCGACCAGCCCGAAGGTGGACAGCCGCTCGCCGGCCATGACGCGGGCGGCGATCTTGGCGATCGGCACGCCGATGGCCTTGGCCACGAACGGCACCGTGCGCGAGGCACGCGGGTTGACCTCGAGGATGTAGATGGTCTCGCCCTTGACCGCGAACTGCACGTTCATCAGCCCGACGACGCCGAGCGACAGGGCGAGCGCGGCCGTCTGCGCGCGCATCTGCTCGACCACCTCGGCCGACAGCGTGCGCGGCGGCAGCGAGCAGGCCGAATCGCCCGAGTGGATGCCCGCCTCCTCGATGTGCTCCATAACGCCGCACACGAACACCGCGTCGCCGTCCGACAGCGCGTCGACGTCCACCTCGACGGCGTTTTCCAGGTAGCTGTCGAACAGCAGCGGGTTCTTGCCGAGCAGCATGTTGATCTGCCCGGTCTTGTCGTTGGGGTACTTGGCGCGGATGTGCGGCGGGATCATCTGCTGCAGCGCGCCGAACAGGTAGCGGTCGAGGTGGTCCTCGTCGCGGATCACCTCCATGGCGCGCCCGCCGAGCACGTATGAGGGGCGCACCACCAGGGGAAGCCCAACCTCGTGCGCGACGACGCGGGCCTGCTCGACCGAGTAGGCGATGCCGTTCTGCGGCTGGCGCAGGCGCAGCTTCACGAGCAGCTTCTGGAACCGGTCGCGGTCCTCGGCGAGGTCGATGGCATCGACGCCGGTGCCCAGGATCGTGTGGCCGGCCGCCACCAGCCCCTCGGCGAGGCCGAGCGGGGTCTGGCCGCCGAACTGGACGATGACGCCCATCAGCCGCCCGGCCGACTTCTCGACGCGCAGGACCTCGAGCACGTCCTCCAGGCTGAGCGGCTCGAAATAGAGGCGGTCGGACGTGTCGAAATCGGTCGACACGGTCTCGGGGTTGCAGTTGATCATCACCGTCTCGACGCCCGCTTCCTTGAGCGCGTAGGCGGCGTGGCAGCAGCAATAGTCGAACTCGATGCCCTGGCCGATGCGGTTGGGACCGCCGCCCAGGATGACCACCTTGTTGCGGTTGGAGGGCGCCGCCTCGCTCTGCGGCGCGTCGCCGAAGGGGGTCTCGTAGGTGGAGTACATGTAGGCGGTGGGCGCCGCGAACTCGGCCGCGCAGGTGTCGATGCGCTTGAACACGGGCCGGACGCCGAGCCGCTCGCGCAGGCCGCGGGCGTGCTCCACGCTGACGCCGGCGAGCGTGGCGAGGCGCTGGTCGGAGAAGCCGGCCGCCTTGAGGCGCCGCAGCAGCACCGGCGATTGCGGCAGCCCGTGCTCGCGCACCTTGGCTTCCAGCGCCAGGATCCCGGCGATCTCCTCCAGGAACCACTTGTCGATGCCGGTGGCCTCGTACACCTCGTCGAGCGAGAAGCCGCGACGCATCGCCTCGGCCACCTTCAGCAGCCGCTCCGGCCGCGGCACGCCGATGGCCGCGCGGATCGCCTGGTTGTCCTCGCCCTGGCCGAGCCCCTCGATCTCCATCTCGTCGAAGCCGGTGAGCCCGGTTTCCAGACCGCGCAGCGCCTTCTGCACCGCCTCGGCGAAGGTGCGGCCGATCGCCATCACCTCGCCGACGGAGCGCATGGAGGTGGACAGCGTGGTGGACGCGCCGGGGAACTTCTCGAAGGTGAAGCGCGGGATCTTCACCACCACGTAGTCGATGGTGGGCTCGAAGGAGGCCGGCGTGGCGCCCTTGGTGATGTCGTTGTCGAGCTCGTCGAGCGTGAAGCCGACGGCGAGCTTGGCCGCCACCCGCGCGATCGGGAAGCCCGTCGCCTTGGAGGCGAGCGCGGAGGAGCGCGACACGCGCGGGTTCATCTCGATGACGACCATGCGCCCGTCGACCGGGTTGACGGCGAACTGCACGTTGGAGCCGCCCGTCTCCACGCCGATCTTGCGCAGCACCGCGATGGAGGCGGAGCGCATGCGCTGGTACTCTTTGTCGGTCAGCGTCAGCGCCGGGGCGACGGTGATGGAATCGCCCGTGTGGACGCCCATCGGGTCGAGGTTCTCGATCGAGCAGATGATGATGGCGTTGTCCGCACGGTCGCGGACCACCTCCATCTCGTACTCCTTCCAGCCGAGCACGGACTCCTCGATCAGCACCTCGGTGGTGGGCGAGGCGTCGAGCCCGCGCTCCACGATGTCGAGGAATTCCTCGCGGTTGTAGGCGATGCCGCCGCCGAGCCCGCCCAGCGTGAAGGACGGCCGGATGATCGCCGGCAGGCCGATCCGCTCCATGGCGCGGAAGGCGTCGGGCAGGTTGTGGGCGATCTCCGAGCGCGGCGATTCCAGGCCGATCTCGGTCATCGCCTTCTTGAACTTATCGCGGTCCTCGGCGGTCTCGATGGCGTGCGCGTCGGCGCCGATCATCTCGACCCCGTAGCGCTTGAGCACGCCCGAGGCCTGCAGGTTGAGCGCGCAGTTGAGCGCCGTCTGGCCGCCCATGGTGGGCAGCAGCGCGTCGGGCCGCTCCTTGGCGATGATCTTTTCCACCGTGTCGGGCGTGATCGGCTCGATGTAGGTGGCGTCGGCCAGCTCCGGGTCCGTCATGATCGTCGCCGGATTGGAGTTGACCAGCACGACGCGGTAGCCTTCCTCCTTCAGCGCCTTGACGGCCTGCGTGCCGGAATAATCGAATTCGCACGCTTGCCCGATCACGATGGGGCCTGCGCCGATGATCAGGATCGTCGAGATGTCGGTGCGTTTGGGCATTCGCTCTTGAAAGGCTGGAGAAAGAGTGCGCGCCCGCTATAGAGCCTGCGCCGTGCCGGCGCAAAGGGATCCCTGCAATGGCAGGCCCGCGCCCCGTGTTCTCAATCGTCGTCGTCGTCGTCAATCGCCTGGGGGTCGCGATCGAGGTCGGCATTCATGGACCATTCCACGGTCCGCCCGTCAAATTCCTCGACGCCGCAGGCGATGGCGTAACAGGCCAGGCGCACCGTCTTGGGTATCTCCACCGCCTTCCCGTCGCGGTTGCCGCGCTCATAGTACTGAATCATCCGCCGCTTGAGGCCGAGCCGGTCAGCCAGCTCGCGCTGTTTCCAACCATTTGCCTTGCGCCAGGCACGGAACTGCTCGGATGTCATAGTCACCTTATCATTTTAACGCACATCGTGCGCCTTCCCTCTTGAAGTTGCGCACAAGGTGCGTATATTCCAACTCGAAAGCGCACTGATTGCGGGAAGTCGTAACGGGGAAGTTGCCAATACGCTAGCCGTTTTTCGCCGCCGGGAACATCTGGACCACGAGGAGGGTCAACTATGCTGAACCATCTCATGCTGGGCAAATCGCTCATCAAACCGCGCCTGGACGAGCCGCTGCAGAAGGTTCGCGGCAAGCCGTTCGGCGACGGGCGGAAATTGTCCTGGCTGCATCATCAGGTCTCTGAAATTCTGCGTCCGTTGCCCCGCCGCTAAATTCATCGGAAACAGCGCGCCTCCAAAAGCGTTGGTTCCTGAATAGGACCCATGCAGGAGAGGCCGATGCGCTGGGAAGGCCGACGGCAAAGCACCAACGTCGAAGACCGCCGCGGGAGTGGACGCTCCCGCGGCGGCTTCGGTCCGATCCGGTTTCCGCGCGGCCGCTCGAGCGGAGGCGGCGGCGTCCGCAGGGCCGGCGGCGGCTCGATCCTCATCTTTATTGCGGTGGCGATCGGGCTGTGGCTCTTCGCCGGCATCAACCCGCTCCAGCTCCTCGACATGCTCTCGCGCGGCGACAACGCCGGCATCACAGCCCCGCAACAGCCCCAGAGCCCCCGCGACCAGGCGACCGCCGACAAGCAGCGCGCCTTCATCAGCACCGTGCTGGCGGAGACCGAGGACACCTGGCGCACCATTTTCCAGAACAGCGGCTCCCGCTACGACGCCCCGACGCTGGTGCTGTACGACGACTTCACCCAGTCGGGCTGCGGCTTTTCGAGCGCCGCCACCGGGCCGTTCTATTGCCCGGTCGACCAGAAGGTCTACCTCGACCTCTCCTTCTACGACCTCCTGTCCACCCGCTTCGATGCACCGGGCGACTTCGCCCAGGCCTACGTGCTGGCGCACGAGGTGGGCCACCACGTGCAGAACCAGACGGGCGTGCTGGGCCGCTTCCACGAGGCGCGCCAGCGCATGAGCGAACAGGCCGCCAACGCCGAGAGCATCAAGGTGGAGCTGCAGGCCGACTGCTATGCCGGCGTGTGGGCCCACGCGGCGAACCGCTCCGGCATCGTGGAGGACGGCGACATCGAGGAGGCGCTGGGCGCGGCGGCGGCGGTGGGCGACGACATGATCCAGCGCCGCAGCCAGGGCTACGTGGTGCCGGAAAGCTTCAACCACGGCACGGCGGCGCAAAGGGTCGCGTGGTTCCGCAAGGGCTACGGGTCGGGCAATCCGCGCGACTGCGACACCTTCGCCAGCCTTTGAGGCCGGCGGGGGGTCAGGCGAGCTGCGGGGATCGCGGGAGCAGGCGACTTACTTAAGCGACCTGGGGGATCAAGCCACCTGGGCGACGGTTTCGGCCTCGCCCAGCTCGCGCACCATCATGGCGACGGTCTTGCCCTCGGGCGGGTTGAGGCGCGCGCAGATGGGCACGAAGCCGAGCCGCTCGTGGAAGGCGAGCGATTCGGGGTTGGGCGGGTCGAGGTTGACCTCGCAGCAGACGCGGCCGGCCTCGGTGGCCCGCGCGAGCGCGCTGGCGTCCTCGTAGAGCCGCCGGCCGATGCCGCGGCCGCGCGCCGCCTCCGAGACGATCACGCGGTCGACGTAGAGGAAGTGGTCGTAGCGGTCGCCGAACCAGCAATAGTTGAGGCTCGGATAGGGGCGGCCGGCGGACATCGTCAGGATGAAGCCGAGCACCGCGCCGTCGCGCACGAGGCGGACCCGGCCCATGGACGCGAGGCCGAGCAGCGTCGCATCGTCCAGCGCGTTGACGGCCGGGACGGCGCCGTTGTTGAGCGCCAGCAGCGCCTCGGCATCACGCGGCAGGTCCGCGTCGACAACCATCATACCCGCGCCGCCTCGGCCTCGATCAGCGCCATGAACTTGTCGAACAGGCCGTGGCTGTCCTGCGGGCCGGGCGAGGCCTCGGGGTGATATTGCACCGAGAACACGGGCCGGTCGGTCAACGCGAGGCCGCAATTGCTGCCGTCGAACAGCGAGCGGTGGGTCTCCTTGGCATTGGCCGGCAGCGTGGCAGCATCGACCGTGAAGCCGTGGTTCATGGACACGATGGAGACCTTGCGGGTCTCCAGGTCCTGCACCGGGTGGTTGGCGCCGTGGTGGCCCTGGCGCATCTTCTTGGTCTTGGCGCCGATGGCGTTGCCGATGAGCTGGTGGCCGAGACAGATACCGAAAATCGGCAGGCCCCGGTCGATCAGCTCGCTCAGCGTGTCGCCGACGACGGCGGAGGTGGCGCCCGGATCGCCCGGCCCGTTGGACAGGAACAGCCCCGCCGGCTTGAGCGCCATCACCTCGTCGGCCGTGGCGGTGGCCGGCACGACGGTCACGTTCGCGCCCCGCTCGGACAGGAGATTGAGGATGTTGCCCTTGATGCCGTAGTCGAGCGCGACGATGCGCGGCCCGCTGCCGGTGCCCTCGCGATAGCCGGCGCCCCAGTCCCAGGTGGAGCGCGACCAGGGCCGCGCCGCTTTGCCGCTGATGCCCGTGGCAAGCTCCGCGCCGGCCATGTCGGGCGCGTTGCGGGCAAGATCGATGAGGGCCGGCACGTCGAACACGCCGTCCGGCGCGTGCTGCACGACGCCGTTGATCATGCCGCTGTCGCGGATCCGGGCGGTGAGGGCGCGCGTGTCGACCCCGGTGATGGCGACGATGCCGCGCTCGACCAGCCAGGCATCGAAGCTTTCCTCGGCGCGCCAGTTCTGCGGCTTGGAGATGGGCGCGCGCAGGATGCAGCCGCGCGCCGCCACGATGGCCTCCTCGGCGACGGTCTCGTTGTCTTCGGTATTCGCTCCGACATTTCCGATATGCGGAAATGTGAAGGTAATGATCTGTCCGGCGTAGGAGGGATCGGTGAGAATCTCCTGATAGCCGGTCATCGCGGTGTTGAAGCAGACCTCGCCGACAGCCGTTCCGACGGCGCCGGCACCCTCGCCCATCAGCACCAAACCGTCAGCCAATGCGAGGCATGCGGTGGGCCGCGGCTCGTCCCAGGGCGTCGTCACAGTCATCGTTTGTTCACCTTCAACTCAGATGCGAGCCTTGACTTAGCGCCTGCGGGCATTCCTGAACAGCGCCCGTGTGCGCCTCGATCGCAAGTTTCACGACAGCCCCCGCTTGCCGCGCAACCATCCCCAACCCATTTGAAGCATCCAGCAGATGCAAAGTGCGGCGAATATGCCTGTTTTTTGCACCAATTGAGGGTGTGGAACCTTCTTGGGCGCGAAACGCTGTTGGCGTACCAGAAAGATGGTGTTAATCGCCACGCCGCAACGAGCCTGTTGAAACGGGTGTGACAATGATTGTGCGAGAAGAACTGCAAACTGCTATCCGCGACGCGGTAAAGCATGACGATCGCCGCCGGGTTTGTACGTTGCGTCTGATTCAGACCGCGATTCGCGACCGGGATGCGGCGCACTGCGCCGGCAACGGCGAGAAGATTTCGGGTGGCGAAATTGCCGCCCTGCTGAAGACGATGATCAAGCAGCGCCAGGAGCAGCTCGAAGCCGAGCGCGCGTCGGGCGATGCGGAAGCCGTGCGCCACACCGAGCGCGAGATCGAGACGATTCGCGAGTTCATGCCGCAGCTCATGGACGAGCCGACCATGCACACGGTGTGCGAGCAGGTGATGTCCGAGATCGGCGCCGCCGGCCTGCGCGACGTGGGCCGAACCATCGCCGCGCTGAAAAAGCGCTACCCCGGCCAGCTCGACATCAGCCGCGCCAGCTGCCTGGTCAGAGGAATGCTCCGATAGCAACCCCCCGAACCATTCAATACGGGGATAGCAGGGATCACCTGCGAATCGCGGCCCTCACGCTATCGTAAATTATCCAGTAGAATTATAGCCCAGTCCATGAAGGGACTGGCCAATGCGAATCTCTCAGGAATTTCTTGACGACCTCCGCGAACGGGTTTCCCTCTCGTCGGTGATCGGCCGCTTCGTGTCATGGGACCGGCGCAAGTCGCAGCCCGGCAAGGGCGACCTTTGGGCCTGCTGCCCCTTCCACGAGGAAAAGACCCCCTCCTTCCACGTCGACGACCGCAAGGGCTTCTACCACTGCTTCGGCTGCCACCAGTCGGGCGACCATGTGCGCTTCCTGATGGACCACCAGGGGCTCGCTTTCCTCGATGCGGTGCGGGTGCTGTGCGACGACGCCGGCATGACGATGCCGGAAGCCTCCCCGGCGCAGGAATATCGCGAGGCGGCGCGGCAGCGCCAGCGCGGCGCGCTGGATGCGGCGGCGGCGGTCTACCAGAAGGCGCTGTGGGGCCCGTCCGGGCGCGCGACGCGCGAATACGCCGCCTCGCGCCAGCTCACCGACGACACGCTGCGCAAGTTCGAGTTCGGCCTCGCCCCGCCGATGCGGGCGTTTTTGGTGCGCCAGCTGGCCAGCGAGGGCGTGTCGGAGCGCGAGATGGAGCATGTCGGGCTCGTCTTGCGCGGGGATGGCGGCGAGCTGCGCGACCGCTTCCGCGGCCGCCTGATGGTGCCGATCCACGACGGACGCGGCCGGATGGTGGGCTTCGGCGGCCGCACGCTGGACGGGCGCGAGCCGAAATACCTCAATTCGCCCGAGACGGCGCTGTTCGACAAATCGGCGCTGCTGTTCAACGCCCACCGCGCGCGCGGCGCCGCGCACCGGCAGAACCGGCTGTTCGTGGTGGAAGGCTACCTGGACGCCATCGCCCTCGACCAGGCCGGCATCGAGACGGTGGTGGCAAGCCTCGGCACAGCCCTGACCGAACACCAGATCAAGCTGGCCTGGCAGCTCGCCGACGAGCCGATCCTGTGCTTCGACGGCGACAAGGCCGGCCGCGCCGCCGCCGCCCGCGCGCTCGACCGCATCGTGCCGCTGCTGACGCCGGGCAAATCGTTCCAGCTCCTGACCCTGCCGGAGGGCAAGGACCCGGACGACGTGGTGCGCGAGGGCGGCGCGGCCGCCTTCGAGGCGCTGGCCGCGCGCGCCGTGCCGCTGGTCGACGCGATCTTCGCGCACGAGAGCGAGGGCGACCTGTCGACGCCGGAGCGGCTCGCGGCGCTGGAGGTGCGCCTCTACGCGCTGGCCATGTCGATCCCGGACAAGCGGGTGGGCACGCTCTATCGCAGCGCCTTCCGCGACCGGCTGTTCGCGCTGAGCCGGGCCAGCGGCGCCCCCGCCCGCGCGGCGAAGGGGCAGAAGGGGCCGCGCCGCACGGACCCGCCGCTGCGCCAGCCCGGCGCGGCCGACGGCGAGCAGATCGAGCTGGAGCGCCTGGTGCTGGGCCTCCTGATCCGCCACCCGGTGCTGGCCGAACGGCTCGGCGAGCGCCTGTCGGGCCTCACCTTCCGCAACGCCGCCCACCAGGCGCTGGCGGGCATGATCCTGGAAACCTACGCCGAGCTCCTGTGCGACGAGCCGGCGCCGCTCCTGGCCGCGATGCCGGACCGCGCGCGCATGTGCCTCGGCGAAGTGTGGGGCGACCCGGCCGACATCACCGGCCCGCGCCTGGTGAAGCGATTCCCCCTCCTGGACCTCGCGCCGGACCTTGCTTTCGTCCAGCGTTGCGCGGAGCTGTTCCTCATGAAGCTCGAACTGCGCGAGCAAACGGCGGAGCTGAGCGGCACCCCGCCGCGGCACGCGAGTGCGAATGAGGTGGACGAGGAGCGGCTTCGCTCGCTATACGGGGCCGTTGAGACCCACCGCCACGCCATCTTGGAGCTTGAGCGTTCGGTTGATGACGACGCCGCTCTTTTGCGCCGACGCAAAAGCGGGGGTCATACCGAACGTCCGAGTGACAAACTCCTTTGACGCACGTCTTGCACGGCGAAACTATGGCGTTATCTATTGGGGCTCAGTGGCGTTGAAGCGTGACGCATGCGCGGCTGAGGTTTCAGCCCCATGGCCAGTCGAACGGAATATACGACACACGATATCCGTGTGCTCATGACCGAGGCGCTCGCGCGCGCCCGACCAGCCCCGTGCCCGGGAGGACAGTTTTGGCGACCAGAGCGAACGTTGCAGAAGACAAGGACCAACAGCCGGAAGGGGCCGATGGTCCGCTCCTCGATCTCAACGACGCGGCTGTCAAGAAACTCATCAAGACTGCCAAGAAGCGCGGCTACGTCACCCATGACGAGCTGAACGAGGTTCTTCCGTCGGAAGAGGTCACTTCCGAACAGATCGAAGACATGATGGCGATGCTCAACGACATGGGCATCAACGTCGTCGAG
>JAUIJH010000259.1 GCA_030431335.1 Alphaproteobacteria bacterium
GACGCGCGCGAGGCGGCGATCTACGACCGCCTGTCGCTGCCGGTGGGGGCCGTCATCGAGGGACCGGCGGTCCTGGAGCAGCCCGACGCGACGGTGCTGGTGGAACCGGACATGACCGCCGAGATCGACCGTCTGGGCAATATCGTGTTGAGGGGCTGATGAGCGAGCTGCCACCCCTGGAGCGCCGGGCGCTCCTGATCGTCGATCTGCAGAACGATTTCGTCGACCCCGCGGGGGCCTATGGGCGGGCCGGCCAGTCGGCGCCGGCCATCGCGGCGCTCTCCGCGCGCATCGCGCCGCTGGCGCAGGCGTTGCGCGCGGCGGGCGGGCTCGTGATCTCGACCCAGTTCACCCTGGTGCCGGGGCGCGGAGGCGAGCCGATGATCTCGCCCCACCTGAAGCGGCTTCGCCCCTTTCTGGCGCGCGGCGATTTCCTGCCCGGCGCGTGGGGGCATTCGCTGGTCGACAGCCTCCAGCCGGCCGATTTGGTGGTGGAGAAGGTGGCCTACTCGGCCTTCTACATGACGCGGCTGGAATGGCTGATCGCCAAGGCCGGCATCGGCCACCTTTATGTATGCGGCATCGTCACCAACGGCGGCGTCGCCTCCACGGTGCGCGACGCGCATGTGCGCGATATCGGCGTGACCATCCTCACCGACGGCTGCGCCGCGTTCTCCGCCGAGATCCACGACGCGACCATCAAGGTGCTCGGCGCGATGGTGCGCCCGCTCACCGTGGCGGAGGCGATCGGGGAAGTCGCGCGGTGAGCGTGCGCCACCTGGCGCGGGCGCCGGCGCCTGCCGCGGACGTGCTCATCGTCGGCGCCGGCGCGTGCGGGCTGACGGCGGCGCTGGCCGCCGCCGATGCCGGCGCCTCGGTGGTGGTGGTCGAGCGCGACAAGGTGCCGGCCGGCTCCACGGCGCTCTCGGCCGGGCTGGTGCCGGCGGCCGGCACCGCCGCGCAGGCGCGCGCGGGCATCCAAGACAGCGCCGAAGCTCTCGCCGCCGACATCCGCCGCAAGTCCCACGGCAAAGCCAACGAGACGCTGGTACGGGCGGCGAGCGAGGCGGCGGGGCCCGCGATCACCTGGCTCGGCGAGCGGCACGGCCTGCCTTTCGAGCTGGTGGACGGTTTCGTCTATCCGGGCCACGGCGTGCGGCGCATGCACGCGATGCCGGAACGCTCCGGCGCGGCTCTCGTCGACCGGCTGCGCCAGGCCGCCGAGGAGGCGGACATCACCATCCTCACCGGCGCCAAGGTCGAGACGCTGTCGATGGCGCGGGGGCGGGCCGTCGGCGCCGTGCTGGCGCGGCCCGATGGCGAGGAGGCTATCGGGGCCGGCGCCGTGGTGCTCGCCTGCAACGGCTATGGCGGCAACAAGGCGGCCGTGGCACGGCACATTCCGGCGCTTGCGCAGGCGCTATGGTTCGGCCACGACGGCAACGACGGCTCGGCGCTCGCCTGGGGCGAGGCGCTGGGGGCCGACCTCGCGGACCTGTCCGGCCATCAGGGGCACGGGTCGGTGGCGCACCCGCACGGCATCCTCATCACGTGGGCGACGATGACGGCCGGCGGCTTCCAGGTGGATTGCACCGGCGCGCGCTTCAGCGACGAGAGCGAGGGCTATTCTGAGCAGGCGGCGCGGGTTCTCGCGCGCCCCGGCGGCGTGGCCTACTCCATCTTCGATGAGCGGATCGCCGCCATCGCGCGCCAGTTCGAAGATTTTCGCCGTGCCGAAGCGGCCGGCGCCGTGCTCCATGGCGACACCGGCGGGGCGCTGGCCGCCGCCCTGGGGTTGGAGCACGCCGCCGCCTTCCGCGCCACGCTGGAGGAGGCGCGGGATCTCGCCGGTGCGGGCGGGCGCGATCGTTTCGGCCGGGTCTGGGAGAGCCCGCCGCTCGCGCCGCCTTTTTACGGGGTGTGCGTCACCGGGGCATTGTTTCACACGCAAGGCGGGCTGGTGACGGACGCGGCGGCGCGCGTTTTGAAGGCCGGGCGGCCGATCCCCGGCCTTTTCGCCGCTGGCGGCGCGGCGGTCGGCGTTTCCGGGCCGGATGCGGCGGGCTATCTGTCCGGCAACGGGCTCCTCACCGCCATCGCGATGGGCCGTGTCGCCGGCATGGCGGCGGCCGGCGCGCTTTCGAATTCCCCTTGCGTCGGCTAGGCAGATGCTGGGACCCTCGCGCGTGAGGGCGAAAACGCACCGGCCGACGATTGCCCCCTGAAGGAACCGTCGGCCTGCCGAAAATGACAAGGGAGACGCGAAATGCAGA
This sequence comes from Alphaproteobacteria bacterium, assembly GCA_030431335.1. Taxonomy (GTDB): domain Bacteria; phylum Pseudomonadota; class Alphaproteobacteria; order Rhizobiales; family Amorphaceae; genus Acuticoccus. Next base: position 2,274 of record JAUIJH010000259.1, read on the forward strand.
CGCGGGATCAGTTCGTCCAGGAGCTGAAAAACAAGCTGGACGAGTGGAACGAGCAGATCACCAAGACCGAAGCGAAGATGCGTGAGGCTTCCGGCGAAACCGAAGCGATGTACCGCAAGCGGCTCGCCGAGATGCAAGCCCATGCCGACGATGCCCAGAAGCGGATGCAGGAACTCGCCGCCACCTCGTCAGAGCAATGGGACAAGAACCGGACCACGTTCGAGGAGGCGTGGAACGACATTGCCGCCGGCTTCGGGCGGGCGTGGTCCCGGTTTCGCTGATCGCGTCGCGCGGGGGGCGACCGCGCGACCGGGGTTCCGTCGAGGCTGAACGCGCTGCGCTGGCGGGCGGCTAGGCCAGGAACTCGTCCACCACGGTGTCAGGCGCGCGGGTGTAGAGCCCGCGGCGGCTGATCGCGAGGCCGTTGAGCGCGCCAAGGCGCACGGCCATCTCGGCGTGCATCAACGCGACGGGCAGGCCGTCCAGCACCGGGGCGCCGCCGATGCGGTGCGCGTGCGTGCGGCCGAACAGCAGCATCGGGATGCCGCCGCCGCCGATGATCACCTCCGCCCCGAGGTCGAGGAGCGGCGCCGCCTCGGTGTCGAACTGGGCCTTGGTGCGCTCCAGAAGCGCCTCGTCGTCGAAGGCGGCGAGGATCTGGCCGGGCTCGAACACGACCGACCGCACGCCCGCGATGCGCTTGCCGAGCCCGTAGTAGGCGAACTGGCGCTCGAACAGCGGGATGAAGCGCGGATTGATGGTCACGATGCCCATCGTCCGGCCGAGCTGGCAGGCGTGCAGCAGCGTCGATTCCCCAAGCCCGATCACTGGAATGTCCACCGCGCCGCGCGCCTCCAGCAGCCCCGAATCCTGGATGTGGCCGCACACGAACGCGTCGTAGCCGGCCTTCTGCGCCGCGACGGCGTTGGCGATCATCAGCCTGGCGCAGCGCATCTCGCTCAAGGCGTGGGCGTACGAATCCGGCGGGCTCATGCCGTGCACCTCCACCGTGGTGCCGGGCGCCGCCGCACGGGCGAGATGGTCGCGCAAGTAATCGAGGTACGTCGACCCGATCGCCTCGTCGACGAAGGACTGCCAAAAGATCCGCATCAGATTCCCCATTGTCGGCACGCCGCGTGCATGTTTTCATTTTAGGCATAAAATGTCTTCGGGACAGAACACGAGGGGGATCACATGAAGCGTTCGATCATCGCGGCAGTGGCCGCAGCCGTGGCATTCGCCGGCGCGGCCAAGGCCGAGGACGTGCTGACCGCAATCCACGTCTTCCCGGCCGGGCTGATCTACACCAAGAGCTTCCTCGAGTACGTCGACAAGGTGAACGCGGCCGGCGAGGGCGTGGTGCGCATCGACGTGCGCGGCGGTCCCGAGGCCATCGGCATGTTCGAGCAGCCGGCCGCCGTGCGCGACGGCATCGCCGACATGGGCTATACGCCGGGCTCGTTCTATGGCGGCACGGTCGCCGAAAAGGACGTGCTGGTCGCCTCCAACATCACCGGGCCGGAAGCGCGCGAGAACGGCGGCATCGACCTCCTCAACAAGATCCACGAGGAGAAGATGGGCGTCCACTATCTCGGTTGGTTCGATTCCGGCATCCAGTTCCACTTGTGGATGACCGAGGAGCCGACCCTCACCGCGGACGGCAAGCTCGACATCACCGGCGAGAAGCTGCGCGGCAACCCGATCTTCAACGCCTTCTTCACCGATTACCTCGGCGGCCAGGTGCTGAACCTGCCCTCGACGGAGCTCTACACGGCGCTGCAACGCGGCACGGTGACGGCGACGGGGTGGACCTCCATCGGCCTGATGGACCTGTCGTGGGACGACTTCCTCAAGTACCGCGTCGATCCGGGCTTCTTCTCCACCGATCTCGGCATCATCGTGAACCTGGAAAGCTGGAACGCGCTGTCGGACGAATCCAAGAAGATCCTGCAGGACGTCGCCATCGAGCATGAGATCGCGAGCCGCGACAAGCTGGTAAAGCTGGCGGAGGAAGAATTCGCCGAGCTCGAAAAGCGCGGCCTCAAGGTCATCACCCTGGAGGGCGCGGCGGCGGACGAATACGTGAAGGCCGCGCGCGAAACCACCTGGAACCGGATGCGCGAGCAGATGGAAGCGCAGGGCACCATGCAGAACTACGAGCCGTTGATGGAGCTGTTCAACAAGTGATCGCAGCAGGCCTCGCGCCATGCCGCAGGTGATCAAGCTCTATAACGGCCTCGTGCTGGCGCTCGCCATCGTGGCGGGCGCCATCCTGCCGACCTTCATGCTCATCATCGTCTACCAGGTGGTGTGGCGCAATTTCGGCCTGCAGCCATCGGCGCACCTGTTCACCTTTACCGAGTACGGCCTCCTTTACATGACGATGCTCGGCGCGCCCTGGCTCGTGCGCGAGCGGGGGCACGTCTATATCGAGGTGGTGACGGCCTCGCTGCCGGAGCGGCTGCGCAACGGGCTGTCACGCGCCGTCTCGGGCCTGTGCGTGGTGATCTCGCTGATCCTGGCGCTGAAAGGTCTCGACATCACGATCAAGAATTTCGCGTCCAACGAGATGGACGTGCGCTCGCTCTATTTCCCGCGCTGGATCCTGATCGGCTGCATTCCGCTGGGCTTCGGCCTGATGGCGGTGGAGTTCGCGCGGTTCACCTTCGGGCCGGAGCTGTTTCACACCGGCGAAGCCGGCATCCACGAGTAGCGGCTGATGATGGAATGGTATCTCGCGCTCGGCCTGCTCCTGGGGATGGTCCTCTTCCTCATGATGCTGGGCACGCCCGTGGCGCTCGCCTTCCTGGGCGCCAACCTCGTCGGCGCCTACCTCTTCATGGGCGGGGAGCGGGGCATCGG
>JAUIJH010000060.1 GCA_030431335.1 Alphaproteobacteria bacterium
CTCACCTACCGCACCGGCGAAGTGTGCCGGAACCGCGAGACGCTGCTCGACGAACAGCTCGCCAACTACCCGGAAATCACCGTCACCAAGAACGAAGTGCGCATCCCCGGCTATTTCGAGGACGGCGCGCAGTACGCCAACGCCTGGCTCGCCTCGCACCCTCCGGGCGACGAGAACCTCGCCATCTGGGGCTGCTGGGACGACCCGGCCATCGGCGCCATCGGCGCGCTGCGCCAGCAGGGCCGCACCGACGTGAAGGTCTACGGCGTCAACGGCAACGCGCAGGCGCTGGAGAACATCAAGCGCGGCCACATGACGGCCACCGCCTGGGAAGACAGCTACGCGGAGGGCTACAACATGGTAAAGTTGATCGACGAGATCATCGCCGCGGGCGACGCGTGGGAGCCGAAGGCATCCGAAGTGCCCGCGATCCTCGTCACCCAGGAGACCATCGAGGCCTTCCTTGAGGAGCACCCGGACGCCTACGGAAACTGATCCGATGCATGGGACGGCAGCGGCCGGCGCCGCATCCAACCCCGAAACAGGCGCCCCGCGGCGCCTGTTTCTGTCGGCGCAGGGCATCGCCAAGGCCTATGGCGGCGTCAAGGCGCTCAACGGCGTCTCCCTCGCGCTGCGCGAGGGGGAGGTGCACGGGCTCGTCGGTGCCAACGGCGCCGGCAAGTCCACCCTCATCAAGATCCTCGCCGGCCTCACGGCGGCCGATGCGGGGCGCATCACCATCGACGGCGCGCCCGTCACCATCGCGGCGCCGCACGAGGCGAGCGCGCTCGGCATGAGCTTCATCCACCAGGAGCTCGCCTTCATCCCGGAAATGAGCGTGATCGAGAACATCATGCTCGGCCTGCCCAAGCCCTCCCGGCTCGGCTTCATCGACTGGCGCGCCATCGCCCGCGACATCGCCCCCATTGCCGAGCGCGTCGGGCTCAACACCCCGTTCCACGCCAAGGCGCGGTCGCTGTCGACGGCGGAGGCGTGGCTGGTCAACATCTGCCGCGCGCTGGTGCGCAAGTCGCGCCTCCTGGTGATGGACGAGCCCACCGCCTCGCTGTCGGCGCGAGAGGCGGAGCGCCTCCTTGCCATCGTGGAGGACCTGTCGCGCTCCGGCGTCGCGGTGCTCTATGTTTCGCACCGGCTCGACGAGATCCTGCGCCTCTGCCACAGCGTCACCGCCTTTCGCGACGGCGAATCGGTCGCCGACCTCTCCGGCGACGCGCTGACGCGCGAGCGCCTGATGGAGGCCATCGTCGGCGGCAACGTCGAGACGATGCCGGCCGAGGCGCGCGCCAACCACGACCGCGGCACCGTGGCCCTCAAGGTGCGCGGCCTTGCCCGCGCGCCGATGGTGCGCGGCGTCGATTTCGAGCTGCACCACGGGGAGGTGCTCGGCATCGGCGGCCTCGTCGGCGCCGGGCGCAGCGAGCTCGCCCGCCTCGTCTATGGCGCCGACCGCCCGCACGAGGGCGCGATGGAGCTCGCCGGCAAACCCTACGCGCCCAGTTCGCCCACCGCGGCGGTGCGCTCGGGGCTCGGCTTCGTGCCCGAGGAGCGCCGCTCGGAAGGCCTCATCCTGACCAAGAGCGTCGCCTTCAACATGCAGCTCGCCAACCTCGCCAACATCGTTCGGAGCCCGGCCCTGCCGCTGATCGACACCCGCAAGCGCCGCTCCCAGACCGAGGCGATCGTCAAGAGCCTCGCCGTGAAGACGCCCGACACCGAAACCACCGTGGGCCGGCTCAGCGGCGGCAACCAGCAGAAGGTGGTGATCGGCCGCTGGCTGCTGCGTCGCCCCAACATCCTGATCCTCGACGAGCCGACGCGCGGCGTCGACGTCGGCGCGCGCGGCGAGATCCACCGCCTGATCCGCGAGATCGCCGCCGAGGGCATGGCCGTGATGGTGATCTCCTCGGAGCCCGACGAACTGCCCGACCTGTGCGACCGCATCCTCGTCATGGTGGAGGGCCGCATCACGCGCGAACTCACCGGAGAGGACATGACCCGCAACGCAATCGTCAGCGCCAGCTACGCGTCTGCCGCCTGAGCCGGAAAGATGACCGACATCTCAACCTCCCATCGTCGCCTGTCGCCCGGCACCAAGGCCGGCCTCGCCTTCTTCGCCCGCTATGCGACCATCCTGGGCCTCATCGCGATGATCGTGGCGTTTTCGCTGCTGTCGCCGCGCGCGTTCCCGACGCTGCTCAACTTCACCAATGTGCTCAACCAGGCCTCGCTCGCCATCATCATCGCGAGCGGGCTGACGATGGCGGTGATCGTGGGCGAGCTCGACCTGTCGGTCGGCTTCGCGGCGAGCCTGCATGGCATCCTCGTCACCGGGCTGATCGTCGCGACGGGGCTGCCGATCCCGGTCGCCATCCTTGTGGTGCTGGCGGTGGGCGCGCTCGTCGGCCTCGTCAACGGGCTGGTGGTCACCAAGCTCAAGGTCAACTCGGTGATCGCGACGCTGGGCATCGGCACCATCCTCACCGGCCTCGCCTTCGCCTACTCGGCGGGCGTGCCCATCGTGTCGGGCGTGCCGGAGGCGTTCCTGGAAATCTCGCTCGGCCGCTGGCTGTGGGGCATCCCCAACAACATCGTCGTGATGGCGGTGGTAGTGGTGGCGCTGTGGGTCCTGGTGGAGCGCACCTCCATCGGCCAGGAGATCCAGGCCGTCGGCGGCAACCCGGCCGCGGCGCGGCTCGCGGGTATCTCCGTCGACCGGATCAAGATCCTTGGCTTCGTCATCTCCGGCATGTGCGCGGCGCTGACGGGGATCCTGCTCGCCTCGCGCCTCGGCTCCGGCACGGCGAGCGCGGCGGACGGCTATCTCCTCACCGCCTTCGCCGCCGTATTCCTGGGCTCCGCGACGCTGCGCGACGGCGAATTCCACATCCTGGGCACCGTCATCGGCGCCCTCGTCATCGCGGTGGGTTTCAACGGCCTCAACATCTTCGGGGCGCCCACCTTCTCGCAATACATGCTGCAGGGCGGCATCCTGATCGTCGCGGTGGGCCTTTCGAGCCTCGGCCGCTCCATCGCCGAACGCTGAGGACACCAACATGACCGCTTTGTGGGACGTTCACGTCCTGGAATATGCCCGCTCCAAGGATCAGCTCGTCGCCGGGATCGTGCACGGCGCGCACGACGGCGGCGTGGTGGACCTGCCGTTCGCCTTCGTGCTGGCGCGTTCGGGCGAGCGGACGGTGCTGATCGACACCGGCTTCATCAAGGAAGGCAGCGGCGCCGCGTTCGCCGAGAAATTCGGCATCCCGTTCTGGGTGTCGCCGGTGCGCATGCTGGCCGAGGTGGGTGTCGCGCCGGACGATGTGACCGACATCGTCTTTTCCCACGCCCACTTCGACCATATGGGCGGGATCGGCGCGTTTCCGGCCGCGCGGCTGCACATGCAAAAGCGCGAGTATCTCAGCTGGATGGAGATGCTGGCGCTGCCGCCGCAGTTCGGCGCGCTGACCGAGATCATCAACCCGGACGACATGCGCAACGCCTACGACGCATCGCTGGAGCACCGGCTCAACCTGGTCGACGGCGACCGGGACGATTTCTTCCCCGGCCTTCACCTGCGCTTCGGGCCGGGACACACGCTGGGCCAGCAATTCGTGGTGCTCGAGACTGCGCGCGGCGAGGTGGTGGTGGCGGGCGACTGCATCTATTCCAAGCGCAACCTCCTGGGCCACGCCGGCACAGGGGTCTACGCCCCGCTCGCCAACGCCGCCGGCAGCACCTGGGACCAACTCGTCACGATGGACCGCATCAACCAGAAGGTCGCCGGCGACCTGACGCGCGTCATCATCCTGCACGACAGCGATCGCTGGGCGCACCTGACCGAGGTCGCCACCGTCGACGGCTTCTCGATCTTCAAGGTCTGAGCGGGGGCGGCCCGGGCCGCGTCAGGCGGTGTGGGTGACTTTCGCCAGATGCCGCGGCGTTTCGGGCGACAGCCCGCGCGCCAGCGAAACGGCGTGGACCAGGCGGTAGAAGGACGGCATCGCCGCGAGCGCGTCGATGGCGGGCGCGCCCGTCGCCGGCATCGCCATCGTGCGGCCGGGCAGGGGAGCCGGCGAGAAGGTGGCAAGGTCGGCGCCCGCATCGGCCAGCCGCTGCAGCGCCTTGGTGTTGAGGGCGAGCGCACCGTCCGCCGGCACGAAGCCCAGCACGGGGAAGCCCGGCCCGATCAGCCCCAGCGGCCCGTGCATCACCTCCGCCAGCGAAAACGCCTCCGCATGGAGCGCCGCCAGCTCCTTGAACTTGAGCGCCGCCTCGCCCGCGAGGCCGAGCGCCGGCCCGCGCCCGACGCAGAAGAGGCTCGGCGCGGCCGCGAGCTTCGCCACCAGCGCCGGATCGGGATCGCTGGCGCCGGCGAGGGCGTCCGGCAGGCGGGCGAGGGCGTCCGCAAGCGCCCGGTCGGCGGCGACGGTGGCGGCGACCGCTGCGAGCGCGGCGGCCGAGGCGATGAACGTCTTGGTGGCGGCGACGCTGCGCTCGGGACCGGCGCAAATGTCGATGACGAAATCGGCGCCCGCCGCCACCGGGCTGTCCGCCGTGTTGACCACCGCCAGCGTCAGCGCGCCGCCGGCCTTCGCCGCCGCCTGAAGCGCCACCAAATCCGGGCTCTGACCCGACTGCGAGACGGTGATGTGCAGCGCCCCCGCAAGGCGCAGCGGCCGATCGTACACCGAGGCGATGGACGGCCCGATCGATGCCACCGGGATGCCCGCGCCCAGCTCCACCAGGTACTTGAACACGCTGGCCGCCTGGTCGGACGAACCGCGCGCGGCCGTGGTGATCACCTGCGGCTGCCGCTCGGCAAGGCGCCCCGCCAACGTGTCGAGCACACCCTTGGCGTGGGGCAGCATCGCCGCGACGGCGGCGCCCGCTTCTGCGGTCTCGGCAAGCATTCCAGGTGGGGTCGGAGCGGCCACGGGATCCTCGCTTTCGCAAGATTGGCTGAATTCTGGACGAATGGCGCCCGGCCGGCGCCACAGATCGTTCAACTAACGCGCAGAACCGCTTGACACAACTGCGACACCCTTATTTAGTTCCGTCTTAGAACTAATTTGGAGACCCGCTTGGGCCCCATGGATCTCGCCCAAATCAAGGTTCATCCGTTGATCGACGCGGTGCCGGATCCGGTGCCGGTCTCGTGGTCGTTCCCCGACGTCGCGGTGACGGATTGGGCCGGGATCGCGATGGCCGGGCTCGACCCGCAGGGGCGCTTTCAACCGAGCCTCGGCGCCTTCCTGGTCGAAATCGGCGGCAAGCGGATCCTTTGCGACGCGGGCATCGGCCCCGGCCCCAACGCCTATCTCGGCGGGCTCGAGGGAGCGCTGCCGGAGCGGCTCGCCGCGGCCGGCTTTGCGGCGGGCGACATCGACGCCGTCATCTTCACCCACCTGCACATGGACCACATCGGCTGGGCCGCCACGGCGGACGGCACGCCGCGATTCCCGCGCGCCGCCTACGTCGCGCCGGCCGCGGACGCGGCGTTCTTCGCGGCCGGTGCGCCGGGCATGGGCGCCCATCACGCCGAGGCGTACGCGGCGACCGTCGGCCCGCTGATCGCCGCGGGCCGCGTCCGGCTCGTCGCCGACGACGGCGAGATCATGCCGGGCGTCCGATACCGCGCCACGCCGGGCCACACGCCGGGCCACCAGTCGATCCTGGTCCGCGCGGGCGGCGAGACGCTCGCCGTCTGCGGCGATGTCTTCCACGCCCCCGCGCAGGTGGAACGGCCCGGCTGGTCGCACCGCGCCGACCACGATCCCGCCCGCGCCCGCGCCTCCCGCCGCGCCTTCATGGAAGCGGCGGCGGCGGGCGGCTGGACGCTGGCGGCCGGCCACTTTCGCGAGGGCCTGCAACTGGGCCGAATCGCAACCGAACCGACGGGCACCCTGTGGCGCCCGCTCGCCCCTTTCCGAACCGGAACACCCGCACCGCGGGCCGAAAACCTGACCACTGGAGGGTAGCCATGACGTTGAGAACGATGATCGCATCGGCCGCGCTGGGCGCGGCGCTTCTGTCCACGCCTGCGGTGGCGGTCGAGATCGAGTATTGGCAGTACTATTTCGAGGGCCGCGTCACCGCCATCGACCAGCTCATCGAACAGTTCGAGGCCGAAAACCCCGACATCACCGTCAAGCACACCCACTTCCCCTACGCCCAGTACCGCACCAAGGTCGCGGCCGCCGTCATGGCCGGCGAGGGGCCGGATGTGGTTCAGCTCTACTATGGCTGGCTGCCCGATTTCATGAAGGCGGGCCTGTTGCAGCCGCTGCCGGCCGAGGTGTTCGACCCCGCAACGATCGATGCCGAATATTTCCCGATCGTCGGGCGGATGAAGATCGACGGCCAATATTACGGCCTGCCGACCGCGGTGCGCTCGCTGGCGATGTTCTACAACAAGGACCTGTTCAAGAAGGCCGGGCTGGATCCTGAGAGCCCGCCCGCGACCTACGCGGAACTGGTGGAGGCCGCCAAGGCCATTGCCGAGCACGACAGCGCCGGCAACCTCCTCGTCGCCGGCATCACCGCCACGCCCGTCGCGCAGGACGCCCATTGGTGGCGCGAGGTGCTGATCCGCCAGCACGGCGGCACGCCCTATTCGGACGACGGCCGCACCGTCACCTACAACACCCCCGAAGGCGCCGCCGCGCTGCACGACTACACCGACATGTTCATGGTGCACGACGCCACCGAGTACGGCTTCATGAACGAATCGCAGGCGTCCTTCGCCGCCCAGCGCGCCGGCATCCTGATCGACGGCTCGTTCCGCATCGGCGCGGTGCAGCAGATGGAAGGCCTCGACTGGGGTGTCGCGCCGCTGCCGACGCAGAACGGCGTCGCCTCCAACTACGCCTCCTACTGGGTGAACGGCATCACGCGCGGCACCGAGGGGGAGGAGTTGGAAGCCTCGCTCAAGTTCCTGGAGTTCATCACTCGCCCCGAAGCGATGCAGCTGTGGCTCGACGTGGTGGGCGAACTGCCGGCCCGCCCCGAGGTGGCGCTGACGGAGGGGAACCTCGCCAACCCGGTCTACGGGCCGTTCCTGGCCGGGCTCGACGGGGCGCAGACCACCGAGTTCGTCAACGAATCGGCGCAGCGCCAGATCTGGCTCGACATGATCGACCGCATCAATATCGGCGGTGTGTCGGTGGAGGACTCGCTCGCCGAAGCCGCCGCCGCCGAGCAGAAGCTCATCGACGAGTTCCACGCCGAATAGGCGAACGAGAGGCCCCGGCGGCGTCGCCGCCGGGCCGGGGAGGGGCCGCATGTACGACCGGCTGACAATCCATCAGAAGCAGGCCTTCTGGGCATGGGTGTTTCTTGCCGTGCCCGTGGTCTTCTTCATCGTGGTGCGGTTCTACCCCACCTTCGACGCGGCGTGGATCTCGCTCACCAACTGGAGCCTGTTCCGCGAGCCGAAGTTCATCGGCCTCGCCAACTACAAGGAGATGTTCCAGGATCCGGTGTTCTGGAAGGTCTTCGCCAACACCTTCAAATACCTGGCGCTGGGGCTGCCGGTCAGCCTCTTGATCTCTTTCACCGTCGCCTACTATCTCGACCGGGTGCGCTTCATGCACGGGCTGATCCGCGGCCTCTATTTCGTGCCGTACCTGACGACGGCGGTGGCCATGGCCTGGGTCTGGCGCTGGTTCTACCAGCCGGTGCCGATCGGGCTGTTCAACGACGCGCTGTCGGCGGTCGGCCTGCCGCAGCAGCCGTTCCTGCGCTCGGTCGACCAGGCGCTGCCCTCGGTGCTGGCCCCGGCGATCTGGGCCGGGCTCGGCTTCCAGGTGATCATCTTCCTCGCCGGGCTCCGCGCCATCCCCGAGACTTACTACGAGGCGGCGCGCATCGACGGCGTCGGCGCCTGGACGATCCTGTGGGAGATCACGCTGCCGCTCTTAAAGCCGACGCTCCTCTTCCTCATCGTCATCTCGTCGATCGGCTTCCTGCGTATCTTCGACCAAGTCTACAACATGACGGTGGACGGGCAGGGCGGCCCGCTCAACGCCACGCGGCCCCTCGTCCTCAACATCTACAATTCCGCCTTCGTCGACTACGACATGGGCTATGCGACGGCGCAGACCATGGTGCTGTTCCTGGTGCTCCTCGTCATCACCATCGTCCAACTCCGCCTCCTCAGGTCCAAATGAGCGCCGCCCTCCATCGCCCCAGGATCGCGCCCGGGCGCATCGTCGCCTGGACGCTGCTCGCGCTCGGCGGGATCGTCATGATCATGCCGTTCGTCTTCATGATCTCGACCTCGCTGAAGACGCCAGAGCAGGTCTACGACCTTCGCCTTATCCCCCTGCGCCCGACGCTGAAGAACTACGTCGAGCTGTTCGCCGACGCGCGCTTCCTCAACTGGTTCGTCAACTCGCTGGTGACGTCGACCATCGTCACCCTGTCGGTGCTCTTCTTCGACAGCCTGGTCGGCTACACGCTGGCCAAGTATCGCTTCCGCGGGCGCAGCTTCGTGTTCATCGCCATCCTGTCGACGCTGATGATCCCGACCGAGATGCTGGTCATCCCCTGGTATCTGATGAGCGCCAGCCTCGGCTGGATCGACACCTATTGGGGCATCATGTTCCCGGGCCTGATCACCGGGTTCGGCGTCTTCCTGATGCGCCAGTTCTTCTCCACCGTGCCGGACGAACTGATCGACGCGGCGCGTATCGACGGGCTGTCGGAATTCCGCATCTGGTGGGAGATCGCGCTGCCGCTGGTGACGCCGGCCATGTCCGCGCTCGCCATCTTCACCTTCCTGGGCAATTGGACGGCCTTCCTGTGGCCGCTCATCGTCACGTCCGAGAAGGATCTCTTCACCGTGCCCGTGGGGCTGTCCTCCTTCGCCAGCGAAAACCTGACGCGGTGGGAAATGGTCATGACCGGGGCCGCCGTGTCGACGATACCGACGCTGATCGTCTTCATCGTGTTCCAGAAATACATCATCCGCGGCGTCGTCCTCTCCGGACTCAAAGGCTGACATGAACGAGCGTCCGTCCGACCTGGACACCACCACCTTCCCGGACAAAACCTATGCGCGGACCGTGCTCGCGCCGCTCTACGGGCACGCGAAGACGGTGTTCGCCGAGCCGCTGATGCGCATCAACCGCGCCCACTGCGTGATGCTCGCCGAAACCGGCATCCTGGGCACGGACGAAGCAGCCCGGATCGCCGCCGCGCTCAAAACCATCGAGGCGTCCGATATCCTCGCCCCGTCCGCCTATACCGGCGAGCACGAGGACCTGTTCTTCGAGGTGGAGGGGGCGCTGAAGGCGGCCGTCGGGGCGGAGCTCGGCGGGCGGCTCCACACCGGACGCAGCCGCAACGACCTCGACCACGCCATCTTCCGCATCCGCCTCAAGGCGGTGATCGACGCCTTCGCGGCGCAGGCGCGCGGCGCCGCCCGCGCGATGCTCGATGCGGCGCGCAAGGGCAAGGGCGAGATCATCGTCGCCTACACCCACGGCCAGCCGGCGCAGCCCACCACCTACGGCCACTACCTCGCCGGCGCGCTGGAAACGCTGCTCACCGACATCGAGCGCCTGGAGACGGCGCGCGTCATCGCCGACCGCTCGCCGATGGGGGCGGCGGCCATCACCACCACGGGCTTTCCCATCGACCGGGCGCGCATGGCGGCCCTCATCGGCTTCGCCGAGCCGACGCTCAATTCCTATGCCTCCATCGCCGGCGTCGACTACGTGACGGCACCCTATTCGGCGCTCGCGCTGATGATGCTGCACCTCGGCCGTCTCACCCAGGACCTGCAATTCTGGACCAGCTTCGAGGTGGGCCAGCTCTATATTTCCAACAGCCTGGTGCAGATCTCCTCGATCATGCCGCAGAAGCGCAATCCGGTGCCCATCGAGCACATGCGCCACCTCGCCTCCACCGCCCTCGGCCAGGCCGAGACGATGGTGCGCACCATGCACAACACCCCCTTCACCGACATGAACGACAGCGAGGGCGAGGTGCAGGCGACGGGCCTCGCCGCCTTCGCCACCGCGGGGCGGGTGGTCGACCTCCTCGCCACCGTCCTCGCCGAAGCGCGGATCGAGCCGCAGAACGTGCGGCGCAATATCGACCGGTCCTGCATCACCATCACCGAGCTCGCCGACACGCTGGTGCGACAGGAGGGGCTGTCCTTCCGCGCGGCGCACGAGATCGCGGCGGCGGTGGCGCGCGCGGTCGTTGCCGAAGGCGGGGCCTTGAGCGGCGGCTACGCGGCATTCGCGGCGGCGTTCGAGCGGCACGCGGGCCGGCCGAGCGGGCTCGACGAGGCCGCCTTCCGCGCCGCCGTGGGGCCGGAGCATTTCGTGGCGGTGCGCGAGCGGCACGGCGGGCCGGGGCCGGCCGCCATGGATGCCGCGCTCGCCGTCTACACCGCGCGGCTCGCCGCGCTCGACGAGAAGGCGGCGGACCACGCCGCGCGCGAGGAACGGGCCGCGGCGGCGCTGGCGGACGCGTTCGATGCGCTCAGCGGGGCAGGGGGCTAGGCCGTGGCAGAGGTATCCATCAAGAAGCTCGTCAAGCGCTACGGCGACACCGAAATCCTGCACGGCATCGACCTCGACATCGCCCATGGCGAGTTCGTGGTGCTGGTGGGCCCGTCGGGCTGCGGCAAGTCGACGACGCTCAGGATGCTGGCGGGGCTCGAGGAGATTTCCGGCGGCGAGATCGCCATCGGCGGGCGCGTGGTCAACAACCTGGAGCCCAAGGCGCGCAACATTGCCATGGTGTTCCAGAACTACGCCATCTATCCGCACTTCACCGTCTACAAGAATATCGGCTTCGGCCTCCGGACCGCCAAGCTCGACAAGCGCGAGAAGGACAAGCGGATCCGCGAAGCGGCCGAGATCCTCGATCTCACGCCGCTGTTGGAGCGCAAGCCCTCGCAGTTGTCGGGCGGCCAGCGCCAGCGCGTCGCCATCGGCCGCGCGATGGTGCGCGACCCGGCCGTGTTCCTGTTCGACGAGCCGCTCTCCAACCTCGACGCCCAGCTCCGCGCCCAGATGCGCCTGGAGGTGAAGCGCCTGCACCGCCGCCTCGGCGCCACCATCGTCTTCGTCACCCACGACCAGGTGGAGGCGATGACCCTGGCGGACCGCATCGCCATCATGCGCGAGGGCCGCATCGAGCAGCTCGGCACGCCCGACGAACTTTACGAGCAGCCGGTCAACACCTTCGTCGCCCAGTTCGTGGGCAGCCCCTCGATGAACCTTCTGCCCGGCACGCTGGATGCCGACGGGCAGGTGCGCCTCGAGGGTCTGCCGGAGTTCGCCGTTCCCTGGAGTGGTCCCACCGGCGCCGCGCAGCCGGTCACCGTCGGATTGCGGCCGGATGAGATGCGTGTGGGTGACGGTCTGCCCGGGTCCGGCCGGATCAGCGGCGAAGTCGAGATCGTCGAGCGGCTGGGGCACGATGCGCTCGTCTACCTCAAGGCCGGCGGGCATGCGCTGATCGCCAAGGCGGAAATCGCCAACGCGCTGACGCCGGGCGGGCCGGTCACGGTCACCGCCGCGCCGGGCGCCCTTCACCTGTTCGAACGCGAGAGCGGTCGCGCGCTGCCGCGAAGCTGACGCGCCCTGCCGCGCGAATTACAAGACTGGCCCTTCCAATGAACGCCGACCTCATCCGCTTTCCCGCCCTGTCGCCGAGCCGGCGCTCATCGCTGCGCACGGTGCTGCGCGAGGTGGTGCGGGCGGGCGCGATTTCGCGCGCCGAGCTGTCGCGCCGGACGGGGCTTTCCAAGCAGACCATGTCCGACATCGTGCGCGACCTCCTGGAGGAGGACTGGCTGCGCGAGGGCGGCCACAAGCGCGGCGGGGTCGGGCGCAGCGCCATCAACTACGAGATCAACGCCTCGCGCTGCTTCGTATGGGCGGGCGACCTCGGCGGCACCAGCCTGCGCGTCGCGATCGCCGACCTCACCGGCGAGGTGGTGGCCGAAAAGCGCGAGCCGACCGACCCGGCCGGCGGCGAGGCGGTGATCGCGCAGATCGCGGCGCTGGTCGCCTCCCTTGCGGCCAGCCGCGAAATTCCGGTCGAGCGCATCGCCTGCGGCGCCATCGGCGTGCCCGGCGCCTACGACCGGCAGCGCCGCTGCATGAGCCTCGTCAGCAACGTGCCGGGCCTCGACGAGATGGACCTCGAGGCGGTGCTCGGCGCCCGGCTCGGCATGAGCGTCTTCGTGGAGAACGACGTGACCTTGGCGGCCAACGGCGAGCTCGCCCGCGGCAGTGCCTGGGCGAGCGGCACGTTCGCCTTCGTCGCCATGGGCACCGGCATCGGGCTCGGCATCGTTTCCGGCGGCACCATCGTGCGCGGGGCACATGGCGCGGCCGGCGAGATCGCCTGGCTGCCGCTGGGCGGCGACCCGTTCGACAGCCGCAATTTCGAGGCCGGCACGCTCGAGGGCACCATCTCCAGCGCCGCCATCCTGGCCCGCTATCGCGCCTATGGCGGCCCGGCCGACGCCTCGATGATCGACCTGTTCGACGCCTTCAACGCGGGCACGCCCGCCGCGGCGCGGGTGCTCGACGAAGTGGCGCGCTCGCTCGCGGTGGTGATCGTCGCGATCCGGGCGATCCTCGACCCCGAGGCGGTGGTGTTCGGCGGCAGCATCGGCGTGCGGCCGGAGCTTCTCGACCTGGTGCGCGCCCAGCTCGCCCGCTGCATGGCCGACCCGCTGCCCATCGCCGCGAGCCGCCTGGGCGGCAAGGCAGCCGAGGTCGGCGCCATCGCCATGGCGATCTCCCACGTGCACGATGTCCTGTTCGGCGATCTGCCCGCGGCGCCCGAACTGTCCGACGACCGCGCCACCGATTGAGCCGGCAGATCCCAATTTAAGCCGGCGAATCCGCCGGTCGGCGGGGCAGGGGTGCTGCACGGCCACTCCCCGCAAGCCACCCGTTTCGTCACCGCGCCCGCGTTCGAATTTCTCGAACGTGACGTGGCCCATTTTGCCATGGTTGGCGATGGCAGGCGCCGGTAGCTTCGGCTCCAACTTGAGCGGAGCGGCGCCGGATGTCGGGCGACAGCATTTCACTGGCACGGATCAACCAGGCCGACGACGAAGACGCGGCGCGGCTGATCCAGCCCTACATCGAGCGCTCGCCTCTGCTCGCCCGCCGTGTCGCCCAGCACCGGCCGTTCCGTGACCCCGTGGCGCTCGCCGGGGCTATCTGCGCCGAGATCGCCGCTCTCTCGCGCGAGGATCTCCTTGCCTTCTTCAACGGCCACCCGGAACTTGCACCCACCGCGCCGGCGGCGATGACGAGCCATTCGCAAGCCGAGCAAGGACGCCTCAGTCTGTCCGAACCCGACGCCGCGCTCCACGCCCGTCTCGCCGACCTCAACCGGCGCTACCGGCAGAAATTCGGCTTCCCGTTCATCGTTGCGCTGGCCCGCCACGCGGACATCGATTCCGTCCTCGCGACATTCTCCCGCCGGCTGATGGCGACGGCGGACCAGGAGATGGCGACGGCGCGCGACGAGATCATGGCGGTGAGCTGCGCGCGGGTGATGGCCGCCTTCGCCGACGCTCCGACAGCCTGACGGCAGGGACGCCAAGGGGCACCGGGCAAAGCCCATCGGCCAGTCGCATAAGATGGATTATGGAACCGAGAGATCGATGTGCGAATTGCAGAAGCGGCCTTACCGGACCAGCGCCATCATATCGTAGGCCGGCTCCACGTTGGCCGGCAGCTCGCCCTTGAGGGTTTCGTAGTCGAGATCGTTATGGAGATTGGTGAGGATGCCGTGCCGCGCGCCCACCCGCTCGATCCATTCGAGCGCCTGGTCCACCGAGAAATGGCTCGGGTGGGTCTTGTAGCGCAGCGCGTCGACGATCCACACGTCGAGATCCGCGACGGACGCCAGCGACTCCGGCGGCAGGTCGTGAAGGTCGGAGGAATATGCGATGTCGCCGATCCGGAAACCCAGCGAGATGATGCGTCCGTGGTTCTGGCTGAACGGGGTCACGACGATCGGCCCGCCGGGGCCCTCGAGCGTCAACGGCACGTAGGGCTCGATCTCGGTGGCGTTGAGGATCGGCGGATAGCCGGCCGCGCCGCGGAAGCAATAGCCGAACGCCTCGAACAGGCGCTCCTTGGTCGGCCGGTCCATGTAGACGTCGACGCGGCGGTGGTTGGCGAGCGCCAGCCCGCGCAGATCGTCGATGCCGTGGATGTGGTCGGCATGGGGATGGGTGTAGAGCACCGCGTCGAGCCACGGCACGTCGGCGCTGAGGAGCTGCTCGCGCATGTCCGGGCCGGTGTCGATCAGAACGCGCGTGATGCCTTCGGCGCCAGTGCGCTCCACCAGCATCGAACAGCGCCGGCGGCGGTTTTTCGGATTGGTTGGGTCGCAATCGCCCCAATCGCCCCCCGTGCGCGGCACCCCGCCGGACGAGCCGCAGCCCAGGATCGTGAAGCGCAGGCTCATCGGGCCGTCGCCGGCGCCTTCACCTTGGAGAAGAGGCGATAGAAATTCTCCGTCGTCGCTTCGGCCAAGGTCGCGAGCGGCATATCGAGCGCCTCGGCGAGGATTTTGGCCGTGTCGGCGACGAAGGCGGGTTCGTTGCGCTTGCCGCGATGCGGCGGCGGGGCGAGATAGGGCGCGTCCGTCTCCACCAGCATGCGATCGAGCGGCACGGCGCGGGCCACATCGCGCAGCGCCTGCGCATTCTTGAACGTCACGATGCCGGAAAAGGACACGTAGAGCCCCAGCGCCAGGCCGCGCTGCGCCAGCTCCGCGCCGGACGAGAAACAGTGCAGAACGGCGCTGAAGGCCCCCTTCCCCATTTCCTCTTCCAGGATGGCGGCGATGTCCTCGTCCGCCTCGCGCGCGTGGATCACCAGCGGCAGGCAGCTGTCGCGCGCGGCGGCAATGTGGGTGCGGAAGCCGGCGAGCTGCGCTTCGCGGGGCGACTTGTCGTAGTGGTAATCGAGGCCCGCTTCGCCGATGGCCACCACCTTGGGCGCCTCGGCGATGCGGCAAAGCTCGGCGGCGGTCACGTCCGGCTCCTCGGCGGCGTTGTGCGGATGCGTGCCGATCGAGGCGTAGACATCCTCGTAACGCTCCGTCAGCGCCTCGAGCTTGGCGAACTGACGCACGCGGGTCGAGATGGTGACGAACCTCTCGACGCCGCGCGCGCGGGCGCGCTCGATCACGGCGTCCCGCTCCTCCTCGAAATCAGGGAAATCGAGGTGGCAATGACTGTCGACCAGCCTCATGCCGATTCGGGCAGTTCGATGCGCGGTACGATGGGTTTGGGCGCCGGGAAGACGGTGCCTTCCGCCAGCGGCGTCTGCAGGGCGGCGATGGTGCGCGCGTCCTGCGGCACGGCCAGCAGATCGAGGAGCGCGCTGGCCGTCTTCGGCACGAACGGCTGCAGCAGGATCGCGAACCAGCGCAGCACCTCGGCCGTGACGGCGAGCACCACGGCCATGCGTGCCGGATCGGACTTGCGCAGCGCCCAGGGGGCCTGCGCCGCGAAGTAGCGGTTCGCCTCCGACACCACCTCGTAGATGGCCCCGAGCGCGGTGTGCAGCGCCTGCACGTCGATGGCGGCCCGGCAGGTGGGCACCAGCGCACTCACCTTCTCGAACAGCGCCGCATCGTCGGCCGCAACCGGCTCGGCGGCCGGCATCGCGCCGCCGCAATGCTTGGCGATCATCGACAGCGAGCGTTGCGCGAGGTTGCCGATATCGTTGGCGAGATCGGCATTCACCCGCGCCACGAACCCCTCGACCGAGTAGTTGCCGTCCTGGCCGAACGGCACCTCGCGCAGGAAATAGTGGCGCAGCGGGTCCGCCCCGAAGGCGTTCACCAGGTCGAACGGGTCGAGCACGTTGCCGACCGATTTCGACATTTTCTCACCGGCGTTGAACAGGAAGCCGTGACCGAAGATGCGGCGCGGCAGCGGCAGCCCGGCGCTCATCAGGAAGGCGGGCCAGTAGATGGTGTGAAAGCGCACGATGTCCTTGCCGATCACGTGCACGTCGGCCGGCCAGTAGCGCTCGAAGCGGGCCGGATCGTCCGGATAGCCGCAGCTGGTGATGTAGTTGGTCAGGGCGTCGACCCACACGTACATCACATGGTCCGAGTCGCCCGGCACCGGCACGCCCCACTTCAGCGTGGTGCGCGAGACGGACAGGTCCTTCAGCCCGCCCTTCACGAAGGCGACCACCTCGTTGCGCCGCGTCGGCGGGCCGATGAAGTCCGGGTTTGCCTCGTAGTGGGCGAGCAGCCGGTCCTGGAAGGCGGACAGGCGGAAGAAGTAGCTCGGCTCCTCCATCCACGCGACCGGCGCGCCGGTGGGGGCAAGCTTGACCCCGTCGACTTCGGTCAACTCGCTCTCGGTGAAGAAGGCTTCGTCGCGCACCGAGTACCAGCCGCCGTACTGGCCGAGATAGATATCGCCCGCGTCCGCCATCGCCTGCCAGATGGCCTGGCTGGCGCGGATGTGGCGCGGCTCGCGCGTGGTGATGAAGTCGTCCTGGCTCGCGTCGACGGCGTCGGCCATAGCGCGGAAGCGCGGTGTGTTGCGATCGGCGAGCGCGGCGGGGGTGATGCCCTCGCGCTCGGCGGTCTCCACCATCTTCTGGCCGTGCTCGTCGGTGCCGGTGACGAAATGGACATCGTAGCCGTCGAGCCGCTTGAAGCGGGCGATGGCGTCGGTCGCGATCAGCTCATAGGCGTGCCCGATGTGGGGCGCACCGTTGGGATAGGAGATCGCGGTGGAAATGGTGAAGCGCTTCATGCGCCTCAGATGCCACCCCAGGAGGCGTTGTCAAGCGCCACGCGCGGCTGCGTCGGCTTTGGCGAGGCGGTCCGTGAGGCTCAGCATGAATTCCTTGCGGTCGAGATTGAAGATTTCGACGCGGCGCCGCTCGGCCAGCGCCTCCAGATACGTGCTGGCATAAGTGTCGAGCGCCCCCAGCGGCGCGGTGCCGGCGGCGCGGCGGGCGCGCTCGGCGATGGCATCGAGCGTCAGGTCGCAGATGATGGCGAAGAGCTCGCCGCGCCGCTGCGCCGCCAGATCGGCCAGGGCGAAGCGCTGGCGGGTGTCGCCGAAGCGCCCCGCCAGGATGCGCTGGGCGGTGCGCACCGCGTCGGCGCCGGCCGCATCGAGGCCGAGGGCGCGGCGCACCGATCCCTCGGCGGCGTCGGCAAGGCCCGGGTCGGCGCCCAGATGCTCCAGCACCGCCGCCACGTCCTGCTGCGCCAGCGGGCGCATGTGGACGGCACGGCAGCGCGAGCGGATCGTCGGCAATACGCGCCCGCCCACGTGCGCGATCAGCAGGAACAGCGTGCGGCGCGGCGGCTCCTCCAGCCCCTTGAGCAGCGCATTGGCAGCGTTGAGGTTCATGTCGTCCACCGCGTCCACGATGACGATGCGCCACCCGCCGCCGGCCGAGGAGCTGCCAAGGAACGGCACCAGGCGGCGCACCGTGTCGACGCTCAGCTCGGTCTTGAAGCGCTTGGCCTTCTCGTCGTAGGCGCGGGTGAGGTGCAACAGGCTCGCATGCGTGCCGGCGCTCACCTGGTGCACGTCGCGGATGTCCGGGTCGCTGGCGAACTCGGCCGTGACCGGCGCGCCCGACAGCAGCGTCTTGGCGAGGCGGAACGCGAAGGTCGCCTTGCCGATGCCGCGCGGCCCCTCCAGCAGCAGCGCCTGCGGCGGCGTGGTGGCGAAGGTGGCGGCGAGGTGGGCGCGCGCGTCGTGGTGGCCGGCGAGCATCGTCATCTCGCGCGGCGGCACCTGGTTGTCGAGGAGGTCCGGCTCGGCCGGCGCGCCCTCCACGGCGAGCGTCTTCGGCGTGCGGGCCATCGGCTAGATCGCGGCGAGCGTGCCGAGCAGCCGCTCGCGCACCACGGACCAGATGGCGGCGCCGATCTCGTCGGGCGCCGCGGTGGCGTCCACCACCACGCAGCGGTGCGGCTCGCGCGCGGCAATGTCCAGGAACACGGCGCGGCGGGCCTCGTGCACGGCCAGCTCGTCGGCCTCGAACGGGTCCAGCGCCTCCCGCTCGGCGGCCCTGGCGAGGCCGACCTGCGGCGGCAGGTCGAGGACGAAGGTGAGGTCCGGCCGGGTGGGGCCGACAGCCACCATCTTCAACAGCTCCAGCACCTCGGCGGGGGTTCCGAGCGGCCCCTGATAGGCCTCGGTGGAATCGGCGAAACGGTCGCACACCACCCAGCGTCCCTCGGCAAGGGCCGGCAGGATCACCGTGTCGACATGGTCGGCGCGGGCGGCGGCGAACATGATCGCCTGCTCGACCGGCGCCAGCGCCCGGCCCTCCTGCGTCAGCAGCGCCTTGCGCATGCGCTCGGCCCAGGGAGATCCGCCGGGCTCGCGGGTGAGCACCACCTCGAGCCCCTTCATCCGCAGGCTCTGGGCGAGCGCGCGGGCCTGGGTGGACTTGCCGCCACCCTCCCCGCCTTCCAGCGTGATGAATTTACCCGGCACTGCCATCGACGCGCGCGTCCGTTGTTGGGTGCAGAGCAGGATTGCCCGCTGCGGGCCGAACTGAGCACGTCGGCCGCCATGCCACAAGGGCGGCGGCCGCGCGCGGGCTGCGGCGGCCTACTGGGCCGGTGCCGGATCGGCCGTGGGCGCGGCCTCGGCGGTCTTCTCGCCGCTTGCGAGCTGGCTGATGCCGCTGCCGTCGAACGAGGCGAACATGTCGTGCGCGCCGGCGAAGCGGTCCTCCGTCACCTTGGTGGCGGTTTCGGGCAGGGGCTGGGCCACGATCGGGTGAGCGGGCTTGGCGGCGGCGGGCTCGTCCATCGCGTTGACCGCCTTGAGCGCGCCGTTCTGCTCCGCTTCAGCCGCGTAGGCCGTGAGGCTCGACGGGCGATCGGGCGCGACGGCACGGCGCGAGGCGTAGCGGCTTGACACGCCCGGCGGCAGCTTCTCCTCGCCGCTCGGCGGCTCGACCGAGGCGAGCCGGACCTCGACGTCGCGGGACTTCTTCTCTTCCGCCGGCAGCGGCGTGCTGGAGGTGGTGCCGAACTTGCGGGCGGCCATGCGGGTGTCGCGGTCGTTGCCGCCGATCGGCGCATCGCCGAGATATTCGACGCGCACCTTGGCGTGGCCCGCCGCGCGGAAGCCGAGCTCCTCGGCCGCCCCGCGCGATACGTCGATGATGCGGCCGGGGCCGAAGGGCCCGCGATCGTTGATCCGAAGCACCGCCGACTTGCCGGTTTCCACCACCGTCACCCGGACGTAGGAGGGAAGCGGCAAGGTCGGATGGGCCGCGGTCAGTGCGTATTTGTCGAAGCGCTCGCCGTTGGCGGTGCTTTCGCCGTGGAAGGTGGTTCCATACCAGGAGGCGGTTCCGACCTTGTCGTAATCCTCGTCTTCCTTGGGATGGTACCAGCGGCCGGCCACTTTGTAGGGCTTGCCGATGTGGCGGCGGCCCTCGGCGTCGTCTGCGTCGTCCCCGTCCTGGCTAGCCGCAGACAGGGCCGGCTCGAGCGCGCCGATCGTCCCGTTGCAGCCGGCCAGAAAGGCACAGGCGACCAAGGCGAATGGCGCGATAAGCTGGCGGTGTATGGCTTTCACAGCAACAACCCTTCGCATTTCGCGGTGCGACCGCCCCTTGAACGGAATCGGCCACGACCGGCACAATAAAGCCCTGGTTTCGACCTGCCCACCGACTTTGCAGTTTTGCCTCAACACTAACTTAACGGATCGACATTTTTGCCACAGACCCCTGTCGTTCCACCTGCCCGCCGCCCCATCGAATCGGTTCTGCGATCAACCGCTTAGCGCTGCGTTGCCGGAATCCGCAGCGGGGGCGAATCGCCGAACGCAAGCAAAACAATTCGCCCGTCCAGCGCCCCGACATACGCCCTTTTGCCACCCTCGGAGCTTGCACAGGCGGGCGAACGCCTTCGCGCGGTGAAACTTGGACCGCCGCTTGCGCCTCCCCTCAAGCTTCTGCGTATGAGTGCGCGTATCGACTGCAACGGGCGGTGGCCGCCCGAGAAAAGGAAGCCCGATGTTTCGCCATGCTGCAGCGGCCGTCGCCCTTGCCGCCTTCGCCGTCTGCGCGAGCGCTCCTACGCGGGCGCAGGACACGGCGGTCGGCTTCGAGCGGATCACCGTCCCCGGCACGCCGGACCTGTCGGTGGGGGTGTGGTTCCCCTCCTCCGACGCGGCGCCGGCCGAACCCAACACGCCGTTCCGGCAGGCGCTGGCGCTCGGTGGCGCGCTGGAGGGGGACGAGCGGCCTCTCGTCGTCATTTCGCACGGCAACGGCGGCTGGATGGGCGGCCATGCCGATGCGGCGCTGGCCCTCGCGCGCGCCGGCTACGTGGTCGCCGCGCCGCAACACACCGGCGACAGCGACGGCGACGAGAGCGCCTCGCCCGCGCAATGGGCGGTGACGCGGCCGGCCGAAATCGTCGCGACGATCGACCATATGGCCGGGCGCTGGCGCGGTGGCGGCCATGTCGATGCCGCCAGGATCGGCGTTTTTGGCTTTTCGGCCGGCGGCTATTCCGGGCTGGTGGCGGCCGGCGCGACGCCCGATTTCGCGTTGGCGACCCGGTTCTGCGAGGCCAACCCCGGCGATTTCGTCTGCGAGCTCGGCATCGTCGCGGCCATCGGCCCCGGCCCGGATGTGGCGACGCTCGCCTCCGACCCGCGCATCGGCGCGCTGGCGATCGCCGCGCCGGGGCTCGGCTTCGCGTTTGCGGCCGAGGGGCTCCAGGGCGTCACGGTGCCGGTGCAGATCTGGTCGGGAGCGCTCGACGAGCGCGTGCCGCACGCGACCAACGGGGCGCCCTTGGCGGCGGGCTTGCCGCCTGGCGCCGACGTCCACCTGGTCGAAAAGGCCGGCCATTTCGCCTTCCTCAACGTGTGCAACCCCTTGCTGGAACAGCACAATCCGAAAATCTGGCAGATGGTGTGCGTCGATGCGCCGGGCTTCGACCGCGCCGCCTTCCACACGATGCTGAATGGCGCGCTGGTGGACTTCTTCGACAGTGCGCTCGCCCGCTGAAGCGCGCCAACAAATAGACGGCGCGCTCGCCCGCTGAGGCGCGCTCAAGCGATCGCGTGGCGGGCGAGGCTGTCGTAAAATGGCTGCGCCCGCTCGGCGAGGCGTCTGCCGTGGGCGCTGAGGTTCGGCGGCGTGAGGTTCGGCGCCGCGAAGCCGCTGGAGGCGTAGATCGCATTGTACCAGTGCGGCCCCCAGGCCCCGTCCTGCGGCCGTGGCCCCGGCTCCCAGGACAGCATCGCCCGGTCGAAGGCGATGTCGAGCGCCGCGCAAAGGGCCCGCAGCGTCGCCTCCGGCGCGGTGGCGATGCGCAGCG
This sequence comes from Alphaproteobacteria bacterium, assembly GCA_030431335.1. GTDB lineage: Bacteria > Pseudomonadota > Alphaproteobacteria > Rhizobiales > Amorphaceae > Acuticoccus. The sequence goes on from JAUIJH010000060.1 coordinate 21,370, forward strand.
AATCGACCACCGGCGGCGCCCTGCCGAGCCGGTCCGCCTCCCGCAGGAACAGCGCCTGCTGCCGCTCGAAGCCCAGGTCCTCGAAGGTGGGATCCTCGCGCTTCACCTCGTAGCTCGCCACCACCCGCGCCGGCTCGCGGATGAGAAAGGCGTTGCGCGCACGCGCCATGAACGACAGGTCGAACTGCGGCAGCATGTGGTGCGTCATGTGCTTCTGGTAGAAGAGCCGCGCCCCGCCCGGCGCCGGGCCGCCGCAGGCCGCCGCCACCTTGGCCGGGTCGCACTCGTGCCGCGAGAGAATCGCCTCGCGCAGCGGATGGTCGAGCCCGCTCGCCATCAGGAAGGGGGCGTAGAACGGTTCGTCCCACACGGCGCAATCGGCGCGGGCGCCGAAGGCGCGCATCATCGCGGTGGACAGGTTGCGCGGGCCGGACCACATGGCGATCCGCACCGTCCCGTCCTCGTCCGGCATCTTCTCGCCCGGCATCGTCAGAAACTCGATGCCCCCGCCGCGCCCGCGAAGTCGGAGGCCGAGCCGAGCGCGCCCGCCTCCAGCTCCTCGGCCCGCACCGCGCCGAGCGCCGCGCGCCGGCGCGTCTCCTCGTCCTCGGTGCCGGTGACGCGCACGGTGACCTCGCGGTGGGCGAAATGGATGCCGTTCTTGTTGAACAGCTCGCGCAGGCGCTGGAACACGTGGCGGCGCAGGATGAACTGATCGCCCGGCCGCGTCTTGAACTTGACGCGGATGATCATGGCCGAATCCTCCATCTGCACCACGCCCTGGCTCTTGGGCGGCTCCAGGAACAGTGGCCCCAGCTCCGGGTCGGCCGCCATCTCCTGGCCCAGCGTCTTGATCAGCTTGCGCACCTGCTCGACGTCGGTGTCGTAGGTCAGGCGGATCGGCAGCTTCATGATCACCCAGTCGCGCGAATAGTTGGTGAGCTGGCGGATCTCGCCGAACGGCAGCGTGTGCAGCGCACCCTCGTGGTGGCGCAGCTGGAACGAGCGCACCGAGATCTTCTCCACCTGCCCCGTGATGCCGGCCACCTCCACGTACTCGCCGCGGCGGAAGGCGTCGTCCAGCAGGAAGAAGGCGCCGGAGAAGACATCGCGGATCAGGGATTGCGCGCCGAAGCCGATGGCGAGCCCCACCACGCCCGCACCCGCGAACAGGGGGCCGATGTTGACGCCGAGGCTGGCGAGCACCGCCATCAGCACGACCGCGCCGATCAGGAACAGCATGACGTTGCGCACGATGGGCAGGAGCGTCGCGAGCCGCGAGGCGCCGGGGCCGAAGCCCTCCCCTTCGGCGTCGGCGCGGCTGTCAGCCACTTCCTCGGCCAGCCGGTCCTCCACGAAGATGCGCACCCCCCGCCAGGCCACCCACGCGCACAACAGCACCACGGCAACGCCCAGCCCGTGATTGACCGCGCCCCCCCACGGCGTCGCGTACACGTCCCACAGCAGCGCCAGCGCCCACACGCCGACGATGGTGCCGACGCCCATGGCGGCGCGCTCGCACAACTCGCTCCAGCGCGGGTTGGCGAAACCGAGCCGCTTGTCGTGCACGATGAGGAGCAGCCCGGTGACGCCCATGCCGATGACCAGCGCCAGCGTCGGCGCCAGCACCGGCCCGGCGACGAGGCGATGCTCGAGCCCCACCAGCATCACCGTGGCGGCACCGGAGGCGAGGAGATAGACGACCGTCAGAGGCAGCCACAAGCCGGCCGCCATCCGCCGCAGGCCGCGCGGGCGCGGCGCGCCGCCCAGCACCGCCGCCGTGATCGCCCGGCGATGCCACACCGCCAGCACGACGAACACGAGGACGCTAAAGATCGGCGCGATCGCCAACAGGAACTGGTGCGCGAGCGGCTCCAGCGGGAAATAGCCAAACCAGAAGCACCCGAACGCGACGATGTTGGTGACGACCACCGTCAGCAGCAGCTGGAAGGCGATGGCGCGCGCCAGGCGGTCGGGCATCGGCACGATGCGCGCGTCCGGGCGGGCGGGCGCGAGAACCGCGTCGACCACGGCGCGCACGGTGAGAAAGCTCGCGATGGCGCCGAGGCTCATCAGCGCCGAAACCCGCGCCGGCGAAATCTCCGGCTCGATCAGCAGCGCCGCCACCGCACCGGCGGCGAAGAAGGTGGCCGTGGCCGCCCACCCGCGCCCGATCGCCAACAGCGCCCGGCCGATCCGCCCGGCCCGCGTGTCGGTCGCCCCGCCCCCCGCGAGCGCGAAGGCGTGGGTCACGAAGCGCGCCACCACGACCCATCCCACCAGCCCCACCGCGAGGCACACCAGCGTCACGAGCCCCGCGCGGCCCAGCCATGCGAGGGAGCCGCCGCCGGCACCATAGAGCGCATCCACCACCTGGCCCGGAATGTTGGGGACATTGGCGAGCACCGGCTCGAACGCGATGCGCAGCGCTGCAATCTTTTGTGAAGCGGTCATCTTGAGGGGCGTCTGCCCGGCCGCCACGGGCGAATCGCTGGCTTGCGGCACGACGAGAACGGTGTTGCCGCCCTTCTCCAGCGCCTCGATGGCGGCGGAGATGGAGGTGTCGGCGCTCACGGGTGAAGGTGGGCGCACGGCCTGCGCCGCCGCCGCATTCATCCCCATCAGGATCAACGCCAGAACGGCAAGGACGCGCATGTCACCTTCTCCTTTGACGAAAGTTGTGCCAAACGCGCCGGAGCCGCGCAACAAAGCCGAGGAGCCCATGGAGCCGGAGATCACGCCCGACCTCGTCGCAAAGCACGGCCTCACCGCCGATGAATACCGGCGCTTCGTCGAATTGATAGGCCGCACGCCGACGCTTTGCGAGCTCGGCATCGTCTCGGCGATGTGGAACGAGCACTGTTCCTACAAATCCTCGCGCCCGTGGCTGAAGACGCTGCCCACCACCGGGCCGAACGTCATCCACGGCCCGGGCGAAAACGCGGGCGTGGTGGATCTCGGCGACGGGCTCGCCGTGGTCTTCAAGATGGAGAGCCACAACCACCCCTCCTACATCGAGCCCTACCAGGGCGCCGGCACCGGCGTCGGCGGGATCTTGCGCGATGTGTTCACGATGGGCGCGCGACCCGTGGCGGTGCTCAACGCGTTGCGCTTCGGCGCGCCGGAGCATCCGCGCACGCGCCACCTCGTCGCAGGCGTCGTCGCCGGCATCGGCGGCTACGGCAACGCCTTCGGCGTGCCGACGGTGGGCGGGGAGACGGAGTTCGACGCCGCTTATAACGGCAACTGCCTCGTCAACGCGATGGCGGTCGGCATCGCCCGCACCGACGGCATCTTCCTGTCCAAGGCCGAGGGCGTGGGCCGGCCCATCGTCTATCTCGGATCCAAGACGGGGCGCGACGGCATCCATGGCGCCACCATGGCCTCGGCGACCTTCGAGAGCGAGGACGAATCGGAGCGCTCCACCGTGCAGGTGGGCGACCCCTTCGCCGGCAAGCGGCTACTCGAAGCCTCGCTGGAGCTGATGGCGACCGGCGCCGTCATCGCGATTCAGGACATGGGCGCGGCCGGCCTCACCTCCTCGGCGGTGGAGATGGGCGCCAAGGGCAACCTCGGCATCCACCTCGACCTCGACGCCGTGCCCTGCCGGGAAACCGGCATGACCGCCTACGAGATGATGCTGTCGGAGAGCCAGGAGCGGATGCTGATGGTCCTCGACCCGGACCATTGGGAGGAAGCGCAGGCGATCTTCGCGAAGTGGGAGCTCGACAGCGCCATCGTCGGCGAGACGGCCGACGACCTGCGCTTCAAGGTGTTCCACAACGGGCGCCAGGAAGCGGACCTGCCGATCAAGGATCTCGGCGACGAGGCGCCCGTCTACGAGCGCCCCTATACCGAGCCCCCGCGCCCCGAGCCCCTGACCGAGGACGACCTGGCCGCCCCCGACGACATCGGCAAGGCGCTGCTCGCGGTGGTCGGCAGCCCCAACGGCGCCTCCCGCCGCTGGATCTACGAGCAGTACGATTCGGTGATTTCCGGCAACGTCGCGGCCGGTCCCGGCGGCGACGCGGCGGTGGTGCGGCTCGGAGAGGGGCCGCTCGCCCTCGCCATCACCGTGGACGTCACCCCGCGCTACTGCTTCGCTGACCCCTTCGAGGGCGGCAAGCAGGCCGTCGCCGAGGCGTGGCGCAACCTCACCGCGGTCGGCGCCGAGCCGCTCGCCCTCACCGACAACCTCAATTTCGGCTCGCCGCAGCGGCCCGAGATCATGGCCCAGTTCGTCGGCGCCATCCGCGGCATCGGCGAGGCGGCGCGCGAGCTCGCCTTCCCCGTCGTGTCCGGCAACGTCTCGCTCTACAACGAGACCGACGGCACCGCGATCCTGCCCACCCCCGCCATCGGCGGCGTCGGCAAGCTCGACATCGACCGCCGCGTCGGCCTCGCCTGGAAGGAGGGGGACAGCCTCTTCCTCATCGGCGGCCACGGCGATCATCTGGGCGCCTCGCTCTACCTGGCGGTGACCAAGGGGTGCCCCGCCGGCCCGCCCCCGCCCGTCGACCTGCCGCGGGAAAAGGCGCACGGCGATTTCGTGCGCGGCGCCATCGCGGGCGGCCTCGTGTCGGCCTGCCACGACATCTCGTCCGGCGGCCTCGCGCTGGCGGCGGTGGAGATGGCCCTCGCCTCCGGGCACGGCGCGCTGATCGACGTGCCGACGCGGCCGCACGTCCTCCTCTTCGCAGAGGACCAGGCGCGCTATATCATCGCCACCTCCGAGCCCGATGCGCTGATGGACGCGGCGCTGGCCGCAAAGATCGGCATCGCGCCGCTGGGGGCGGTGGGCGGCGACCATTTGACGGTGCCCGGCGTTTTGCGTCTATCCTTGGCGGCGTTGCGACAGGCTCACGAAGCCTGGCTGCCGACCTATATGGCACGGCAAGCTTAACGAAGGAGAGGCCGGCATGGCCATGGACGCCCACGAGATCGAGACGCTCATCCGCACCGCCCTGCCCGACGCCCACGTCGAGATCCGCGACCTCGCCGGCGACGGCGACCACTATGCCGCAATGGTCGTCTCCTCGGCGTTCACCGGAAAGACCCGCGTCGCGCAACACAAGATGGTGTATGACGCATTGAAGGGCCGCATGGGGGATCAACTCCACGCCCTCGCACTACAAACAGCGGCACCGGACGCTTAAGTGATCCGAAAGGTGCCAAGCCAAGGAGTTTTGTGATGAGCGCACACGAGGCGATCGACAGCGCGGTGAAGTCCAACGACGTGATGCTCTTCATGAAGGGCACGCCGAACTTCCCGCAGTGCGGCTTTTCCGGCCAGGTCGTGCAGATCCTGGATTATCTCGGCGTCGAGTACGGCTCGATGAACGTCCTGGAAGACGACGAGGTCCGCAACGGGATCAAGACCTATTCCAACTGGCCGACGATCCCGCAGCTTTACGTGAAGGGCGAGTTCATCGGCGGCTGCGACATCATCCGCGAGATGTTCCAGGCCGGCGAGTTGCAGGAGCATTTCACCAAGGCGGGCGTGCCGACGCGCGATACCGCCGCGAGCTGATCGCACCCGCCTTTCGGCGGGTCCTTTCCAGTTGAGCGAATTTCAAAGGAAGACTACCTTGCGGTTGTCTTCCTTTTTTTATGCACCGCGGTGCCGACATGAAATTTCAAACTTGGCTCGAAGAGCGCAATTCGTCCGATACCGGCGAAATATCCCTGCGAGATTTTGGGCGAAACCACGCGGGCGACTGGTTTGCCCTCGACGATCAACTCCAAACCTATGGCGACTTCATCGACGCGAAGGCCGCCGCCGCACAGAAGGCGCCGCTCTCGCTCGCCCTCGGGCGCGCCTACACCCTGTGGCAGGCGGAAACCAGCCGCAGGCGCCCGTCCGGCCCCTTCACGCGGCTCCTCAGCGATCTCAACTCGGCACGGCTGGGGCTGATCATCTTCGGGCTGGCCATCACCTTGTTCCTGATCATCCTCATCCTGAGCCCCTCCCTCCTCGATCAGTTGGCGGATATCGACACAGCCAGAGGGTTGATCACCTTCATCGTCGCGCTGGCCGCGATCGGGCTGTTCACCGTCTACTCGATCTCGCTGCTGTGGCACGAAGACTTCGATGTCATGGAGAAGCGGTTCGGCTCGATGAAGGAGCTCTTGACCATCCTCGTCAGCATCCTGGGGACGATCCTCGGCTTCTATTTCGGCTCCGCCTTGAACGAGGACGCCGGCGCGCAGCCGGACCCCCCCGCTATCGCTGAGGCTATTCCCGCAGCCGATACCCCGTCCGGAACATCCACGAGATGATGGCAAGGCATGCCGCGGCGAAGGCGGCGATGACGGCGGCGCAGGCCCACAAGTTGACGTCCGCCTCGCCGAAGAAGCTCCAGCGGTACATCGAGATCAGATAGACGACCGGGTTGAACAGCGTCACCGTCTGCCAGATCGGCGGCAGCATGGTGATGGAATAGAAGCTGCCACCCAGGAAGATCAGCGGCGTGATGATGAGGAGCGGCACCATTTGCAGCTGATCAAAATCCTTCGCCCAGATGCCGATGATGAACCCCAGCAGCGAAAACACCAGACACGTCACCACCAGGATGACCGCCATCCAGACCGGGTGCTGCAATTCGTAGTCGACGAAGAAGGTCGCCGTGATCAGGATGACCGTCGCGATGATCACCGACTTTGTCGCCGCCGCCCCCACGAAGCCGACCACGATCTCGAACGATGACATCGGCGCGGACAACAGCTCATAGATCGAACCAATGAACTTGGGGAAGAAGGCGCCGAATGCCGCGTTGGTGACGGCCTGGGTGAGGATCGTCAGCATCACCAGGCCGGGGACCAGGAAGCTCGCATAGTCGACCCCGTCGACCTGCGCGATGCGGTCGCCGATCGCCTGGCCGAAGACGACGAAATAGAGCGCCGTCGTCACCACCGGCGCGATCAGCGATTGCATCAGCGTGCGCAGCCAGCGCGCCATCTCATGGCGATAGATCGCCCAGATCCCGTACAGGTTCATCGTGCGTGATCTCCGTTGTGGATGAGATCCACGAAGATATCCTCCAGCGAGCGCCGCTTGGTTTCGACGTCCTTGAGCTTCAGCCCGGCATTGGCGAGCTCGAACAGGAGGTCGCCGACGGCGGGGCCCTTCAAGCCGTCGTAGGTGTAGACGAGGTCGCCGTCCTCGGCGACGCGCAGCGCGTGGTGGGCGAGCGATGCCGGAACCGCGCTCACCGGGGTCTCCAGCTTGAGGCGCATCTGGCGCTGGCCGAGGCGGTCCATCAGCGCGACCTTGTCCTCCACCAGCACCAAGGAGCCGCCCGAAATGATGCCGATGCGGTCCGCGATCGCCTCGGCCTCCTCGATGTAGTGGGTGGTGAGGATCACCGTCACGCCATCGTCCCGCAGCGCGCGGACGATGGCCCACATGTCCTTGCGCAATTCCACGTCGACGCCCGCCGTCGGCTCGTCCAGGAACAGGACGCGCGGCTTGTGCGCCAGCGCCTTGGCGATCAGCACGCGCCGCTTCATGCCGCCCGACAGCGTCATCGTCGTCGACTGGCGCTTGTCGTAGAGCGAGAGGCGACGCATGAGATCGTCCAGATACGCCCTGTCCGGCCGCATCCCGAACAGCCCGCACGACAGGGTCAGCGAACTGGTGACGCGCGCGAACGGCTCCAGCACCATCTCCTGCGGCACCAGGCCGATCATCCGCCGTGCCGCGCGGTAGTCGTCCACGATGTCGTGGCCGCCGACGGTCACGTGCCCGCCGGTCGCCCTGACGATGCCGCAGATGATGGAGATCAGCGTCGTCTTGCCCGCTCCGTTCGGGCCGAGCAGGGCGAGGATCTCCCCCTCGTGCACCGAAAGGGAAACGTCCTTCAGCGCCACCTGGCCGCTGTCGTACGTTTTCTGGAGATTGACGACTTCGAGAATGGGGGGACGGTTCGTCATGGATCACCGATTGGCGCGCAACTGGGCCACACGCGCTTTGACAAGGTTGTGACGCCCATGGCGCCGCGTGATGTGCGACCACATCTCCTGCCGACAATGGGAGTGTGGACATGAACGACATCACGCGCGGCCTGGTCGCGGCCG
>JAUIJH010000061.1 GCA_030431335.1 Alphaproteobacteria bacterium
GCGCTGCCCGTGCTCATCCTGGGCGGGCTGACCTCGATCCCCGGCGCCATCGTCGGCGGGCTCATCATCGGCATCGGCGAGAAGCTCGGCGAGATCTACTGGGGGCCGATGGTCGGCGGCGGCATCGAGAGCTGGTTCGCCTATATGATCGCGCTGGTCTTCCTGCTGTTCCGCCCGCAGGGCCTATTCGGCGAGCGGATCATCGAACGTATCTGACACGCACTGTTCTTCCGGAGCTCTCATGCCGCACAAGAGCCGCCTCGGCTGCCTCGTCGTCGACTGCGAAACCAAGGATCTCGGCGACGCTCTCGCCTTCTGGTCCGCCGCGCTCGGAATGCCCGGCAAGGTGGACGCGGACGGCAAATATGCCCAGCTTCAGGCGCCCGAGGATCAGCCGCGCATGCTGCTGCAGGCGGTCGACCACCCCCCGCGCGTCCACTTCGATATCGAGACGGACGACCGCGCGGCCGAGGTGGAGCGCCTCGAAGCCCTCGGCGCCCGCCGCGTTTCCGAGCTGCCGCGCTGGACCGTGATGGAGGCGCCGACGGGGCACCGCTTCTGCGTCGTCGGCCCGCAGCGGGCGGACTTCGCCGACAACGCCAACGCCTGGGACTGAGCTACTGCCGCTGCCACTTGGCGCCGGGGGGCGACAGCAGCATCAGAAGCCGCTCGTGTCCCTCGTCGCCCCGGTAGGTGGGGTAGCGCAATTTCTCGGTCTGCCTGCCTTGAGGGCTGTAGCTCGTCACCAGGGAGCCGGCATCGTTGGTGACGACGTCGACCGTGGTGCCGTCCGGGTTGACGATCCGGGTCGCCGCCGCCTCGGCGACCGCGAGTCCCGCCAGCAACACCAGCGTCGCGCAAAAAATCCGCACCATCCGTGAGGCCTCCTTGTTCGCGTGGCGCATCATAGGGACCGCCGCCGGCGGACAAAAGCGCGAGAAACCGTGAGGCGCGCGCCCAAGGGTTGCGCGCGCCTCACAATGCGGCTTGACGGCGAGCGGCGCACAGGCCCGAATGGGCGCGCACGAGGAGGAAGCGCGCGCGTGTTCTACCGCGAGGCCGGCCAGTTCAAGACCAGCTATGCGGCCGACCAGGCTGCCTTCCCCGTGCGCGAGGACCGCGTCGGCGTCGCGCTGATCTGCGTCGCCGCCGTGCTCGCGCCGCTGTTCGTCGGCGAATTCGTGCTCAACACGATCCTCATCCCGTTCCTGATCTTTTCGCTGGCGGCCATCGGCCTCAACGTGCTGACGGGCTATTGCGGCCAGCTTTCGCTGGGCACCGGGGCCTTCATGGGCGTGGGCGCCTACGCCTGCTACAAGCTCACCACGATCTTTCCGGACGTCAACATCATCGTCTTCATCCTGGCGTCGGGGCTGTTCTCGGCGGCGGTGGGGGTGATGTTCGGACTGCCCTCGCTGCGCATCAAGGGGTTCTACCTCGCGGTGGCGACGCTGGCGGCGCAGTTCTTCCTCGAATGGTGCTTCATCCGCATCCCGTGGCTGTACAACTACAACCCGTCGGGGGCGATCGAGGTGCCAACGCGTACCGGCTTCGGGCTGGCGCTGACCGGGCCCACCGCCGCGCCGACCACGCGCTACTACGTGATCCTCGCCATCGTGGCGCTGGTGACGTGGGTGGTCGGCAACCTCCTGCGCGGACGCATCGGGCGCATGTGGATGATGATCCGCGACATGGACATCGCCGCGGAGCTGATCGGCGTGCGCCCGCTCGCGGCCAAGCTCAGCGCCTTCGCGGTGTCCTCCTTCGTATGCGGCGTGGCGGGGGCGATGTTCGTGTTCTTCTGGCTGGGCGCGGCGGAACCGGCCTCCTTCAACATTCGCCTGTCGTTCCAGGTGCTGTTCATGGTGATCCTGGGCGGGCTCGGCTCGATGGCCGGCTCCTACATGGGCGCCGCCTTCATCTTCATCATGCCGATCCTGATCCGCATGGTGCCGGGCGCCTTCGGCCTCGATATCGACGCGGCGACGGTCGAGCACCTCAACTTCGTCATCATCGGCGCGCTGATCGTCGGCATCCTGATCCTGGAGCCGCACGGGCTGGCGCGGTTGTGGTCGGTGCTGCGCCAGAAGCTCAGGGTGTGGCCGTTCCCCTATTGACGCGCGGCGTGCCGGCGCGCGGCTGCAACTGAGGGTTTGGCGGCGTGCGCCGAAACCGCTAACCTCCCGTTCAACGCCAACGAGCGTGACAAGAAAAAACAACAACGGGAGGAATAATACCGATGAAAATATTGAAATCGTTCGGATTGACCGCGGCGGCCTTCGCGCTCCTCCTGCCCGCGGTCCCCGCGTCGGCGGAAGATGGCGAGCTGTTCCTGCCGCTTCTGACCTATCGCACCGGGCCGTTCGCAGGGTCGGGCATTCCCATCGCGGACGGGATGCATGACTATCTCGCGATGCTGAACGAGCGCGACGGCGGCATCGGCGGCGTCAAGATCAAGATCGAGGAGTGCGAGACGGGCTACAACACGCAAAAGGGCGTGGAATGCTACGACAGCCTCAAGAGCCAGAACCCGCTGGTCATCAACCCCTACTCCACCGGCATCACGCTGCAGCTGATCCCGAAGGCGTCGGTCGACGGCATCCCGGTGCTGTCGATGGCCTACGGCCTGTCGGCGGCGGCGGACGGGCAAGTCTTCCCGTGGGTGTTCAACCCGCCGCTGTCCTATTGGGACGGGGCCTCGGCGGCGATCAAGTACATCGCCGAACAGGAAGGCGGGATGGACGCGCTCAAGGGCAAGAAGATCGGTTACATCTTCCTCGACGCCGGCTATGGCCGCGAGCCGATCCCGCTGCTGGAAGACTTCGCCAAGGAATACGGCTTCACGCTGACGCAGTATCCGGTGCCGTTCGACACCATGCAGAACCAGTCGTCCCAGTGGCTCAACGTGCGCCGGGATCGGCCGGACTACATGATCATGTGGGGTTGGGGCGCGATGAACCCGACCGCGGTGCGCGAGGCGGCCAAGGTGCGCTACCCGATGGACAAGTTCATCGGCGTGTGGTGGTCCGGCGGCGAGGATGACGCGCGTCCCGCCGGCGCCGGCGCCAAGGGCTACAAGACGATGAACTTCAACGGGGTCGGCACCGATTTCCCGGTGATCCAGGACATCCTCACCTACGTCTACGACAAAGGGAATTCGACGGTTTCGGACAAGTCCCGCATCGGCGAGAACCTCTACAATCGCGGCGTGATGAACTCGTTCCTGATGGCCGAGGCGGTGCGCAACGCGCAGGCGAAGACCGGCAAGTCGCTCGTGACGCCGGCCGAGGTGCGCGACGGCATGGAGGCGCTCGACCTTGACGCGGGACGGCTTGAGGAGGCGGGCTTCGCCGACTTCATGCGGCCGCTGTCGCTGTCGTGCACCGACCACGCCGGCGAAACGGACGTCTACATCCAGCAGTGGAATGGCGAGGCGTGGGAAAAGGTGTCGGATTGGTTCCCGCCGATGGTCGAGAAGGTGCGGCCGATGCTGGAGCAGGCGGCGGCCGAGTACGAGAAGGCCAACGCCCCGTGGCCGAAGCGCGAGGTTCCGTGCGCCGACGACGCCGGCCAATAAGGCAGTCGCAAGTCCAAGGCGGTCGCGTGCTATTTCGCGGCCGCCTGCCGTTGCAGCCGGTTGAAGGCCGCGGCGGTCCGGATGAAGACATTAAGCTGCAGGTCCCGCTGGAGTTTCGCCGCGGCGCGCTGAGAAAGGACGAGCAGAAGTCCGTCGCGCAAGGCGTGAGGCTGGTGCGCCGCATCGGCGAGGTCCATCCGCTGGAAGGCGCGCGCATCCTGGACTTCGGCTGCGGCGTCAAGATCGCCCAGGCGCTCTATCAGCTCGACAGCCCGCAGGAGCTTTATGTCGGCGTCGATGTCTACGACGACATGGTGAAGTTTCTGCAGAAGGCGCTCGCCCACTCGCCGAAATACAAGTTCGCGACGGTGCCGTTCCAGAACGCCATGTACAACGAGGACGGGGCGGCGATGACCCCGGATTCGACGCTGCCGATCGATGAGACCGACTTCTCCATGATGCTGATGTTCTCGGTCATCACGCATATGGTTCCGCAGGACAGCGCGGCGACGTTCGCCATCCTGCGCCGGTACGCGGCGCCCGATTGCCGGCTGATTTTCTGGGCCTTCGCCAATGACGAGACCACGGAGGATTTCCGCGATCTCAACCCCAAGCGGCCGCTCCTGCATGCCGTCTACCGCCGCGCCTTCCTCAACGGGCTGATCGAAGCGGCGGGCTGGAAGATCCTCACGGAAGCTCCCGGCAAGGAGCGCCCCGACAAGAAAGCGCTGCTGCAGACCCACTACGTGTGCACTCCCGCCTGAGGCGGAGGCGAGAGCGCCGGATCAGCGCTCGGGCGTCGTCCAGTCGCTCTCCTCGGACTTGCGGTTCCTGAGGCGCAGCGCGAGGCCGACGGAAACGCCCACACCGATGGCGACGGTCAGGTCGACCGCCACGGTCAATATCAACGTGGTGAGGAGCAGGAAGCGGTCGGACATGGGGGCGGCCCAATAGCCGCGCCATTTGTGCGGTTCGCTCATGTTCCAGGCGGTCATCATCAGGAGCCCGGCCAGCGCGGGCATCGCGAGATAGGCGACGAGGTCGCCCGCGAGCAGCATCACCACCAGCACCGTCAGTGCGTGGACGACACCGGCGACGGGGGTGCGGCCGCCGGCGCGCACGTTTGTCGCCGTACGGGCGATGGCGCCGGTTGCCGGCAGCCCCGCGAACAGTGCCGAGGCGAGGTTGGCGGAGCCTTGCGCCAGAAGCTCGGCGTTGGGGCGGTGCTGGCCACCGACCATGCGGTCGGCGACCATGGCGGACAGGAGCGATTCCACGCCCGCCAGGAAGGCGATGATGATGGCGGAGGGGAACAGCTCGATGATGCGATCGAGCGAGATCGGCGGCAGGCCCGGCGGCGGCAGCACGGCCGTGACCGTGCCGAAGCGCGAGCCGATGGTGTCCACCGAAAGGGCGCCCAGCGCCGCGATGGCGGACGCGGCGGCGACGGCGAGGATCGGTCCGGGAAACCACGCCGCGACCCGCCGCACGCCGATGATGACGACCATGGTGAACAAGGACAGCAGCACCGCCGCGATTTCGAGCGTGGCCCGCGCGTCCCACAGCGACGAGACCTGGCCGAAGAAATCCGCCGGTGGCCGCGCCATCACGAGGCCGGCGAAATCCTTGAGCTGGCTGGTGGCGATGATCAGCGCGATACCGATGGTGAAGCCGTTGACCACGGCCTCCGGCACATAGGCGATCAGGCGGCCGGCCCGGAATGCGCCGGCAACCAGCAGGATCAGCCCCGCCATGAAGGTGGCGAGGACCAGCCCGTCGTACCCGTGCTCGACGATGACGCCGAACACCACCACGATGAAAGCGCCCGTCGGCCCGCCGATCTGGACCCGGCTGCCGCCGAGCAGGGAGATCAAAAGGCCGCCGACGATGGCCGTGACGATCCCGTCCTCGGGCTCGGCGCCCGATGCGATCGCGATGGCAAGGCTCAGCGGGATCGCCACCATCGCGACCGTGATGCCGGCGAACAGGTCGCCCGCGAACTGCGGCCAAGTGTAGGTCTTGAGCGTGGTGATGATCTTCGGTTGGCGCATGGCGGCCTCGGGTCAGGGCGTGGCGGGAGCCGGCGGGCGCCGGCCGATCGTGGCGGGTGAAGCGAGCGAAGAGGCTGGCCGCATCCCAGGGGAGGGCGCTATGGTGCGCTTTGCCGCGCGCTGCGCAAGAGGGCTGGGACATGGAAGAAGTGGCAAAAGGGCATAGCACCGGGCCGGACCCCTCCCTGCCGATCCTCGATGTCGCCAACATCGAGGTGATCTACGACCATGTGATCCTGGTGCTGAAGGGGGTGTCGCTGCGGGTGCCGCGCGGCGGCATCGTGGCGCTGCTGGGCGCCAACGGCGCGGGCAAGACGACGACGCTGAAGGCGATCTCGAACCTCCTCAGGGCCGAGCGCGGCGACGTGACGAAGGGCGCCATCACCTTCGACGGCGAGGAGGTGCAGGCGCTCAGCCCCAATGCGCTGGTCACGCGCGGCTGCATCCAGGTGATGGAGGGGCGCCATTGCTTCGGCCACCTGACGGTGGAGGAAAACCTGCTGACCGGCGCCTATACGCGCGGCGACGGCTGGGGCGCGATCCAGCGGGACCTCGAAAAAGTGTACGGCTATTTCCCGCGCCTCAAGGAGCGGCGCGGCAGCCAGGCGGGCTACACCTCCGGCGGCGAGCAGCAGATGTGCGCCATCGGCCGCGCGCTGATGAGCCGGCCCAAGATGATCCTGCTCGACGAGCCTTCCATGGGCCTTGCGCCGCAACTGGTGGAGCAGATCTTCGAGATCGTGAAGGAGATCAACGCCAACGAGGGCGTGTCGATCCTGCTGGCGGAGCAGAACACCAACATCGCGCTGCGCTACGCCACCTACGGCTACATCCTGGAATCGGGGCGCGTGGTGCTGGACGGCGCGGCCGACCGGCTGCGCGAGAACGACGACGTCAAGGAGTTCTATCTCGGCATCGCGGGGGACGATCGCAAATCGTTCCGCAACGTGAAGCACTATAAGCGGCGCAAGCGATGGCTCAATTGATGGCGTCTCAGCCCTAGGCAGGCCAGCCGGCCTAGTCTCATCGGCGGCGGCGTTTCGAAGGCCGCCGGTGCGTTTCCGCCTCTGGAGCCGGCTTCATGCAGCACACACCCGACGGGAACAGCGTCGACAGCGCCAGCGGCGGGCAAACGCGCGCCCCCCTGGCGGACGCTTCGGCCGAACCGGTCGACGACAGGGACGACGACGCGGACGAACACCTGCCGTCGGTGCGCCATCGCGGCGCCCGCATCGTGGAGCTGTTGGCGCGGGTGGCGGGATCTCCGGCGGCGCTGATCGATCTGGGCGAGGCGGCGGGACCCGTCGTCTTCGCGCACGAGATCGGTTGGGCGGAGCAACTGGCCGACGCGTGGCAGGCGCCGCAGCAGGGTGGCCCGCTGACGTTGCACGCCACCCAAGCCGGCACGCCCCTCGCGCACGCGTTCGCCCTGCCGTTCGCGCTGTCGGGTCGGGAGGGCTGGATCGCGACCGTCGTGCCCGCAAGCGAAGCGGCGCCGGAAGTGCCGTCCGACCTTCTCCAACTCGTCGAGGAGCTGGGCGAGGGGTGGGGAGCCGTGCGCGCTGCCACGCAGCTCTGGGTGGAGCGGCTGCGGTGCGAGAACTCCCTCGCCGCAAAGCTCATCGACGTGTCGGGCGTCGGCACGCTGGTGTGCGAACTGTCCACCGGCGAGCTGCAGGCTTCGGCCCGTGCGCGCGACATCCTGCGCCGCGAGGCTGTCGCCAACATGGACGAGCTGTTGAAGCTGGTCGCCCCGCACGACCGCATCGCGCTGCACCGCGCGCTGACGGGCAAGGATGGCTTCGGCCGCATCACCCTCGAGTGCGAGGTGGTGCCCGAGAATGGGCGGCCGATGGCGGTACGGCTGCGCATCCAGCACATTCTGCACCAGGGCATGCCGACCAGCTGGCTGGCGACGCTGGAAGACGTGACCGACCACTGGCGCCGCTTGAAGGAGATGCAGAGCCTGGCCGAGCGCGATCCGCTCACCGGCCTGCACAACCGCAACCGGCTGATCCGCTCGCTGGGCGCCGCCGTCGCCGAGGCCCGCGCTTCGCGCGAGATGACGGCGATGCTGATGATCGCGGTGGCCGACCTCAAGCAGATCAACGACATTCACGGCTACAGCACCGGCGACCTGCTGCTGAAATACATCGCGGTCACTCTGCGCCAGCAGGTGCGCGCCACCGACGAGGTGATGCGCATCGGCAGCGGCGAATTCGCGGTGCTGCTGACGCGCGCAACCAGCGAGGAGGGGCTCCTGGGGCGGGTGCAGTCGATCCGCGCGGCGCTCGCCTCTTCGATCGTCGTGGGTGTCCACCGCATCGACCTGCGCGCCTCGATCGGCTTCGCGATCTTTCCCGACGACACCGTGGGCGGCATCGATCTCATCGCGGCGACGACCTATGCGCTGAACGAGGCATTGCAGGACGGGCCGCGCGCCATGTCCCGCTATCGGCCGGCGATCCGGGAGCGCCGGGAACGCGAGCGCAGGCTGATCGAGGAGATCACGCGAGCGCTGCGGCGGGACGAGTTCACCACGTTCTTCCAGCCCAAGGTGGATTTGGAGACGGGCAGCATCGTCGGCTTCGAGGCGCTGTGCCGCTGGATCCATCCGGCGCGCGGCGTGCTCACGCCCGGCTCCTTCCACCAGGCGCTGACCTCGCCGGTGGTGAGCGCCGAGCTGTCCGACGTCGGCCTGGTCAGCGCGTTCAAGGCGGCGAAGCTGTGGCGCGAGAAGGGGCTCGATTTCGGCAGCATCTCCGTCAACCTCAGCGCCACGCAGCTTGCGCGGCCCAACCTCGTCGAGATCGTCGAGGAGCTGATGCGCCGCTTCGGGGGCGCGGTGAGCGAGATCTCGTTCGAGGTGCTGGAAAACGTCCTGATCGGTGACAACAACACCACGCACGACAACCTGCGCGCCTTGTCGAGCGCAGGGTTCACCATCTCGCTGGACGATTTCGGCACCGGTTTCGCGTCGCTCACGCACATCCGCGAGCCCTACATCTCGGAGGTGAAGATCGACCGCAGCTTCGTGACCCACGCCGGCAACAATGTGCGCGATCAGCAGATCGTCGCCGCCGTTGTGCAGATGGCGCGCAAGCTTGGGCTCAAGATGGTGGCCGAGGGGATCGAGGACGAGCAGACGCTGCGCAAGCTGCGCGCGGTGGGCTGCACCGTGGGGCAGGGCTTCGTCTTTGCGCCGGCGCTGCCGTTCGCGGAGGCGACCGAGTTCATCGCCCGCCAGCACCGCATTCTGCAGATTTTGAGCGCCACGTGATCGCGCCCCGGCGTCACGCCACCTGCTTCTCGATCTCCGCCAGCGGCTCGGCGGCGCGCTGCCAGCCGCTCTCGCACCGCGCCACCCGGTAGACCCGCAGAATGCGGTCCTCGATCTCGATGCGGTTGAAGCTGTTCTCCTCGCCCCGCCGGCGGGCCGACAGCGCGGTGCCTGCCTGCACGGTGGTCACGCGGTGGCGGCTGTCGTCGTCGGTCGCCTCCTTCAGCGGCGGCCCCTCGAAGGCGGCCGCGTAGGTGCGATGGAGGTGCCCCGCCACCACCAGATCGACGCTTTGCGCGGCAAAGGCGGCGAGGGCGTCCTGCGCGCGGGCCACCATCACGCGCGGCCGCTCGCCGAGCTCGTCCGTCTCCTCCTCCAGGAAGGGGTGGTGCGCGACAACGATGCGAAAGCGCGAGCTCTCCAGCGCGGCGAAGCGGGACGGCAGCGAGCGGATCTGGCCGCGCGACAGGCTCCCGTGCGACCAATTGAGGCGGAAGCGCATCCGGCGCGCCGTGTTCAGCCCCACCACCGCCGCCGTGCCATTGCACCAGGTCGGCTCCAGGTCGAGCCCGATATAGCGGCGCCACCGCCGGTAGGGCGCGGTGAACCGCTCGAACAGGTCGTAGGGCGTGATGTCGTGGTTGCCGGGCACGGACAGCGTGGGCGCCTTCAGCGCGCCGATGAAAGCGCGCGCCTTCTCGAATTCGTCCGTTCGGGCCGCCAGCGTGAGGTCGCCGCTCAGCACCACGAGGTCGGGCGGCTCGCGGTTGAGCTCCTCGACGAGCGATTGCGCTTCACCTTCCGCCTCGGAGCCGAAGTGAATGTCGGAAAGCTGGGCGATCACAGTCATCGAGATGGCAGTTTAGGTCCGTTCCTGTTGGCTCGTGCCGGTTAGTCCGCCGGCGTGGCGGCCGGTTCGGCGGACGGGCTGTCGCCAAGGGCGGGCGCCGACGCCGGCGGGACGATCACCTTGACCGCATGGGGCAATAGTTCGAGACGGGCCGGCAGCGCAAGGCGCACCCCCTCCCCATCCAGCATGGCGTGCGTGAAGCGGCGCCGTCCCTTGAGCGTGCCGCTGTGGATCATCCGCCGTGTGACCAGCGCGTCGTCGGCCAGATCGCCCAGCGCGCCGCGCACGGTCAGGCGAGCGAGGTCGAGCCCGCTGCGTGCGTCGATGGACAGGGCCGTCAGCACGCCCGTCTCTTGCTCGCGCTGCGGGCGGGGCAGGATCGCCCCGTGCACCGCGCCGACGACGAAGGCGAAGGTTCCGCTGGTCAGGTCGATGGCCGCTCCGTCGGAATCGTCCGTCTCCAGGAGGAGCCGCTGGTCGCGGCCGACGGTGCCCAGCGCGTGCATGCCCAGACGGATGCGGTCGATGAAGCCGAGCCGCCCGCGCAGGTGCTCGCGGTGCACGCCGAGCCGCGCCGGCAGCCCGGTGAGGGCGGTGTGCAGGAACACCCGGTCGCCGAGGCGGCCGGCATCGAACTCGTGCACGTGGCCGTGGTGGATGGCCTCGGCCGCGACGTGGCGGTCCAACGGCACGCCATAGTCGGCGGCGAGCAGGTTCATCGTGCCGCCGGGGATGATGCCGATCGGGCGGCCGGAGCCGACGTGGGCGGCGATCACGGCACTGATGGTGCCGTCGCCGCCGTCCACGACCACGATGTCGGCGTCGCTCTGCTGGCTCTCGGCGATCTGCTGCGGGATGTCGCCCGACAGCGCGGTCACGCCGATGCCGCCGTCCTCGAGCCAGCCGCGGACGACATTCTCGTTTTCGGCACCCTCTAGGTGCGCCCCCGAGTTGGGGTTGGTGATGAGTACGGCCTTCGTCACACGCCCCGCCGTTCGCTGGCACTGTCGGGCGCACACGCGGGCGCCTTGTCGTGGGATTGGTTTAATCGGATCTTAGCGCAAACGCGCGAAGTGCGGTGAAGGTTGCGCCGGGCTGGCCCGCACGGTCCTACCATTTGGCCGGACGAGCGCCTAAGTAGGCCGGACACGCCGGAGCCACGGCTCCCGATCGTTGCCACCCGAGGACCCGTGGGGGAAGAACATGCGCGAGCGCCTGCGCCGGCTTGAGGATCAGGCCCGGCTCGCCGCCGCGACGCTGGAAGAGAGAATGGGCGGCCTCTTCGCGCCGACGCTGCGGCTCGGCGTGACGGGCCTGTCGCGCTCGGGCAAGACGGTGTTCCTGGCCGCGCTGGTGCACAATCTCATCCACGGGGGGCGGCTGCCGCTGTTCGCGCCCTATGCGGAAGGTCGCCTCGCCAAGGCGGACCTGGCCCACCAGCCCGACGACGATGTGCCGCGCTTTCCCTACGAGGAGCACGTTCGCGCGCTGGTGGACGAGCGCATCTGGCCGCAATCGACCCGCCGCATCGCCGAACTGCGCGTCACCATCGAATTCGAGAGCGCGCGCTTTCTCAACCGCCGCATCGGGCGCGGCACGCTCAACCTCGACCTGGTGGACTATCCGGGCGAATGGCTGCTCGATCTGCCCTTGATGAACCTCACCTATGCCGCCTGGTGCGTGGAGGCGGCGCAGGAGGCGCACCGCCGGCCGCAGGATGCCGCCGCGTGGCTCGCCCGGCTTGGGGACACCGACCCGCTCGGTCCGGCGCGCGAGGAGCTGGCGCAAAGCCTTGCGGAGACGTTCACCGCCTATCTCAAGGCCGCCCGCGCGGATCCCAACGCGCTCGCCTCCCTGCCGCCCGGCCGCTTCCTGATGCCCGGCGACATGGAAGGCTCGCCCGCCCTCACCTTCGCGCCGCTGGCGCTGCCGCCCACCGGCGCGGCGCCGCAGGGGTCGCTTTGGGCAATGATGGAGCGGCGCTACGAGGCCTACAAGACCCACGTCGTGCGCCCCTTCTTCCGCGACCATTTCGCCCGGCTCGACCGGCAGATCGTGCTGGTGGACGTGCTGTCGGCGCTGAACGGCGGGCCGGAGGCGATGGACGAGCTGCGCCGGGCGCTGACGGCGGTGCTCGGCTGTTTCCGCACGGGCAAGCTGTCGTTCCTCGGCAGCCTGATCGACCGACGTATCGACAAGATTTTGTTCGTGGCCACCAAGGCCGATCACATCCACCACACCGACCACGACCGGCTGGAGAAGATCCTGGAGGTGCTGGTGGCCGAGGCGAGCGAGAAGGCCGCCTTCGCCGGTGCTCACGTCGATGTCGCCGCGATGGCCGCCGTGCGCGCCACGCGGGAGGGAACCGCGACGCAAGGGGGCGAGGAATTGCCGACCATCATCGGCACGCCGATGGCCGGGCAGCGCATCAACGGGCGCGTGTTCGACGGCGAGCGCGAGGTGGGCCTGTTTCCCGGCGACCTGCCGGACGATCCGGCCGCCGTGTTCGCCGGCCCGCGCGACGAGTACGGCGTGACCACGCTGCGCTTCCGTCCCGGGCGCATCGAGCGCTCCAACAGCGGCCTGACCTTGTCGCTGCCGCACATCCGGCTCGACCGGGTCCTGCAATATCTCATCGGAGATCGCCTCGAATGACGCGCCGCCGCCCGCAAGTCTTCGAACTCGACGATGTTTCCATCGAAGCGCCCCCGCCGGAACCGGACATGTTCGAGCCGGAGACGCTGGCGCCGGAGGAGCCGCTGGCGGCCGACCCTTCGATGTCGGGCGAGGCGGACGCGTCCGCGGCCGGCCCCGGCCGCCCGGCCGCGGCTGCCGCGCCGGTTCCCGTCGCGGCGGTGAGCGCACCGCGGCGGCGGCGCCGGTTCAGCTTTTTGTCGCTGTTCCTGTCCGGCGTCTCGGGGTTCGCGGCGCTGGCGCTGTCGATCTCGGTCTATGCCTTCATCGAGGATCTCCTGGGGCGGATCCCCTGGCTCGGCGGCGTCGCTGCCGTTTTGGCGGTTCTGGCGGCCGTCGGCCTCCTCGGCATGGTGCTGCGGGAGTGGTTCGCGATCCGCCGCCTCAAGGAGGTGGAGGACCTGCGCGCCCGCGCCGAGAAGGCGGTGGCGCAAGACAACCGCAAGGCGGCCATCGCCGTCCTGAAGGACCTCGCCGACATCTACGAGGACCGCCCCACCACCGCGCGCGGCCGACAGGCGCTGAAGGCGCACATGCGCGAGATCATCGATGGGCGCGACCTCGTCGGCCTGGGCGAGCGGGAGATTCTGAACCCGCTCGACCGGGAGGCGGTGCGCGCCATTGTGTCGTCCTCGCGGCGGGTGGCGGCGGTGACGGCGCTGTCGCCGCGGGCGCTGGTGGATGTGGTCTACGTGGTGTTCGCGGCGCTGTCCCTGGTGCGGCGCATCGCGGTGATCTACGGCGGCCGGCCGGGCACGCTGGGCTTCTTCCGCGTGCTGCGCCACGCCATCGCGCACCTTGCCGTCACCGGCGGCATGGCCGCCGGCGACAGCCTGGTGGGCGAGGTGATCGGCAAGGGGATCGCGGCCAAGCTGTCGGCCAAGCTCGGCGAGGGGATCGTCAACGGGATGATGACGGCGCGGCTCGGCCTCGCGGCGCTCGACGTGCTGCGTCCGCTGCCGTTCGTCGCGACGCGGCGGCCGCGCGTGAACGACATCGTCGCCGAGATCGCGCGGATCGCGCCGCGCGACAAATAGGCGTCTGCGCCCCAGGCGGGGCGCCGTCCGTCCTCAGGCGGCGCCGAGGCCGACGGGGCAGCTCACGCCGGTCCCGCCGAGGCCGCAATAGCCGTTGGGCACCTTGTGCAGATATTGCTGGTGGTCCGCCTCGGCATAGTAGAACGGGGCCTCGCCGTGGATCGTGGTGGTGATCGGCCCGAAGCCGGCGCCGGCGAGGCGCTTTTCGTATTCCGCGCGGATGCGCTCGGCCGTCGCGCGGCGCTCGTTGCCCTCCACGAAGATCGCCGAACGATATTGCGTGCCGACATCGTTGCCCTGGCGCATGCCCTGGGTCGGGTCGTGGCCCTCGAAGAAGGCGCGCACGAGATCCTCGAAGCTGACCTTGGCGGGGTCGTAGACCACCAGGACGCCTTCGGTGTGGCCGGTCTTGCCGGAGCAGACCTCGCGGTAGGTGGGGTTGGGCGTGGGGCCGCCGATGTATCCGACGGCCGTCACATGGACGCCGTCCATCTGCCAGAAGAGGCGCTCCGCGCCCCAGAAGCAGCCCATGGCGAAGACGGCCGTCTCCATGCCGTCCCAGGGGCCCTTGAGCGGCTGGCCGTTGACGGCGTGGCGCTCGGCGGTGGCGATCGGCTCCGGCCGTCCCTCGAGGGCCTCGCCGGGGGCGGGGATGGTGTCGGGCTTGGTGAAACGCGCGAAGATGCTCATGACATGCTCCATCATCTGGGACGATAAATAAGCTGCGCGATGAGCAGCGCCAGCGCGGCCAGGATCAGAAGCGCCATAAATGCCGGTAAGTTGAGATAGGCGATCATGACGGGATCCCACAGGACGGGGTGGATTCCGCGCTGGATGCCGGCCTGCAGGATGTTGAGGCTGGCGGGGTTGATCGCATACCAGAGCGCGCCGAGGGGCGTGAGCACGAGGCGGTCGGCATCGATCG
The DNA here is from genome assembly GCA_030431335.1 of Alphaproteobacteria bacterium. Classification (GTDB taxonomy): domain Bacteria; phylum Pseudomonadota; class Alphaproteobacteria; order Rhizobiales; family Amorphaceae; genus Acuticoccus. The sequence continues at coordinate 14,415 of JAUIJH010000061.1, forward strand.
ACAGCCACAGGTCACGCCCGCCTGCGACAATGGCGCCGACGACGGCGAGGTAGCCGATAACACGGAAGGGCAGACTGACGAGCCACAGCAGAGCGGACATGTGTCCTCCGTTGATGCGAATGGCCGGGGCCTCGCTTGTCTGGAGGCCCGCGTCAAGGGCGCGAGGTGTGTGGTGCGATCAAAAGGCCCTTAACGTTTCGCGAGGGCTTTGCTATGGGAGCCCTCCAGACCTGTGGAGAGGTGGCCGAGTGGTCGAAGGCGCACGCCTGGAAAGTGTGTAGGCGGGAAACCGTCTCGAGGGTTCGAATCCCTCTCTCTCCGCCAGCTGCCACTGAAATCATTTTGATTATTATCTTGTTCGGGAGCCACCCCCCGGCTGAACACCCGAAATGGGCTGGCCAGTTCACTTCGATGGCAGGCTTGATAGTTTCACCCTCGACCGCGCCGAGACAGAGCGCGCGCAAGGAGTGAGAACGGCAGTGAGAAATATGTCCACGGGAGAGGCGGGCTGACACTGCTGCGGGCGGCGCAATAGTCGTCCACCTTTGTCCTTCCTGCAGGGTGATCGCGAGGTTCACCGCAAACAGCGGCACACCGCGAAGCGGGTGTTCGAGCGGCTTCGCGATGAACACGGCGTTACCGGCGGCTACGCGAGCGCGGCTATGGCGGCCTACACGATGGTGAAGGCTTTCGTCGCGACGCAGAAGCCTGCGCCCAAACCGGACCCCGGGTGCGCTTCGAGACGATACCCGGCCGGCAGATGCCGGTGGATTGGGCGACGATCCGGCGAAGCCGGCTGTCCGTCTCCGATCCCCGCGCCCTTCGGCGGTGAGATCGTGCGGTTGGACCTGCACCCAGCGCCGGTCTCGATCATCGCACTTCAGCATCCCCTGTCGATCTATGACGAGCTGATGCTGCCGGGAGCGGGTCGATGAACGCCACCAGTACGAACGCATTCGCGGACCTTTGCGCCAGCTTCGGATGAAGATCATCGACACGACATGGACCGCGGCGGCGCAGTGACAGGCCGCGAAGGAGGGCGCGTTCGGCGACTTCCTCGATGACGTGCTGCGGACTGAGGCCGATGGCCGCCGGGTGCGTGCTCGAGGCGGAGACGCCTGCTGGTCGCCAGGGCCGTATCGCTGATCATCTGTCCCGGCTCGACTTCGTCGTCTTCGACGAGCCGGGTTATCTGCCCTTCGCCCAGGCCGGCGGCATGGCCTTGCGCCAAACCGCTGGCGCGCCTTCTAGCTCTCGGCCGATCCGGCCTTCGCCGAGAGGCTGCATGCGATCGGCCGCCCCGGGCCTAAATCTGGGCGCCCTTGCCGAGCGCCACGAGGCGATCGGCGAGGTGCGCGGGCGCGGCGTGCTCAACGGAATCGTAGCTGGTGACGGACCGCGAAACGCGCGAGCCCGGCAACGCGCTGGCGCAGGAGGTGGTGCGCATCTGTTAGGACAACGGCCTCCTCATCCAGGCGCGCGGCAGCCAGGGGCGCAACAACGTCATCCGGCTGGTGCCGCCCATGGTGTGCACGGACGCCGAGATCGACAGCGGCCTGTCCATCCTCGCCGAGGCGCTTCAGACAGCGTCCGCCTCGGCCAACGCGACGGTCGACGCCTGAGGGCGCGGCAGCCGCGAGGTGAAAGCCGCCACGCCGCGTCTTTCGCATCGCCGCGGTCCCTGGGCTCAGGCGCCCTAACCGGACAGACGACAATAGCGCTCGATGATGTTGAGTCATGTTGACCTCGATGTGCTGTTCGCCGGCTCCCGCCTGACCAAGATCGACATCCGGCACCTGCTGTCGGCTCGCCCCTGATTTTTGGCACGGTGCGGTGTCCGCCTCTGCTGCCGACAAACGCGCGATGGCATCAATGGTAAGGCCACTTGACTATCAGGATATATACATCGCAAACTCGGTTGCGAGGAGCGCACATGAAATCTCGGTCACAACCTTTCAAACTGGTGCGGGCCAAGCGGCTCTACGAACTGGTGGCCGAGCAGATCGAGGCCATGATCCGCGAACAGCATCTGGCGCCGGGCGCACGGCTGCCCGCCGAGCGCGAGCTATCCGAGCTTTTGGGCGTTAGCCGCCCATCCTTGCGCGAAGCGATGATCGCTCTGGAAACGCTGGGCCTGGTCGAGGTTCGGGTTGGTGAGGGAACGTTCATCTCGCAGAACCCGTCGAGCCGGGGTGCGATCAGCTTCATCGGCGAGGCCGATCTCGGGCCGGGCCCGCTGGAGCAGTTCGAGGCGCGGCAGGCCATCGAGATCGCGTGCGTGCGCCACGCCGCTCTGCGGGCCCATCCCGAGCAGATCGCAGAAATGCGCGCGCTAATCGACAAGATGGAGGCGCTGGTCGCCGATCTGGAAAACCCGATGGCGCTGCACCGCATGTTTCACGAGTTGCTGGCGGCGGCATCCGGCAACCTGATCTTCGTCAAGGCGGTCTCCGACCTGTGGGAAATGCGCCAGGGGCGGATGTGGAATCTCCTGCGAACCAAGGTGGAAAACACCGAAAGCTGGCGCTTGGGAATCGCCATGCGCCACGAACTGGTCGCGCGCATCGCGGCCCGGGATGCCGACGGCGCTGCGCTGATACTGACTGAACATTTCGAGCGGGTCGGGCGGATGTATTTCGGCTGACGCCGGCATCGTAAATCAAAAGGGGGGATAAAAATGCGTATCAAAACTCTACTGGCTGCGGTCGCAGCCTGTGCGGTTGCCGGCTCTGCCGGCGCCGAAACCACGCTGACGATGTGGACGTTCCTCGACCCCGCCAAGGAAGGAGGGCGCGACGTCGCCTTGCGGCAGATCATCGAGCATTTCGAGGCCGCGAACCCCGATATCCGCGTCAAGGTCGAGCCCCAGGTGTGGACGACGCTGGCCGAAAAATTCGTGCTCGGCCACGGCGCCGGCAGCGCGCCGGACATCGGCTGGGTCAACGCCGAAAACCTCGGCCTGGTGCTCAACTCCGAGGCTGCCGCGGACCTCAAGCCCATCGTCGTTGACACATGGTCGCCCGAACGGGTGTCGGATATCGTGAGCCGCTCGCTGCTCGATGCCGTGACAGTCGACGGGCACGTCCTGGCCATGCCGATCATGCCGATCACTTGGGTGATGATGTACCGCAAGGACCTCTTCGATAAGGCCGGGCTGGACGAAAGCGCCATCACCACGTGGGACGGCGTCACCGAGGCGGCCAAGAAGCTGACGCTCGACACCGATGGCGACGGCAAGATCGACGTCTACGGCCTCGGCATGGGGCTGGCGAGCGAGCGCTACTCCGCGACGCCCGCGCTGTTTGCCGCGATCCAGGCCAACGGCGGCCTGTTCGGCGAGGGCTGCGAGCCGCTGCTGGACAATGCCGGCACCGCCGCCGCCATCGACATGCAGGCGCGCTGGATTAACGACGACAAGATCACGCCGAAAGAGGCCATCGCGATGACCTCGGACGATGCCATCGAGCAGTTCACCGCCGGGCGCTACGCGATGCAGATCATCGCCTCGAGCCGGTTCGAACGCATTCAGTCCGAGGCCGTGGGTTGGGCCCCCGAGAACCTCGGCATTGCGCCGATCCCGGGGGAGGCGGCCGACAAGATCGGTCCGCATCTGGTGACCGGCTGGTTCGCCGTGGTGGACGACGCGTCCGACAACCGCGAGGCGGCGGGCAAGTTCGTCAGCTTCATGGTCGACGCCGACAGCGCCGCGTTGTGGAACATCCCGGGTGGCCAGATTCCCACGATGCGATCGGTCGCGGCCCGGCCAGAGATGTCGGAAGCAAAATACGCCCACCTGTCGAAGGTCGCGGGCTTCATGGCCAACAGCGGGGAATTGCTTCCCGGCGCCTGCAACTGGGCGCGCACGCTGGCCGACTTCAATCTCGCCACGCAGAAGGTGGTGCTCGGCCAGGAGGACGCCACGGCCGCCGTCGCCGAGATGCAAGAGGCGACCGCCGAACGGCAATAGCCAGCCGGCCGCCTGACACGTCCGGCGACGACGCAAGGCGTGCCCCTCCCCGCCCGACACGAGAGTTCGTTCCATGCGTGCATCCGACGCACGAAGCGCCTACCTCATGTTTCTTCCGGTCCTGATCATCGAGGCGGCGCTGGTCGTCGCCCCCCTGATCATCAGCGGTTGGTACAGCCTCTACAATGTCCGCTACTTCAAGATCCGGGGCTTCGTCGGGTTCGACAACTACTGGCACATCCTCACATCGAGCTCGGTGCTCAACAGCCTGTTCGTCACCGCGATATTCTCGTTCGGCGCGCTGATCTTCACGTTCACGCTCGGCTTCGCGCTGGCGCTCTGGCTGCAAAAAGACACCGCCACCAACGTCGCCATGCGGGCCATCGTGCTGATCCCCTACATGATCGCGATGCTGGTCGGATCCATGCTTTTGAAGTGGATCTATGCGCGCGAGTCCGGCCTGTCGCCGATGATCTTCGGCGCGTTCGGCTTCGGCGACGTGAGCATTCTGGCCGATCCGCAACTGGCTATGGGCGGCTTGGTGTTCAACGCGATGTGGCGCGACTCCGCCTTCGCGATGATCCTGCTCTTGGCCGGCCTCAAGAGCGTTCCGGTCCAGATCTTCGCGGCCGCGCGGGTCGACGGCGCCAGTCGCCTCTACATCTTCTGGCGCATCGTCATGCCGCTGCTCAGGATCCCCATCCTGATCACCGTCATCCGGCTTCTCATCCACTTCATCAACACCCTCACCTTTCCCTTGGTGTTGACCGGCGGTGGCCCGGCCAACTCGACCGAAACGCTGGTGCTCTACATGTTCCGCCGCGGCTTCCAGGACAGTGTTCTCGGCGAAGCCAACGCGCTCGCGATCCTGATCTTCGTCGGCAACATGGTGTTTGTCGCGATGCTGCTGCTGATCTTCAGAAAGGCCCAGAGACTATGAGCGAGGCCACGTTCGAACCGCCACGCCGCGGCGCCTGGAGGGCGCGCGTTGCGCGGCGAACAGCGGGATCCCTGGTGGTGAATGCGGTGATCGCGCTGTTCGCGCTGTTCCCGATCCTGTGGGGCTTGTCGACGTCGCTCAAGCCGAAGGACGAGATCGTCGCCTACCCGCCGCGCCTGCTGCCGAGCGCCGTCACGTTCGAGCACTACATGCGGGTGTTCAACGATTCCGTCGGTCACTACATCCTCAACAGCACCATCGTGACGGCGGCGGCAATTGTCCTCACGCTGGCCGCCGGAGCGCTCGGCGGCTACGCGCTGGCCCGCTTCCAGTTCCGCGGCCGCGGCATGGCGATGGTTTTCATCGTCGGCGTGATGAGCATCCCCATCGCGTCCCTCCTGGTGCCAACCTACTCGACGCTGAGCGTTCTGGGCTTGCTCAACACCCGTACCGGGCTCGTCCTCCTCTACACCGCCTACCAACTGCCGATCGTCATCTGGACACTCTACGGCTACTTCCTGTCGCTGCCCGTGGAGTTGGAACAGGCGGCACGGATCGACGGCTATTCCTCCAGCCGGGTGCTGTGGCGGATCGTGCTGCCGCTGTCCAAGCCCGGCCTCGTCGCCGCTGCCCTCTTCGTCGCGGTGTTCTCCTGGAACGACTTCGTGGTCGCGGTGACGATGACGTCGTCGGAATCGGTCCGCACCCTGCCGGTGGCAATCTACAACTATCTCGGCTTCTACGGACGGGAATGGGGACCGCTGCTGGCGGCCTCGATCATCTCGATCATCCCCATAGTGGCCGGCTTCCTGTTCCTGCAACGCTACTTCGTATCCGGCCTGACCGGCGGCGGCACCAAGGGTTGATGACATGGCCACGGTGACGTTCAATCAAGTCTCCAAAGTCTACGGCAAGGTCAAGGCGCTCGACGCGCTCGATCTCCATGTCGAGGACGGAGAATTCATCTCGCTGCTCGGCCCGTCGGGCTCGGGCAAGTCCACCACGCTGAGCCTTTTGGCCGGCCTGCAGGATGTCTCGGGCGGACGCGTGCTGATCGGCGACCACGACGTGACGGACCTGCCGCCGGAGGCACGCGATCTAGCGCTGGTGTTCCAGAACTACGCGCTCTACCCGCACATGACGCTGTTCGAGAACATCGCCTTCCCGCTCAAGGCCCGCTCGCCGCGGCCGGCCCGGGCCGAGATCGAGCAGCGGGTGTTCGAGACGGCCGAAACGCTCGGCCTCGCCAGCCTCCTGGAGCGCTACCCGAAGGAGATTTCGGGCGGGCAGCAGCAGCGCGTGGCGCTCGGCCGTGCCATGATCCGCAACCCGCGAGTGTTCCTCCTGGACGAGCCGCTGTCGAACCTCGACGCGCGCTTGCGCATCCGCATGCGGCGCGACCTCAAGGCCCTCCACGCCAAGATCAAGTCGACGGTGGTTTACGTCACCCACGACCAGTCGGAGGCGATGACGCTGTCGGACCGGATCGCCGTCTTCAACGAGGGCCGGCTCCAGCAGCTCGGGACGCCGGAGGACGTCTACTACCGCCCGGCCAACCGCTTCATCGCCAACTTCGTCGGCGACCGCGAGGCCAACATGTTCAGCGCCACGGTGCGCGGCGAAGGGCTGCAGTCCCGCCTCGAAGGGGCCGGTATCGCGCTCGACCTCAACAGGTGCCTGCCGCCGGAGCTGCCGCGCGACGTGCTGGCCGGGGTGCGCGCCGAATCGGTGTCGATCTGCGATCCCAGCGCGACCGGCGTCCACGCCATCGGCCGTGTCACCGACGTCGAGCTGGTCGGCGCGGACCTCTTCGTCTTCGTCGCAACCGAGACCGGCACCGAAATCTGTGTCCGGCGTGATCCACGCGAGCGGAACAGGCCGGATCAGACCGTCGGGCTCACGCTCAACGCCGGCGACATCCACCTCTTCGATCCCGTCACCGACCGTTGCGTCAGCTTCGGTGATGCTGGCGCGAGCAATTCGAGCAATTTGTAGGACAGCGGGTCATGGCTCAAAGAATTCTTCAAGAAATGTATGACGTCGTCGTGGTCGGGGCGGGGTGTGCCGGAGTCGCGGCGGCGGTCAGTGCCGCCAAGAACGGCGGGCGGACTCTGCTCCTGGACGCGGGCTCGCTGGCCGGCGGCGAACTGATCACCGGCCTGCCGGTGGACGGGGCCCTCAACGCGCGCGGCGAGTGGATCGTCGGCGGCGTGCTGAAGGAAATCCTCGACGAGCATGCGCGGCTCGGCGGCTATATCGGCCCGGTCAAGGACTGGCGGCTGATCTGGTACGTGTGCATCGACCCCGAGATCATGAAGGTCGCTGTGATGAACGTGCTGGCACGGCACGGGGTGGAGCTGCGGCTCTACAGCTTCGTGGAGGACATCGTCACCGACGGCGACCGGGTCGCCGGCGTGATGGTGGTCAACAAGCAGTCCCGCACGCTGGTCAATGGCCGGGTGATCATCGACTGCTCCGGCGATGGCGACGTGGCGCAGCTGGCCGGCGCCGAGATGATGGTGTCTAACGCCCAGCGCGAATTCCAGCCGCTGACCATGCTGTTCCGGATAGGCGGCGTGAACGTGCCCGAACTCCTCGATTTCTGCGTGGCGGAGCCGGAGAACCTGGCTGTCGGCGAAAGTGAATGGATGGGCGCGGAGTTGACCGCGCGCGAGTGTGCCGAGAGGCTGCGCGAGCAGGGTCAGCCGGCGGTGTTCATCAAGGGCGACGGGCCGCTGATCCAGAAGGGCATCGCCGAGGGCCGGCTGCAACCGACGGCGCTGATCGGCATCATCCCGGTCTCCAACGAACGGCGCGAGGTTTCCGTCAACACGACCCGCCTCGCCAACATCAACGCCACCGACACGTCGGCGCTGTCGAAGTCGCTGCCGCTGCTGATCGATCAGGCCTGGAAGAGCATCGAATATATCCGCTCCAGCGTGCCCGGCTTTAGCAACTCCTACTTTGCGGGCCTGTCGCACCGGATCGGGATCCGCGAAACGCGGCGCGTGGTGGGCGACTACGTGCTGACGAGGGAGGACGTGTTCGAGGCGCGCAAACGCGACGACGGCATCGGCAAGGGCTCGCACCACATCGACATCCACCAGGACGGCATCAAGCAGGTGCGCATCCCGGTCAAGCACGGCGGCTCCTACGACATGCCCTACAGCATGCTGGTGGTGAAGGGGGTCGAGAATCTCTATGTCGCCGGGCGCTGCATGTCGGCGGACCGCGAGGCGCACGGTTCGGCCCGGGTCATGGGCCCCTGCATGGCGCAGGGCGAGGCGGCCGGGCTGGGCGCGATGCTCAGCCTCAGGTCGAACAACCCGGGCGACATCCGCGCGGTGTCGGTCGACCGGTTGCGCCTCGGCCTCCTCGACCAGGGCGCCATCCTGCACGGCACGCACTGAGCAGGCGAAAACGGAGCAAGCCGTCATGGACGGGCGAGCCGACGTATTGATCGTGGGCGGGGGGTCGGCCGGGTGCGTGCTGGCGGCGCGGCTCAGCGAGGACCCGGCGACGCGGGTGGTGCTGGTGGAGGCCGGCCGCGATTTCGACCAGTCGGGCGCGGGCGACCTGACGGACGTGGCCGGCGCGCGCGCGTTCATGGACCCGCGCTACTTTCAGCCCGACCTCAAGGCCCGCCACGGCGCACACGCGCCGGCGGCCGAGCCCTACAAGCAGGCCATGCTGATGGGCGGCGGCTCGTCCATCAACGGCCAGATCGCCCTGCGCGGCTATCCCGACGATTTCGACCACTGGCAGACGATGGGCGCGCGGGGTTGGGGTTGGCACGACGTGCTGCCCTACTTCCGCAAGCTCGAGACCGACCACGACATCGCGGACGACAACCACGGCACCCAAGGGCCCATCGCGATCCGCCGCACCCCGCGGGCCGAGTGGGACAGCATCTCCACCGCCATGTCGGACGTGTGGACTAGGCTCGGCTACCCCTATCTCGACGACCTCAACGGAGTGTTCGGCGACGGCCACGGCCCGCTCCCGGTCTGCAACGACGGCGTTCGCCGCTCCTCCACTGTCCGCACGTACCTGACGCCCGAGGTGCGCGGCCGGCCCAACCTGACAATCCTGCCGGAGACGCGCGCGCTCGCCATCGCATTCCAGAATGGACGCGCCACCGGCATCATGGCTCGGCGCGCCGGGCGCACTGTCGCGCTTGATGCGCACCGCGTCATCATCGCGGCCGGAGCGCTTCGCTCGCCGCAACTGCTGCAGCTCTCCGGCATCGGCGATGGCAACCGCCTCGGCCGGCTCGGCCTTCCCACCCTTTCCCACCGGCCGGGTGTGGGGCAGAACCTGCAAGACCACCCCAACGTGGTCCTGTCCGGTTGCCTCGTCTCGGGAGCGGCCCGCATGTTCTCGCCGCGCTCGGTGCTGACCTATCTGCGCTATTCGTCCGGCCTGCCGCCTTGCGATCCATCCGACATGGTCATGTCCGTGCGCGGGCGCTCCATGTGGCATGCGGTGGGCGCGCGCATCTGCGGACTTCTCACCTACATCGCGCTGCCGGCCTCGCGCGGAACGGTGACGATTGCCAGCGCCGACCCGCTGGAGGGGCCGGACGTCGCGTTCAACGGTCTTTCTGACGCGCGCGACAGCCTTCGCTTGCGCGAAGGCCTCCGCTTTTCGGCCCGCATCATGCTCGATCACCTCGGCTCCGACTTGATTGCCGACATCTTTCCCGCGCGCTTGTCACGTCGGATCGAGCGTCTCAGCCGCCCGAACCTTGCCAATGCCTGGATATCGAAGCTCGGCGCGGCGATGATGGATTCCTCGCCGCTGCTGCGCACCGTTCTCGTCCGCCACGTGATTTCCAACGGTGAGGACGTCGCCGATATCCTGGCGAACGACGCCGCTGCGGACGACTTCGTGCGCACCTATCTCGGCACATCGTGGCACCCTTGCGGCACGTGCCGGATGGGTACGCCATCGGACCCCGACGCCGTGGTTGACGCGGACGGCGCGGTGATCGGCGTCAGCAACCTTCATGTGGCAGACGCCTCGATCATGCCCCGCATCACCCGAACAAACACCAACATCCCGACAATCATGATTGCTGAGCACATGGCCGATCGCCTCAAGCGGAAGGGCTGAAGCGAACGCCGAAAATTACCCCATTCGCAGGGCCGATCGTCAAACGGCTTTGCTTCGACGTTCTCGTTGTCCTGCGCGGACCACGCCGTATCCTGTCAATCATCACCGGGCCGGCAAGAATTGTGCGGGAAACGACAGTAACGGCTACGGCTGGAAAACGGCGGGTGCCGGTGGCTCATCCGCTGCGGGCGATCCGGTCGTTGGCGAACAAGGCGCTGGCGGGCGACCTGGCGGCGCTGTACTCGGTTCTCGGTCGGCCGTCGATCGCGCCAGCTCTCGAACGCGACCCACGCATCGACCACCGATCCCGATGCCAAGCTCTATTGCAAGGGTCCCGGCATGGAGGCGCGGCTCGCCTTCCTCGACCATACCCTGATGGAAAACCGGTCGGGCCTCTTCGTCGACGCCTGCCCGACAAAGGTCTGCGGCCATGCCGGGCGGATGGCGGCGCTGGCGATGATCGAGCCCCGTGCTGACCGGCCGCAGTCGATCACGCTCGGAGCCGACCGGGCTATGACGCGGCCGACTTCGTGAACGAGTTGCGCTCGATGAACGTTCGCGGCCCCCTCCGGCAGCATTGCGACCGAGCGCGATGATGCGCAACGGGCTTGCGCCGGGCACATGGCGCACTGTCAATTCCGGGTCGTCGGTTCGCACCGTGCCTGTGCCAACCATGATCGCGTCGTTTCGAGACCCGAGTGCATGGAACCAGGAACCGAGTTCAGGACCACAGAACCCGAAAAGTTCCTTTGACGAGCGTCCGGCTCTCAGAGCAAGTTTGCCGTCCCTGTGATCTCGGTGTTGGTCGTGACCTCGACCAACGGCATCATTGCCTCTTCAGCCTGGACGATAGTGTCTGAATATTTCCGTCGCTTGACGGTCCAGTTGCCGAGCGTCCGCCTGTAAACCGCCCGTGCAGGAAATTGGTTGCGTGCGCTCTCCTTTTTATCTGACGCATTTCTTCAGCGTGCAGTTCCCGATCTCGTCGCGCCAGAGAACTGCGGCGCGATGCGGTGGACGGTCTCCATTGACCTGTATGCGCTCGATCCGGCTGCCGGGCGGATGGTGCGTGGATCCGCTGCATGCGGGCCATGTCCCCGACGCTGGTGCTCAGGCGATCCCGTCGAGGTCGATGGCGAAGAGGCCGCCGGAGTCGGGCGCCTCGCCGTGCGTCGCCTCGGAGATGCGGATGCAGGCCGACGTCACCACCAGGGTCGTGCCGCCATCGACGAAGGCGCAACTCGTCGGGCGCGGCACCGGCAGGACGATGTCGTGCTCCCGCTCGCCGTCCGGACCGAAGCGCACGATGCGCCAGCCGTCCCACATCGCGACCCAGAGGCGGCCGGTCGCGTCGATCGCCATCCCGTCGGGGCGGGCTGGATCCTCGGCGGGAAAGCGGATGAACGGCATGCGGTTGGCGATCGCGCCACTCTCGGGGTCGAAGTCGTAGCGGTAGATCGTGCGCTCGGCGGTGTCGGTCAGGTACATGAAGCGCATGTCGGGCGACCAGCCGAGGCCGTTGGGCAGCGTCAGCCCGGTCTCGACGGTTGCAAAATTTGCCGCGCCGTCCATCCGGTAGACGCTGCCGGCGCCGGGCTTGGGGTTGAGTGCCATCGTGCCGACCCAGAAGCGGCCCCGCGGGTCGAGCTTGCCATCGTTGAAGCGGTTCGTCTCGATGTGCGGCTCGGGGTGGCCGAGATGGCGGATGTCGGCGCCGGTGTCGGGGTCGATGATCTTGATGCCGGACTGCGACGCGACGAGGAGGCCGTCCGCGACCACCGCGAGCGCTGTCACCATCTCGCCGGCGCGGAACGTCGTCACCGGGCCGCCGTCGAGCGGCAGAGCGTGGATCGCCGGGCGACAGATGTCGACCCAGTAGATCCGCCGCCGCGCCGCGTCCCACACCGGGCTTTCGCCGATGAGGTCGCGAGTGCGCGTGAGGCATCGCACGGCGGAAGGGACCGGCTCCGATGGCTTGGGCACGGTGCAGACGGGGCGCGGGGCGCCGCCGGCGCGGATCGAGGCGCGGCGGGTCGCATCGATGAGGAGGGGCCCCAACTCGTGCAGCCGTTCGCGGGTGAGGCGGGTCGCGGGCGCCGTCAGGCCGATCGCCGCGACGGTGAGGCCGCGATGGTCGAGGATCGGCGCCGCGACGCCGACGATGCCGGGGATATGCTCTTCGAGCTCCAGCGCGTAGCCGCGCGCGTTGACAAGGTCGAGGTGCGCGCGGACGGAAGCCGCATCGGCGAAGCGTCCGCGCTCGCTGGCCTGCTGCGCTGCGCCCGCCAGAAGCCGCGCCCGCGCCGCCTGGCCGAGCCCGGCCGCCAGCACCTTGCCGATCGCCGTGCGCAGGAGCGGCACGCGCTGGCCGACTCGGGTGCGCTCGCGCAGGTGATGCCGCCCTTCGACCTCGTCGATGTAGGTGGCGGTCTCGTCGTCGATCAGCGCCAGCGCGATGCTCTCGCCGGTCATCTCGTTGAGGCGAGCCATCTCGAGGATGGCGGCGCCGCGCAGGTCGAAATCCTCCCACACGCGATGCGCCATCTCGAACAGGCGCATGCCCAGCTGATAGGTCGCCTCGGCGCTGTTGTAGCGGACGATGCCATAGTCGACGAGCGTCGCGAGGATGCGGTGCGCCGTCGGCTTCGATAGCGCCAGCGCCTCGGTCACCTGGCGCAGCCGCATGGGCGCGTCGCTCTCGGCGAGAGCGTTCAGGATGTCGAGCCCCTTGGCCAGTGTCTGGGACCGCGCGCCCTTCTCCTCCAATTCGCCACTCCGCAAGTTCGCTTGATTTTACCGTGTAAGGGGGGCATGCTCCGTTTCGATAGTCAAGATAGCATCTCATATAATGAGACAGAGGAGGCGACACTGGATCTCGAACTTCGCGGCAGGCTGGCGGTGGTCACCGGCGCAGCGCAGGGCATCGGCTTTGCCATTGCCGAGGCGTTCGTCGCCGAGGGGGCGCGCGTTCTTCTGGTCGACGTGAGCGCGGCGACGGCGTCCGCGGCGGCATCGCTCAAGGCCGACCACCTGGTCGTCGACCTCGCCGAGCGCGGCGCGGCCGCCGAGGTCGCCGCGCGGGCCGCGGCGGCGGGCGGCGCCGACATCCTCGTCAACAACGCCGGCATCACCCGCCCGGCGCCGATCGACCAGATCACCGACGACGACTGGCGCGATGTGATGGCGGTCAATATTGACGCCGCGCTGCGCCTCACGCGCGATCTGTGGGTGCAGCTCAAGGCGCGGCGGGGCGCGGTGGTGAACATCGCATCGTTCGCGGCCAAGCGCGCCACGCTGTTCGGCAACAACGCGTCCTACGTCGTCTCCAAGCACGCCATCGCAGGGTTGACACGCGCCGCCGCGCTGGACGGCGCCAGGGACGGGGTGCGCGTCAACGCGGTCGCCCCCGGCGTCGTTGCGACGGAAATGGTGAAGCTGCACGATGAGGCGACGCGGCATAAGATCCAGACGATGATCCCGCTCGGTAGCTATGCCATGCCGGCGGAGATCGCCGACGTCGTGCTTTTCCTAGCCTCGCGCCGGGCGAGCCACGTCACTGGCGAGGTGATGAACGTCAACGGTGGCCTGGTGATGGACTAACGGGGAGGACCGCCCCCTCCGGCGAGATCGTCCCGGCATCACCGGGGCGCTCGCCGTGGCGTTCGCGCCGGGGGGCATCCGCTGCGAATTCCGGTGGCCGGGCCGCTGCGCCACGCCCGGTCATCGCGACCGGCACGCCCGTCACCGGGCACGATCGAATGCTGGCGCGGCCGGCGGCAAACTGAAAACAAAAACCTGGAGGAAACGACAATGAGACCATTTATCAAGGCGGGCCTCTTCGCCCTCGCGGCGGCGTTCCTCGCTGCTCCGCCGGCGGCGCGCGCCGACACGAAGCTGCTCATCGCGGGCTCGGAGGCGACCGGTGCGCTGCTGGAGCGCATGGGCCAGAAATTTGCCGAGCTCGTCACCGAAAAGTCGGACGGCAAGGTCGACGTCAACCTGATCCTCGGCCAGTCGCTCGGCAGCGCCCAGCAGGTGATGGAGCAGCATCAGGCCGGCTCTGTCGACGTTATGTTCTCCCGGCCCGACTGGTTCACCTCCAACGTGCCTGATTTCCAGGTGCTGAGCTGGGGCTTCACCTTCCGCGACCGCGACCACCTCCAGACGTTCCTGGAAAGCGACATCTTCGACGAGCTGAAACAGCAGGCCATCGACAAGATGGGCGTCAGGATCCTCGCCGCAGCCGCCGATCAGCCACGCATCGTCTACTCGCGCACGCCGATCACGTCGGTCGACGACGTCGAGGGCCTCAAGATGCGCGTGCCTGGCATCCGCGCCTATCTGGAGATGTGGAAGACGCTCGACGCCGTCACCACGCAGGTGGCTTGGGCGGAGGCGTTTCTGGCGCTGCAGACCGGTGCCGTCGACGCGGCCGAAGCGGACGCCTCCGGTGCTTACAGCCAGAAGTTCCACGTCGCCGCGCCGAACATCACGATGACCAACCACATCATCTCGGCCGCGACCCTTTCGATCAACGAAGCGAAGTGGGAATCGCTGTCGGCGGAGGATCAGGCGGTGATCCAATCGGCGGCCGATGAAGCGCTGGCGTGGATGTCGGCGGAGGCCAAGAAGGACTCCGAGGCGACGCTCGCCAAGATGGTCGAGGAAGGCGCCACCATCATCGAGGTGGAGAACGCCCCGTTCGCCGAGAAAGTCGAGGCCGGCGTCGCGGCGATGGAGGCCGAGGGCGTCTGGTCAGAAGGCCTGTGGGAGCGGATCCACAGCCTCTGATATTCGACGCGGGAGCCGCCATGTCGACCCTGCTGAAGATCTCCGCCCGGCTCCTCGTCGCGGTGGGCTGGCTCG
>JAUIJH010000062.1 GCA_030431335.1 Alphaproteobacteria bacterium
TCGGTGTTCCAATGCATCCAGGGCATATGGAACCACGGCCGCGTCGTGTTGCGCTCCACGTAGAAATCGACCTCGATGTTGCCTTCCAGCCCATAGGCGAGCAGGGCATCGAGATACGCCGCCGGATCGCGCGGCGCGCCACCGTCGAAGGGGATGGCGAGCCAGGGATAGGGCTCCTTTGGCGGCAGCTTGGCCGGATAGTCCTGGCTCAGGCGAAAGATGTCGCCGCGGTACTCGGCGGGCGGTCCGCCGCCGCTGTCCTGCCCGAAATAGTCGGCGAAGGTGCCCCGGCGACAGTCGCTCTCGGTGTGCGCGTGGCGCGCCTCGTCGGCCGCCTCCGATGCGATCGGCCACAGCGCCAGCAGGCCGGCGAGCACCGCGATAGCTGGGATTTTGCGCCGCGGCTCCGCCATGATCCACTCCGGGTTGAACGCTCTTCGGCGCGGGGCACCGCAACTGCCCTCGCGCCGCCGGAATAAACCATAGACGACACGGTGTTGAAATCAGACGACACGGCGTTGACGACGACAGAGCGTCGAAATTGCCGAGGCAATTTGCGGAGCCGAAGAGAGCTGTCCGATGCCGTGCGGATCCGGCAGCGCCGCTTTCGCTTCCGCCAACCTGCCTCTGCCCATGGCGCGGTGCTTGCCAAGCGCACCGCGTTGGCCATCATGGGCGTGCGTTCGCCGGCTGAGAGCGCCGCCCCACGCGCAGGCGAAGCGGGCGAGGGTTGGCAGCCAGCGCTCACAGGGTCCGTGCAGCCCGAACCGCGCCCCCGGACGCCCGCCGGCGGGAAGCGCGCAGCCAATTGAGACCGGCGGGGGAGAACAGCCATGCGCAATGCCGAACCGATCTGGGAACATGTGGAGACCCACCGAGACGATCTGATCGGCCTCGCCGACAGAGTCTGGGGCACGCCCGAGACCCTCTACAACGAGTACCGCTCGTGCGCGGAACACACCGCCATGCTGCGCGACAAGGGCTTCGCCGTGACCGAGGAGGTCGCCGGCATCCCCACCGCCATCCTGGGCGAGGCCGGCGAAGGCGGCCCGGTGATCGCCATCCTCGGCGAATACGACGCGCTGCCCGGTCTCAGCCAGGAGGCCAACGTCGCCTACCCCCAGCCGCTGGAGACAGGCGGCAACGGCCACGGCTGCGGCCACAATCTTCTGGGATCGGCCTCGCTGCTTGCGGCCTGCGCGCTGAAGGACTGGCTCGCCGAGACCGGCACGCCCGGCCGGGTCCGCTACTACGGCTGCCCGGCGGAGGAAGGCGGCGCGGCGAAGACCTTCATGGTGCGCGCGGGGGCGTTTGCGGACGTCGACGCCGCGATCTGCTGGCACCCCTCCCCCATGACGAAGGTCACCGACCCCCACAGCCTGGCCAATACGCGCATCGACTTCACCTTCACGGGACGCTCGAGCCATGCGGCCGTGGCGCCACACCTGGGCCGCTCGGCGCTCGATGCCGCCGAGCTGACCGCCGTCGGCGTCAACTATCTGCGCGAGCATGTGCCGCAATCGAGCCGCATCCACTACGCCTATCTCGACGCCGGCGGCACCGCGCCCAACGTCGTCCAGGGCCGGACCAAGGTGCGCTACGCGGTGCGGGCCACCTCGTTGAAGGCGATGCTGGAACTCAACGAGCGGGTGATGAACTGCGCCCGCGGCGCCGCGCTGATGAGCGGCACGCAGGTCGACATCAAGGTTTTCGCCGCCGTGTCGAACCTCCTCGGCAACGACCCGCTGGAAGACGCCATGGACGAGGCGCTGCATGCCTTGGGCGGCGTGCCCTTCGATGAGGCCGACAAGGCCTATGCCGCCGAGATCCAGAAGACCTTGTCGGCGGAAGACATCGCCAACGCCTACCGTGCCCACGGCATGGAGCCGCGCGAAGGAGAAGCCCTGTGCGATTGGGTCGTGCCGCGCAGCAACATCGAGGAGCGCATGATGGGCTCGACCGACGTTGCGGACGTGTCGTGGGCGGTTCCCACGGTGCAGGCGCGCGTTGCCACCCACGCCATCGGTACGCCGGGCCATAGCTGGCAGGTGACAGCACAGGGCAAGGCGCCTGCCGCGCACAAGGGCATGGTCCACGCGGCGAAGGCGATGGGCGCCGTCGCCCGGATGCTGTTCACCGACGAGGTTCTGCTCGCCCGCGCCAAGAAGAACCACCACGAGCGCCTGGCAAAAGAGCCCTACGTGTGCCCGATTCCGGACGACGTCGTGCCGCCGCTCGTGCCCCGTCCGGCCGCCGCGGAGTAAAGCCGCTTCAACACGAGCCGGCGGCGACTTGCAGCATCGCCGCCGCCGGCAACGCGGGTTTTCGCCTGCCGACGCTTCCGTATGTCGACGGCAAGCGCAGCACGCGGCGAAAAGAAAATCCAGTGCGGACGGACCAATCGCTGGCGCGAAAAATCCACCGAGCCGGCATGTTCCGGTCGGTATGTTCCCAGACGCCAGTATGGGCCAAGCTTGCGTTTGCGGACATCCTGATCCACAACGACGCGTGGCCGTTTTATCGCGAAATAAGCTTGCCGGCGCCGCGCTTCATATTGGCGCGCCATGACAAGACGGCACGATCAGCCGAAAATTTCTCCGCTCACTTTGAGCCTGCCGCTGCTGGGGTTCATCGCCGGCGTCGTCGACGTCGTATGCTTTTTCGGCCTCTTCCATGTGTTCGCGGCCTTCATCACCGGCACCCTCATCATCTTCCTGGGGGAGGTCGCGCAGTTCGAGGGCCACTATTCGCTGCGGTTCGTGATCATCGCCACATTCGTGATCGGCGCCATCGGCTGGAGCCTCCTGGTCGATTTCTACAGCGGCCGCCGGCTTCTCCTGACGTCGATGCTGACCGTCGAGGGTGTGTTGCTGCTCGCATTCGCGGTTCTGGGGACGGCCGCCGCCCCCCTCGTCAGCGGGGCGGACCTGGCGTCCATCGTGCTCGGGATCATCGCGGCGGTCGCCATGTCGCTGCAGAACGTTTTGATGGCGACGTCGCTGAGCGGGCAGATGCCCACCACGGTGATGACGGGGAACACCATCCACACCCTGCGCAGCGCCAACGTCATCTTCCGCAGCTGGTTCGGCAAAGAAGCGCCCGCCGACGTCGCGGAAGCCAGGACGCGCCTGCGCCGCAGATTGAGCGCGCTGGCGAGTTTCGCGATCGGCGTCGTGTTCGGAGGCGTGGGGCTGAAGTTCGTCGGCTTCGCCGTCGTCGCGGTTCCGGCGGTCCTTCTCCTTGGCGCGGCCTTCATGCATGCCCGCCAAGCCTTGGACGGGGCCCCTGGCGACGGCGCGGAACCCGGCGCGCCGACGTAGCCGGCAGCCCCGCGACCGATCAAGATGTGTTGCGGCAGCAAAAAATTTGGCGCTCAACGACGCCCGTTCCCATTTTGAACGCGGCGCGATCCGTCGTCCGACTAGAGTGGCCAATGTGAAGACCGAGCCAAGCGGCAGTTCCCACGAAGGGCGCTGCATTTGTGGAGAAGACACCGCGCGCGACGAGCTGCGGGCGTACGACACGGTGCGCCCCGACGTCAGCGCGATGATCGCCAAGGATCACCCCGAATGGGGCGAAGGTCGGTCCATCTGCCGCGATCACCTCACATTCTACCGGCGCCGCCAGATCGAAGAGCTGCTCGAGGACGAGTTCGGCGAACTCGGCCGCCTCGAACAGGAGGTGCTCGAGAGCCTCGAGAGTGGCCAGATCCTGTCGCAATCGCCCGACGAGGTCATTGATCAAGCCGCCTCGCTGGGCGACCGAATGGCGGACCGCGTCGCCTCGTTCGGCGGATCCTGGACGTTCATCCTCTCATTCTGCGCCGTCCTCATCTTGTGGATGGCCCTCAACGTCGGCGGCTGGCTGTTCCGACCGTTCGACCCCTATCCGTTCATCCTCCTCAACCTCGTCCTGTCGAGTCTGGCGGCGTTGCAGGCGCCGGTCATCATGATGAGTCAGCGCCGCCAGGAGCTGAAGGACCGTCTTCGTGCCGAGAACGACTACCGGGTGAACCTCAAGGCAGAGCTGGAGATCCGGCAACTCCACGAGAAGATCGACCATCAGCTTGTGCGCCAATGGGAGCACTTGAGGGCGTTGCGATCCATCGAGAGCGAGCGTCCCAACCCTTCCGGCCCGCAGGATGGCGGCCTCGCCCACCGAGATTAGGGCTGGGTCGCTTGCCGATTCCGGCGAGCGCGAAAACGCTCGAGCGCTCCCGACCGGCCGTCAGAATTCGTGCACGGTGCCGATCTCGATGGTGCGGTGGGCCGGGAGGTTGAAGCGGTCGACCGCGCGCTGGGCGTTGCGCGTCATGAACACGAAGAGCCACCCGAGCGGGCGCATCGCGATGGTTCGCCATGAGCGCGTTCGCGGCAGCCGCACCCGGTCGTGGCCGACGATATAGGTGGCCTGGTCCGCCCGCATCCCGTGCGCCTTGAGGATCGGCCCCAGGATCGAGGGCAGGTCGGTGTTCTGCATGAAGCCGCTCAACACCTCGATTTGAAACACCCCGTCGGCCGGCATCGAGACCAGCGCGCGATCCGCGAGGTCGACGTGCGGAATCGCGCGCGTGCGCACGGTGACGATGATCAGCGGCCGGATGGCGACGTTGAGAAGGCGGTGCAACTTCAACAGCGTCGTCGGGCACTGCCGGTCGGGCTGGCAGAGGGCGACCACGGGACGGCGCCCGCCCCGGAGCGGCGCCAATCCGGGCTGATCGAGGACCATCGAAAGGGGCATGTCGCTCTCGGACGGGCGGGCCCTGCGGATCCCGACCGTCCAGGCGATCATGATGGTGAAGGCCGCCGCGGCGAGCAGGGCGGGGAGCCACCCCCCCGTCTCGATCTTCGACAGGTTCGCGGTCAGGAAGGTGAGGTCGAGCGTGAGGATGAACGCGGCGAGAGGCGCCAGCGTCCGCCATCGCCAGTGGAAGATCGTCCTCAGGGCGGCGACGAACAAAATGCTGGTCGACACCATCGCGACGGAGACCGCCAGCCCGTAGGCGTCGGACAGGGCGTCCGAAGACCCGAAGCCCCAGGCCACCGCGAGTGCCAACACGCCGACCGTCACGTTGACGATCCCGACATAGACATGATGCTCGTTCTCATGGGACGTGTGGCGGATGCCGATCGGCGGCAGAAGGCGGAGCCGGCCGGCCTGTTGCACGACGGTGAACAGACCCGTGACGACCGCCTGCGAGGCGATCACCGTGGCGCAGGTGGCCAGCACCACCAGCGGGAGCGCCGCCGCCGGCGGAACCAGAGCGAAGAACGGCGCGTCCGCCGCCCCCGGATCGCCCAAAATCGTCGCCCCCTGCCCCAGATAGTTGAGCGCCACGCCCGGAAGAACGACGAGATACCACCCGGTCGCGATCGCCCGGCGGCCGAACTGGCCGAGGTCGGCATAGAGCGCCTCGGCTCCCGTCAGCGCCAGGAAAACCGCCGCGAGCACCACGAGCGGGCCGGCGGGCGCGTTGGACAGCGCATGGATCGCATGCCTCGGATCGAGCGCGGCGAGGATCGCCGGCTCGTGCAGCAGCGCCCCCGCGCCGAGGCCCCCCATCACCACGAACCACCCCAGCATGATGGGGCCGAACACGGAGCCGATGCGCTCCGTCCCGGCGACCTGCAGGATGAAAAAGCCGATCAGCACGCCGAGGGCGATCGGCAGCACCCAATGTTCGATCCGCGGGACGGCCGTCCGCAGTCCCTCGATGGCGCTGAGGACCGAGATGGCCGGCGTGATGATGGCGTCGCCGAAGATCATCGCCGCGCCCAAAATCGCAACGACGAGAAGGATGACGCGCCGGCGATTGCTTCCCTCTTCATCGAGACGATGCAGGCGCAATAGCGCGGCGAGGCTCAGGATTCCGCCTTCGCCGCGGTTGGTCACGCGCAAGATGGCGTTGATGTAGACGAGCGTCGTGGACAGGACGAGCGACCACAGGATGAGCGACACCGACCCCAGGACGGCCTCGCGAGTCGGCCCTCCCGTGGCCCGGATCGTCTCGCGCAGAGCGTAGAGCGGGCTGGTCCCGATATCACCGAACACGACCCCGAGCGCGCCCAGGACGACGGCGACCCGCGCCGGCGATTTCCTCGAACGGCCGACACCCGGCGAAGGCGATTCCATCAGCGTCTCAGGTTCGCTCATCCAGGGTTTGTTCCAGGTCTCGCCGAAGGCCGCGTTCGCGTATTCCAATTGGGATGCATTGTCGACAATAGCGGGTGCTGCGGCGAACATACCGCACGCAGCCCGATGATGGCGGTGTATTGTCGCCCGAGATAGCCCTGGACGCCGAAGCGATCCGGGGCAGAGCGCGCGGGGATGGGATCTTGTCTTACGACGTAGCGACGTTCGACCAGGCGCCGGGCTGGCCCGGTATCGATCCCACCTGGTCGTCGAGTGACAAGGACTTCGTCACGACCGCGTTGGGACCCTCTCGCCTGTGGGCCACCATCGGCCATGGCGTCCTCAACGAGGTCTACTGGCCTTCGACCGGCGAGCCCCAGTTGCGCGACCTGGTGTTCGCCGTCCTCACGCCGGGCGGCTTCATCGATCTGAAGCGGGTCGCGCGCTATGAGCTGACGATCCCCTCGCCGACCGTGCCGCTCCCGTCGGTGAAGCACACCGGGCCCGGATACGAGGTCGCCATCGAGTTCACGCCCGATCCCGATCGCGATGCCCTCGCCATGCGGATCGGCGTTTCGGGCGGCGACCTCGCCATCTTCGCGGCGCCGCGCCTCGGAGGCACCGGCCACCGCAACACGGCGTGGGTCGAGGACGGCGTGCTGTTCGCCGAGGGCCAGTCCGGGGCGCTCTGCATCGCCTCCGAGGCCCCCTTCCTGGCGGCGAGCGCCGGTTTTGTGGGCCGCTCGGACGGGTGGCACGACCTCGTGGAGACCGGGCGCCTCGCCGCGATCAACCGGCGGGCCGAAAACGGCAACGTCGCGCTGACCGCGATCCTGCCCCAGGGCGAGAGCAACCTGGTGCTCGCCTTCGCCACCACGGCACTCGGCGCGCGCACGCACGCCCTGTCGAACCTCGCGGAGGGCTACGACGCCTCCCGTACCGCCTTCGCTCTCGGCTGGGAGCGATGGGCGGACGGTGTCGAGCAGGTTCACCCGGCCGAGGATATCGCCCGTGCGGCGATGATTTCCGCCACGGTGCTGAAGACCCACGAGGACCGGACGTTTCCCGGCGCGATCGTCGCCAGTCTCAGCATTCCGTGGGGGAATGCGTCGGACTCGTCCGGCGGCTATCACCTCGTCTGGCCGCGCGACGCGGCGCTGTCGGCGTTCGCGCTGATCGCGACACATCAGATCCAGGATGCGCGCGGCATTCTCGCCCACCTCATCGCCACGCACACCCCCGACGGCGGATGGGCGCAGTGCGCCTTCCCGGACGGCACGGCGTACTGGACCGGCGAGCAGCTCGACGAGGTGGCGTTTCCCATCCTGCTCGCCGCCAAACTCGCCGAGCTGGGGGCGGAGGAGCTGCCCGGAACGGGTGCCATGGTCCGCGCCGCGGTCGGCGACCTCCTGCGCAAAGGCCCCGTGACGGCGCAGGATCGCTGGGAGGAGAACGCCGGGCTGAGCCCCTTCACGCTGGCGGCCGACATCGCCGCCCTCGTCGCGGCCGAGCCCTGGCTCACCGACGGGCTGAAGGAGGAAGCCCTCGACGTCGCCGACGAGCGGAACGAGCGCTTGGAGGCTTGGTGCGCCGCGACCTCGGCCGGGCAGCGGCACTATGTGCGGATCGGCCCCGTCGCGTCCGAGGGTGGTCTCGGCGGGTGCGTGGATCTGCGCAACCGCTATGGCGTGTCCGTGCCGGCAGCCGAACTCCTCGGCCTCGACTATTCGTATCTCGTGCGCCTCGGCCTGCGCGCCGGCGATGACCCCGTGGTGCTGCGGACCACCGCCCTGGTCGACCAGACGCTGCGCGTCGACCTGCCGGCGGGCCCGCTGTTCAAGCGCTACAACGGCGACGGCTACGGCGAGCATGCCGATGGCGGCGCCTTCGACGGCACCGGGATCGGGCGGCTTTGGCCGCTCCTCGCCGGCGAACGGGGCCATCTGGCGCTTGCCGCCGGGGAGGATCCGACCCCCTACCTGAAGGCGATGATCGGCGCTTCGAGCAAGGGCGGCTTGATCCCGGAGCAGGCGTGGGATGGCCCCCCGCTGCCCGACCTCGGCCTCCTGCCGGGCCGGCCATCGGGCAGCGCCATGCCGCTGGTCTGGGCGCACGCGGAGCTCATCAAGCTCGCCGCCGCCGCGGTTTGCGGCCAGCCGGTCGAGACCATCGAGACCGTGAAGGCGAGGTTCGCGCAACCGCGTGCGGCCAAGGCATGGCGGTGGCGCACCGAGGTGCCGATGGGAGCCCTGCCGCCGGAGCGCGCCCTCGTCGTCGAGGACGATGGGCCGTTCACGCTCCATGTCGGGTTCGACGGCTGGAGCGAAATCGCCGACATTGCCGCCGCCCCGACAACGTTCGGCATCCACGCCGTGCGGCTGGAGGCCGAAACGCTGCGGGGGCACCGCTCGATCGAGTTCACGCGCCGCTACCCCTCCGGTTGGGAGGGCCGCGACCACACGGTGGAGATCGAACAGGCGAAATGACGCCGCCCGCCGAGCTGTCACGCGAGCCGCACGCAGACCCTTGGCCGCCCACAGAGCGCACCGTGCCCCTTTGGCGCCTGCTGTTCGCAAGGCCCGTCGCGAGCGCCGGCGCGCCCGGCCTGTCGCTCTATCGCTACATCCTGGAGACGTCGGGGCGGCAGCAGCTCGCCATCGTCGCGCTGACGGTCTTTGTGGCGCCGCTCACGATGGCCCCGCTCGAACTGCAGCGCCGCATGGTCGACCATGCGGTCGCCGGAAGCGGGCAGTTGCCGTACCTCTTCCTGTTGGGCGCGATCTATCTTGCGGTCCTCGTCGTGCAGGGGGGCGCGAAGTATCTGCTCAACCTTGCGAAGGGGCGCATCGCGGAACACGTCACCCGCGACTTGCGCCGCAGAACCTTGCATCGCGACGCGGCGGCACCCACCGAGGAACGGCTCGATCCCGGCACGAAGGCCTCGCTCCTGGCCTCCGAAACGGAGGCCGTCGGCGGGTTCGCCAGCGATAGCCTCGCAACGCCGATGTTGCAGGCGGGAACCATCCTCTGGGTCGTCGGCTACCTGGTGTGGGTCCAGCCGCAGATCGCGGCGCTCGCGGTCATCGTCTACCTGCCGCAACTCATCCTGGTGCCGCTGATCCAGAAGCGGGTGAACCGCCTCGCCCGGATGAAGACCGCCCGCGTCCGCCGGCTGACCAGCGTGGCGGTGAAGGCGGAGGCCGGCCCGCCCTCGCTCGGGTGGCGGCGCGCGCTGGCGCTCATCGACAACGTGTTCGACATCCGCCTGTCGATCTACCGCAACAAGTACATCATCACGGCGCTCGGCAACTTCCTGGATGCGCTCGGCCCGCTCCTGGTCCTGATCGTGGGCGGTGCCATGGTGATTGCCGGGCATGCCGACGTGGCGACGCTGGTCGTCTTCATCACCGGCTTCCAGAAGATCGCCGACCCCTGGGACGTTCTGGTCAATTTCTTCCGCACCGTCTCGAACTCGCGCGTCAGCTACCTGCTGGTGGCCGATGCGCTGATGGTGCCGGGAAGAACACCGCCAACGCACCGCATCCCGGTCGAGTCCCGCCTTTGGATGAAACGGTGAGCGGACAAGACGCCCGCGATTCCGGCTCGCCCCCGCCGCCGCCCCGCGGTGCGCTGGCCCGCGCGAGCGCGCTGGTCGGCCTCGTGCCGCGTCCGCTCTGGCACCTCGCCGCGGCCGTCGTCGGCGCCGTCGTCGTCGTGCTCGTCGCCATCGAGCTCCACCGCGTCCTCGCCGGCGTGACGCTCGACGCAGTGCGCACCGCCATCGTGTCGATCTCCTGGGCGCAGATCGCGTTCGCGCTCATCGCCACGGTCGGTTCCTATCTCACGCTCGTCGGCTACGAGTTCGTCGCGCTTCGACATGTCGACGGGAAGGGCATCTCGCGAAAACTCGCCGCGATGACGGCGTTCATCAGCTACAGCTTTACCTTCGTGCTGGGCTTCGGCGTCCTCACCGGGGGCGCCGTCCGCCTGCGCCGCTATAAGGCTGCGGGCCTGCCGGCGGGGCAAATCCTCGCCGTCACGCTCCTCGGCGCGGTCAGCTTCTGGGCCGGCCTTGCGGTCGTCGCCGCCGTCTGCCTGGTGCTCGAGCCGGCGGGGCTCGCTTCGGCGCTCTCCGTCCCGACCTCTCTCGCGCGCGGCGCGGGCATCGCCATCGTCGTCTCGGTCGCGGGATGGATGGCGCTGCGCGGGCCGCGCGAGCGCACGGTCACGCTGCAAAGCTGGACGGCGCGACTGCCCCGGCGAGGGGCAATGCTCGCCATCGTGGCCCTCGGCATCGCCGACGTGAGCTTGGCCGCACTCGCCCTGTGGCAGCTCCTTCCCGCCGACCTTGCCATCGGCTTCGCGGGCTTCTTCGCCATTTTCGCGCTCGCCACGGTCGCCGGCGTCCTCAGCCATGTGCCGGGCGGGCTCGGCGCTTTCGAGGCCATCATCCTCATCGGCCTGCCCGGCGACCGGCACGCCGACGTCGCCGCCGCGCTGGTCCTCTTCCGCCTCGTCTACTACGTGCTGCCCTTCGCGCTGGCGCTCGCCATGTTCGCCGCGGGCGAAGCGCGCGGCGCCGCGCCGCGACTGGCTGCCACCGGGCGCAACGCGCAGCGGGCACTGGCGCCGTTCGTCCCGCGCCTCGCCGCGATGGCCGTCGTCCTGGGCGGCATCGTGCTGCTCGTATCGGGCGCCATGCCGGTCCAGGGAACGCGCATCGCGTTCATCGCCCACTGGCTTCCGCTGCCGTTCGTGGAGACGTCGCACTTCATCGCCAGCGCGGTGGGAGCCGGCCTCATCCTGGTCGGCTACGGCCTCCTGCGCCGCCGCCGAATCTCGCTTCACATCGCCGTCATTCTCCTGGGTGCCGGCGCCCTCTTTTCGCTGGCCAAGGGGTTCGACTACGAGGAAGCACTCGTGTGCCTCGCCGTCATGGGGCTCCTCATCGCGTCGCGCCGCGCCTTCTACAGGGGCAGCGACGCGTTCGCCGATCCGCCCTCCCTGCGCTGGCTCGCCGTCGCGGCGGCTCTTGTCGCCCTGTCGGTCTGGGTCGGGCTCCTCGCCTATCGCCACGTCTCGTACGCGAACGATCTCTGGTGGCAATTCGCCCTCCATGGCGACGCATCGCGGTTCCTGCGGGGGAGCGTCGGGGCGACGATCGTGCTCGTTGCCATCGGGCTCTATCGCTTGATCGACCGGCCCTCGCGCCGCCCGCCCGCGCCCGCGCCCGACCTCGACGCGGTGGCGGCACTCGTTGCCCGCTCATGCGACACCGAGGCCAACCTCGCCCTGCTCGGGGACAAGTCGTTTCTGTTCTCCACCGCGGGCAGCGGCTTCATCATGTATGGCGTGGAAGGCTCCACCTATCTCGCCATGGGCGATCCTGTGGCGGACGATTTAAAGACCGCCGTCGATCTCATCTGGCGCTTCCGCGAACTCGCCGACAGGAGCGGCGGCTACCCCGCCTTCTACCAGGTGAAGGCCGCGCTCCTGCCGCACTACATCGACGCCGGCTTCTCCTTCGCCAAGCTCGGAGAAGACGCGGTGGTCGACCTCGCCCGCTTCACCCTCGACGGCCCGGCCGGCTCCAAGATGCGCCAGGTGAAGTCGCGCGCCGAACGCACCGGACTGTCGTTCGCCATCGTCGCGGCCGCCGACGTTCCGGCGATCCTGCCTCGATTGCGCGCGATCTCCGACGCGTGGCTCGCACACCAGAAGGGCCGCGAGAAGGGATTTTCGCTCGGCTTCTGGTCCGAACCCTACCTCAAGCGGTTTGACCAGGCGGTCGTGTCGCAGGACGGGGACCCCATCGCGTTCGCCAACGTGTGGCGCGGAAGCGGCCGATCGGAAATGTGCATCGATCTGATGCGCCATCGGGAGGACATGCCGAACGGGACGATGGACTACCTCTTCGTCTCGCTGATGGCCGCCGCCAAGGCGGACGGATACGCCACCTTCAACCTCGGCCTGGCGCCGATGTCGGGGCTGCCGGACCATCCGCTGGCGCCGGCCTGGAGCCGGTTTGGCACGCTGATCTACAAGCACGGCAACCAGTTCTACAATTTCCGCGGCCTGAGAGACTTCAAGGCGAAGTTCAAGCCCGACTGGCGGCCGCGCTACCTCGCGCACACCGGGCCGCTGGCCGCGCCGCGCGTTCTCGTCGATGCAACGCGCCTCATCTCGAAAGGACCGCTGGCGCTCAACAAGGATGGCCGAGATGGCTCTCGCTCGTAGATTTCTTGGGCTCGTGGCAGTCTGCATCACCGCGGCAAGCGCGGTGGCGGCCGCCCATGCCGGCCCCCGCACCCTGACCGTGACGACCGACGCCCTCGGCGATACGGAGATCCTCGCGCCCGAGGGCGAGGCGGACGCGTTCGCCGTGCTCGTCTCCGACGGCGGCGGCCTCGACGAGACGGGGCGGGCCCGCGCCGCCGCGCTGGCCGGCAAGGGCGTCGCCGTCGCCCTGATCGATCTGCCGGCGCTCCTTTCGCGCAAGGATGCGGCCGATGGCGATGGCTGCCACTACGTGTTCGGCGACTTCGAGGCGATGGCGCGGGTGGCCCAGCGCGAACTCGGCATGACCACATGGCGCTGGCCCGTCGTGGTGGGCCTCGGCGAAGCTGGCGGCGCGCTTGCCTATCTGGCCCTGGCGCAAGCCCCGGCCAACACGGCCGCCGGCGCCGTCAGCCTGGGTTTCGCGCCCCGGCTTGCCTCGCGCCGGCCGCTGTGCCCCGGCGCGCAGACGGCTGCACTCGCCGATGGCGGCTTTTCTTTCCTGCCCAAACCGGACCTTCCCGGATCATGGACGCTCATCGTGCCGGCGCCTCCCGGTGCGGACGCGGCGGCATTTGTCACCGATCCGGACAGGGTCGTGGTGGCCGCGGAAGGAACCGCGGCCTGGGCGGCGGCCGAGAACGCCGTCCTTGCAATCGGCGCGGGGCCGTCCGACCCCTTGTCCGACCTTCCCATCGTCGAGCTGCCGGCGGACGATCCTTCCGTCCTCGTCGTCTTCATTTCGGGCGACGGCGGCTGGCGCGACCTCGACAAGACCATCGGCGAATGGCTTTCCGCGCACGGCGTGGCGGTGGTCGGCCTCGACGCGCTGCGCTACTTCTGGAGCACGAAGACGCCGCAGCAGATCGCCGCCGACATCGAGCGCATCGTGGCGCACTACAGCCTCGCCTGGCAGACCGATGCCGTCGCGCTGCTGGGCTATTCCTTCGGCGCGGACGCATTGCCGCTGGTCTGGCCCAACCTGTCGCCGACGACGCAGGACGAGACCGTGCTCGTCGGCCTCCTCGGCCTCGCCCGATCGGCAACGCTCGAGGTCACCGTGTCTGGCTGGCTTGGCCTGACGCCCGGCGATGCCATCGCCCTGGCCGAGCCACTGGCGGACCTGCCCGCCGACAAGGTGCTGTGCATCTACGGCGCTTCGGAGGCGGCCGGCCACGAGACGGGCTGCACGTTGCCGGCACTCTCCGGCGCGATGCTGGTGGAGCGGCCCGGAGGCCACCATTTCGACGGAAACTATCTCCTGCTGGCCCAATTGATCCGCGACCGGATCGTCAGCGCCCTGGCCCTCTACCGTGACGGTATGTCCCTCGGCACCCCCGCGCCGGAAGGGCCGGCGAAGTTGTAGGCTTGCATGGCCTTTTCGCCCCCGGCGGGTGGGGGCAGCGCGAAAAAGCGGAGAAGGTCGGCGCCCGGATTGCGGTCAGCGTGCGAAGGGAAGGATCTTTATGGATTGGGCCCATTCCGCGGCTGCGGTCAGCGCAGCATTCCTCGGCTCTCTCGTGGAGTTCGTGGAGGCACTGACGATCATCCTCGCAGTCGCAATCACGCGAGGGTGGCAGGCCGCATGGGCCGGCACGCTGGCCGGAATTGCCGTGCTCTTCGTCATCGTCCTCACGCTCGGCCCGGCATTGCTCGCGATCCCCATCGGCGTCCTTCAACTGGCCGTGGGAATCCTTCTGCTGCTGTTCGGGGCGCGCTGGCTGCGCAAGGCGATCCTGCGCTCGGCAGGCCTCCTCGCGCTGCACGATGAGGAGGCGGCCTTCGCGGACGAGACCAGGATCCTTTCGGGCACGCGCCTGGCGCGCGGTGTCGGGGTCGATCCCCTGGGCTTCGCGACAGCATTCAAGGCGGTGGTCCTGGAGGGCGTCGAGGTGGCGTTCATCGTCCTCGCCGTCGGGGCGGCCGGCGGGATGCTCGTCCCGGCAAGCCTCGGCGCGTTGGCGGCGCTTGCTCTCGTGGCCGCGGTCGGGATCGTCGCCCACCGCCCGCTGGCACGGGTGCCGGAGAACACGCTGAAATTCGCCGTCGGGCTTCTCATCACCGCGTTCGGCATCTTCTGGCTTGGCGAGGGTATCGGCATCGAATGGCCGGGCGGCGATCTCGTCCTGGTCCCCATCCTCGCGGCCCTCTTCATGGGCGCGATGCTCGCCGTCGCCCTGGCCAGGCGCGCGGGCACGGGGCAACCGGCGGAGGAGCCGACATGATGGACATCGCGATGCGCATCGTGCGCGAGGTCTGGGACCTGTTCGTCGACGATGGAAGCCTTGCGGTTCTGCTGATCCTGTGGGCGGCCGTCGTCGGCCTCGCGGTGGCGTTGCTGGGCTCCGATCACGGCATCGGCGGGCCGGCCCTCGTGCTCGGCGTGATCCTCATTCTCATCGAGAACGTAAGGCGGTTCGCAGCCCGCAAGGGACGGCCGGGGCGGCGTCGCTAAAGCCCCTTTGCCGGCCGCAGCGCGCATCGAGGCGCGATCTGGATTGACAAAGCGGTCCCCGGGGACGGAAAACGCGGTGCCCCCCGGGCGATCCCACCGCGGCTTACTTGCCGAATACTAAGCACCGCAAGACGAAGGATCGGAGCCTTTCCAGCTCGCGCCGCGAAGACGTGTCGCGTCGACGCTTGTTCGGGCCGCGTTCCTCCGCTCCCCCTCCCGCAACCAATCGAGAGCCGAGAGATACACCATGTCACGACTGCCAACCGTGGATAACGAGGCCGCGAAAGCGCTGTTCGGGTCGATCACCGAGAGCCGAGGGTGGGTCTCCAACCTCCTGCGCTCGCTCGCCCATGCGCCGGACGGGCTGGAGCGCCTTCAGGCCGTCGGTCACTACGGGCGCTATATGAGCGAGTTGACCGAGCGCGAGCGCGAACTCGTCATCTGCATCACCGGTCGCAACGTGCCGTACGCGTGGGCGCACCACGCGCCGCTGGCCGAGCAGGTCGGCATCACGCGGGAGCAGCTCGCCGCGTTGAAGTCGGGCACCGTCCCCGCAGGGCTGTCCGACGCCGAAACCGCCCTGTGCGCCTACGTTTTCGCCTACTGCGCCCTAGGCGGCATCGACGACAAGGTGTTCGCCGCTGCGCAAGAACACTACTCCAGCCGCCAGATCACCGACATCAGCATCATCGCCGCCTACTACATGGCGATGGGGAGCATCATCATCGGCCTCGGGGTGGAGACGGAGCCGCCGGAAATCCTCCAGATCGAACTCGACTGGCAGCAGAAGAAGGCGCAGGCCTGACGGGCGGAGAGCCCTCGCCTCCCCTCACGCCGACGCCCTCAGGCCAACGCCCACCGAGGGGGCTGCGTCGAGCGATCGACCAGCCCTTCGGCCACCAGCACCTCGAGGCACCCCATCAGCGCCTCGCGGCTGGGTGGGGCGAGCGGTGGTCGGACCCCGCCGGTTTCCATGCCGAGGAGGCCGGCCAGCGCCTTGAACAGGGCCACGTGATGGAACCCTTGCGCGAAGTACCGGCTCTGCAGATCCGCCGCGATCGCCATGATCCGGCGCAGATGCTCGCTCGCCTCAGCGAGGTCGCCCGCCATCGTCGCCGCATAAAAGTCGCCGCAATGCGGTTTTTCCGCCGACTGGCAGAAGATCGGCCGCGATGACCCGATCATGAAATCCGCTGCCACGCCGGGGAACACCGTTCGCCCGAAGTAGAAATACTCTTCCAGCGATGTCGCCACGCTGATCTGCGAGCCGACCGTGCGCAGCATCTCGGCGTATTGGGCCAGGTTGAGCGTGGTGTTCTGCACCGCACACACATTGGGGATGTGCAGAAGATCGGCCACCTGATCGGGCGCGAGGTAGTACGAGAGCTCCGAGAGCGTGGTGCTATAGACGATCATGCCGATATCGACGGCCGCCGCCACCTCCTCGTAGAAGGCGCGGACGCCGGGCGGCGTTCGCGGCCCGTAATAGGGCGGCCACACCATCACCAGATCGGCCCCGCTCGCCTCGGCATGCCTGGCGTAGGCGGCTGCGACGCGGGCCGACGGATCCGTGCAGCCGACCACCACCGGCGCCCGGCCGGCCACGGTGTCGAGCACGGTGTCCACCAGGCGCATCCGCTCCTCGGGCGTGAACGTCCAGAACTCCTGATGCAGCGTGTTGACCGAGATCCCGCCGACGCCGGGCAGCGCCAGCGTCCGCTCGACGTTGGTGCGCAGCTTGGCGATGTCGATCTCGCCGTCCGTGTAGGGCGTGTAGAGCGCCGTCACATAGCCGCGCAGCGTCTGGCGGACCCACGCGCGCGCCTCGTCTCGCGCATATCTCATCGACTTCTCCCATTTCGACGTCGCCAGCTTGACAGTGGCCGAAGCTCGGTTTCTATTTTGATACACCGTATCGTATCGCGACATGGCGTTGCGAGATCACTCTGGCGGTCCCATGCCGCGTCGGCCAGGGCCAATCCAACTTTGAGAGGATCTATGGGCGTTGAGGGAACTCTGGCGACCTCCGACGGTGAGACGATCGCCTATTTCACCGACACCTTCGCCGACCCCTGGAGCCCCACGCCGCCGCTTCTGATGCTCCATTCGCTGATGGGGCATTCGCAGCGGTTCAACGCGATGGCCGGGCCGCTCGCGCGCCACTTCAACGTGGTGCGGATGGACCTGCGGGGCCATGGCAGGTCCAGCGTTCCCGCCCCCGATTCGCCTCTGACCTTGGAGCGGATGACCCAGGACGTGGTGGAGCTTCTCGACCATCTCGGCCTCGAGAAGATCCACGTCGTCGGCAACTCGGCCGGCGGGTATCTGTCCCAGCACCTCGCGATCAACGCGCCGGAGCGGGTCATCAGCCTCTGCCTGTTCGGCTCGACGCCCGGCCTCGCGCGCAGCGGCGCCGCCAACTGGCTGCCGCTGATCGCTGAGAAGGGCCTACGCACCTTCCTCGCCGAGACGATCTCCGACCGCTTCCTCGTCGACGACGAGCCGCCCGAGAAGATCGAGTGGTTCCTGGACGAGTGCGCCAAGAATGACACCGCCTTCATCGAGCGCTGCCTCAAGCTCTTCACCAGCCTCGATTGGAGCGACACGCTCCATCGCATCCAAAGCCCCACGATGATTGTCGCCGCCGGCGGCGAAACCGTGGGCTCGGCGGACCACTACACCGAGATGAGAGACAAGATCCCCGGCGCGAAGCTCATCTACTACCAAAACCTGCCGCACAACATTTGCGACATCGTGCCGGAGCGGTGCGTCGCCGACGTGATGACGTTCCTGCGGTGGACATTTCCCGAGTTCGATCACTTGCGCTGACATCGTTCGCGGCGACGTCGGACCGGACCGTTTTTCAACGCCAACGAACAGACAGGGTGGACGATATGAAACTGACGAGACGAGACCTGATCCTCGCCATCGGCGCAGCCAGCCTTGCCGCCGGCACGCCCGCCGTCGCGGCGGACTGGCCCAGTGAGCCGATCACCATCCTCGTCGGCTACCCGGCCGGCGGCGCCAACGATCTCGTGGCGCGCACCCTGATCGAGGGCTTGTCGGAGCGGCTCGGCACGTCCGTCGTGGTGGAGAACCGCACGGGCGCGGCCGGCGTCGTCGCGGGCGATGCCGCCGCGCGCGCCGAACCGGACGGCTACACGCTCTACATGATCTCGAGCGCGCAGACCCTTGCCCCCAGCATCCGCGACGTCTCGTTCGATCCCAAGGCGTTCGAGCCGATCATGCTCGGCGCCGCGGGCAACTATCTCCTGTTGACCCGCAAGGATCTCGGCGCGTCGTCGGTGGAAGAGCTGGTCGCGATGGCCAAGGATGATCCCGGCGCGCTGAGCTATGCCTCGTCCGGCATCGGCGCCGGTCCGCACCTGACGGGTGAGCTCTTCAAGTCCAAGACCGGCACCGACATCCTGCACGTGCCCTATCGCGGCGACACCCCCGTCCTGACCGACCTGCTGGCGGGCCGCGTCGACATGGGCTTCGTCGCCGTCGCCCCCTCCAAGCAGTACGTGGAGAACGGCGATCTCATCGCGCTCGCCGTGTCGGGCAACGAGCGGGTCGACACCTTCCCGGACGTGCCCACGGTGGAGGAGGCGGCGGGCCTCGACGCCTTCAACATGGGCGCGTGGTGGGGCCTCGTCGCTCCGCCGGGGACGCCGCAGGACATCGTCGACAAGGTGACGGCGGCGGCGGAAGAGACGCTCGCGACCGACAAGGTCCAGTCGACCTTCACCGGCCTCGGCTTCCGCCCCGGCGGCATGAAGGGCGAGGAGTTCGGCGCGTTCATTTCGACCGAAGTGGATAAGTTCGCCGGCATCGTCGAAGAAGCCAACATCTCGGTCGAGTGATCGCGCGCATGGCTCCCGTCGCGATCTTCGGCGGCGGCGCCATCGGCGGCTACGTCGGCGGGATGCTCGCCGACGCGGGCCACGAGGTGGTCCTGATCGACGGATGGCCCGCCCACGTCGAGGCGGTCCGCCAGAACGGCCTCGCCATCGAAGGGCCGGACGGGACCACCCTCACCCGCCCGCCCATCCTCCACCTGGGCGAAGCGCAGGCGCTGCGGCGCACGCCGCCGCGCCTCGTGATCCAGAGCGTCAAGCTCTACGACACCGAATGGGCGGCCACGCTGGCGCGCGACTTCCTCGGCCCCGGCGTTCCCTTCCTCACGCTGCAGAACGCGCTGGTGGAGGAGACGGTGGCGCGGATCGTCGGGTGGCCGCGCGTCCTCGGCGGCATCGCGACAGGCATGAACGTTGAGCTCGCCGGACCGGGCGTGATCCGTCGCGGCAGCGCACGCTTCGGGCCCTCGCCGGTGTTCAAGATCGGCGAGCTGCACGGGCGAGGGACGCCCCGCGCCGCGCAGATCGCCGCGCTGCTGTCGGCGGTCGACACATCCGTGGTCACCACCACGCTATGGAACGACCGCTGGCAGAAGCTCACCATCAACGCGGCCGTCTCGGGCCTCGGCGGCATCGCCGACATGGCGCTCGACGCGGTGCACACCGACCCCGGCACCACCGCGATCGGCCTCGCCCTCATCGCCGAGGCGTGCGCCGTCGGCCGGGCGCTCGGCTTCGATCCCGGCACGGTCTACGGCCTCGCGCCCGACCGTTGGCTGGCCGCCGCGGCGGGCGAGGAGGCGGCCTTGGCCGACGCGCGCACCGCCTTCGCGGCGCAGGCGGCCAAGGTTGTGCCCGGCTACCGTTCGGGCACGCTGCAAGATCTGTCCCGCGGCCGGCGCACCGAGATCGAATACTACAACGGCTTCCTCGCCGAACAGGGAGCGGCCCTCGGCATCGCCGCGCCCACCCATGCCGCCATCGCCCGCATCGTCCGGCAGATCGAGGCAGGGGAGCTCTCCCCCTCTGCGCAAAACCTCGCGGACGTGCCGTGCTGACCATGCGCACGCGCGTTCCGCCCGCCCCGGAGCGGCGGCGACCGGCGGCGGCATCCAACTTGCTGCGCCGGCTTGCCGGCCCGTGCCGTCGCGCACCATGCCGCCGGCACCGGCCTGATCCAGGAGGACACAGGTGAATTTACGCGTGCGCAACCGACAGAACTTCCTGTTCGGTGCCTTCCTTCTGTTCCTCGGCGTGGCGGGCATCGTCTTCGCCCGCGATCTCACGATGGGCAACGCTTTCCGGATGGGGCCGGGCTACCTGCCGAACGTCCTGAGCGGCTGTATCGCCCTCTTCGGCCTCGGCTTCCTCGCCTCCGCGTTCTGGACGGACGGCGAAGAATGGGGGCGGACGGCTTGGTCGGGGCTCCTGTTCGTGGTCGGCGCGGTCGTCGTGTTCGGGCTCATCGTCAAATGGGCCGGGCTCGCGCTCACCATCGTCGTCTCGGTCCTCCTGTCGAGCTTCGCCGCCACGGACCGGCGCTGGCGTGAGATCGTGCCGTTCGCCATCGGCCTCGCCATCGCCTGCGTCCTGATCTTCGGGACGATCTTCAACCTCCACCTGCCGATCTGG
Organism: Alphaproteobacteria bacterium; assembly: GCA_030431335.1. Taxonomy (GTDB): domain Bacteria; phylum Pseudomonadota; class Alphaproteobacteria; order Rhizobiales; family Amorphaceae; genus Acuticoccus. Next base: position 20,356 of record JAUIJH010000062.1, read on the forward strand.
CCGAAATGGTAGACCTTCTCGGCAACCTCGCGCTGGGTTTCGGCGAGGTCATCACCCCGACGAACCTCCTCTATTGTTTCCTCGGCTGCCTGATCGGCACGCTGATCGGCGTCCTGCCGGGGATCGGCCCCCTCGCCTCGATCGCGCTGCTGCTGCCGATCACCTTCAGCCTCGAGCCGACCGGCGCGCTGATCATGCTCGCCGGCATCTACTACGGCGCCCAGTACGGCGGATCGACCACGGCGATCCTCGTCAACCTGCCCGGCGAGGCGTCGGCGGTCGTGACCTGCATCGACGGCCACCAGATGGCGCTGAAGGGGCGGGCGGGACCGGCCCTCGCCATCGCCGCGATCGGCTCCTTCATCGCCGGCACCGTGGTGACGCTCCTCATCGCGACGGTTGCCGCGCCGTTGACCGTCCTCGCGCTCCGGTTCGGCCCGGCCGACTATGCGAGCCTGATGATCTTCGGCCTGATCGGCGCGGTGGTCCTCGCCAGCGGCTCGGTGATGAAGGCCATCGCCATGGTGTTCGTCGGCCTCCTCCTCGGCATCATCGGCATCGACGTGAACTCCGGCTACATGCGCTACACCTTCGGCTACCCGCCGCTGGCGGACGGCATCGGTTTCGTCGCGCTTGCCGTCGGCCTGTTCGGCGTCGGCGAGATCGTGCGCAACCTGGAGCATTCGGACTCGCGCTCGGTGATCTCGTCCAAGATCGGCCGCCTCATGCCGACGCGGCGGGACATGCGCACCGCGCTCCCCGCCATCGCGCGCGGCACGGCGCTCGGCTCGTTCCTCGGCATCCTGCCGGGCGGCGGGGCGACGCTGAGCGCGTTCGCCTCCTACGCGCTGGAAAAGCGGGTCGCGCGCGATCCCTCGCGCTTCGGCTCCGGCGCCATCGAGGGCGTCGCCGGCCCGGAAGCGGCCAACAACGCCGGCGCGCAGGCCTCGTTCATCCCGATGCTGACGCTCGGCATCCCGGCCAATGCCGTCATGGCGTTGATGATCGGCGCGCTGACCGTCCAGGGCATCCAGCCCGGCCCGCGCGTTCTGCAAGCCGAGCCGCTCCTCGTGTGGGGGCTGATCGTGAGCATGTGGGTCGGCAACCTGATGCTCCTCATCATCAACCTGCCGCTGATCGGGCTGTGGGTCCGGCTCCTCAAGGTGCCGTACCGCCTCCTCTTTCCCGCTATTTTGGTGTTCTGTGCCGTCGGGGCCTTCACCATCAACAACTCGACGTTCGACATCTACATGACCGCGCTGTTCGGTATTCTGGGGTACTTCTTCATCAAGGTCGGGGCGGAGCCGGCGCCGCTGATCCTGGGGTTCGTCCTCGGCCCGTTGCTGGAAGAGAATGTGCGCCGGGCGCTCGTCTTCTCGCGCGGCGACCCGATCGTCTTCATCGAGGAGCCGATCAGCGCCGGGTTCCTCGCCGCCGCCGCCATCCTGCTGATCCTCGTCGCGCTGCCCTCGCTGCGCCGCCAGCGGCAAGAAGCCTTCCGTGAAGAGTGAGCCGGCGCCCGCCCCCGGCGCCCCGCCCGCGGGCGTGCCGCTGTGGGCGAAGGCGCTGGGTGCGACGCTGTTGATGCAGGCCGTCGCGGCGTTCCTGACACGGGTCGCGCCGGTGATCGGCCCCGACCTCACCGACGCGGCCGGCGTCGACGCCGAGGCGATCGGCTATCTTGCCGCCGCCAGCGGGGCGGGCACGGTGTGGGCCCTCACCGGCAGCGCGTCGGTCCTGAAACGGCTCGGACCGCTGCGCCTCCTGCAGGTCGGCGCGCTGATCGGCGCCGGCGGGCTGGTGCTCACGATCTGGGGCTGGTGGCCCGCGATGATGGTGGCCGCCTTCCTCATCGGCGTCGGCTACGCCCCCTCCCCGCCGGCGGGCAGCGACATCCTCGCACGGCACGCGCCGCGCAAGCACCAGGGCATCGTCTTTTCGATCAAGCAGGCGGCGGTGCCGGTGGGCGGCGTGGCCGCGGGGCTGCTGGTGCCGCCGTGCGTTCTCGCGTTCGGCTGGCGCGGCGCGCTCGTCGTGCTGGCGCTCGGCGTCGTCGCGATCGCCATGCTCGTCCAGCCGTTGCAGCGGGAGATGGACGCGGGACGCGACCCGGCATGGCGCGTCGAGCCGCGCTGGTTCTTCTCGCTCGACCCGCTCATCCGCCCGTTCCGCTTCGTCGCCGCGGCGCCGGGGCTGTGGGGGCTCACCTATTGCGGCTTCGCGTTCGCCACGGTGCAGGGCTCGCTGATCGCGTTCCTCGTCACCTACCTCGCCACGGATCTGGCGATGGGTCTCGCGCTCGCCGGTGTCGCCTTCGCCGTGATGCAGGCGGCCGGAACCATCGGGCGCATCGGCGCGGGGTGGACCGCCGACAGGGTCGGATCGAACCGCACCGTGCTGTCGATCCTCGCGGCGACGTCGGCCTGCGTGATCCTGCTCGTCTCCCGCATCGAGCCCGGCTGGCCCGCGGCCGTGGTGATCGTGATCAGCGCGGCCTCGGGGCTGATGGCGGTGAGCTGGAACGGCATCTATCTCGCCGAGATCGCCCGCACCGCGAAGGACCATATCGCCGAGGCGACGGCCGGCTCCGGCTTCTTCACCTTCCTCGGCTATACGGCCGGCCCGGCGCTGTTCGCGGTGGTGGTCCGCCTCAGCGAGAGCTACCGGCTCGCCTTCACGCTGACGGCCCTCGTCCCGCTGACCGCCCTCGCCGTCCTGCTCGCGACCCGGCGCGCCGCCCGCGCCCGCGGGTGACTACCCCGCCAGCAGGCGCCCGGCGGCGAACTCCCGCGCCACCTCGTCCATCCGCAGGAACTGCGCGCCGCGCTCCTTGAGCGCGTCGATCAGTTGCTCCAGCAGCATCATCCGGTGGCCACGGCCGACGACGAACGGGTGGAACGTATAGATCAGCACGCCCCATTCCTCGGTCCGCTGCATGAAGTCGAAGTCGGCGATGAAGTTCTCCAGCACCATCTTGTAGTTCGCCAGACCCGGCGCCAGCGAGGTCGGCATCCGCAAATACTCGAAGTGCGGGAAGTCATCGAGCGACCAGCTCACCGGCAGCTCCACGAGGCTGGTGGTCTCGCCGAACTCGATCGGCTCCTCGTCGTGCACCACGTCGCCGCGGCGGGCATAGTAGGGGCGGCAATCGTGGCCCATCATGCTGCTGTCGTACGTGAAGCCATGCTTCAGGAGGAGGTCGACGGTGACCGGGCTGAGATCCCACGAGGGCGAGCGGTAGCCCGAAGCCGGCGCGCCGGTGATCTCGGCGATCACCTCGTTGGTGCGCACCAGGCCCTCCTCCTCCTTCTCCGGCGACAGGTTCGCCGGCGGCACGTGGGTCCAGCCGTGGTTGCCCAGTTCGTGTCCGCCCGCCACCACCCGGCGGCACTGGTCGGGATAGGTCCGGATCACCGTGCCCGGCACGAACCAGGAGGACGGCACGCCGCGGCTGTCCAGTAGGCGCAGGATGCGGTCGACCGCCATCGCGCCGAACTCGCCGCGCGAGACCGGCGTCGGCGTCTTCAAACCCCGCGCGACCATGCCCGACATGGCATCGAAATCGAACGAGAGGCAGGCAGCGTATCGGCTCATGGTTGGTTCCTTCTCGCAAGGTTTGACGGTTCAGCGCCGGGCCGGGCTCAATCCACGGCCGCCGGCGCATCGTCCGCCTGGCGTTCCTTGCGCCGGGCGCGGGCGCCGGAAACGATGAAGAGGACGATGATCAGCGCGCCCGCGACAAGCATGGCGAGGCTGATCGGATGGGTAATGAACACCATCGGATCGCCGCGGTTGATGAGGAGCGCGCGGCGCATGTTCTCCTCGATCAGCGGGCCGAGGATCACCCCGAGCAGCAGCGGCGGCGCCGGGCAGTCGAGCTTGTGGAGGATGTATCCGATGGCGCCGAACGCGGCCAGGAGCACGATGTCGAACGAATTGTTGTTGGTCGCGAACACGCCGATGCAGATGAACAGCAGGATCGAGGGATAGAGGATCCGGTATGGGATCGACAGCACACGCACCCAGATGCCGATCAGCGGGATGTTGAGGATCAACAGCAGGAAGTTGCCGATCCACATGCTCGCCATCAGACCCCAGAACAGCTCCGGATTGTCGGTGATCACGCTCGGGCCCGGCTGGATGCCGAAGATCATCAGCGCACCGAGCATCAGCGCCATGATCGCGTCGCCCGGCACGCCGAGGGTGAGCGTGGGGATGAAGCCGGCGACCGCCGCCGCGTTGTTGGCCGATTCCGGCCCGGTCACGCCTTCGAGCGCGCCTTTGCCGAAGCGCGACGGATCGCGCGCCACCTTCTTCTCGACCGAATAGGAAACGAACGAGGCGATGGTCGGCCCGCTGCCGGGCAGCGCGCCGAACATCGAGCCGATGCCCCAGCCGCGGATGATGGAGCCGAACGCCTGGCGGAAGTCGCGCCAGCTCGGCACGAGTTCGCGCCAGGTAAAGTTGGAGCCGATCATCTGCGGCTTGGCGTGCGGCTCGAGGTTGGACATGACCTCGGAGATCGCGAAGAAACCCATCGCGACGATCACGAACGAGATCCCGTCGGCAAGGTTCCAGTTGCTGAAGATCAGCCGTTGCGCGCCCGAGTTGACGTCGATGCCGACGATGCCGATGGACAGCCCGAGGAGCACCATCCCGAGCCCCTTGAGAAGGTCGCCCTCCGACAGGACCGCGGCCGCGAGCAGCGCCAGCAGCATCATGGAGAAATATTCGGCCGGTCCGAAATTGAGCGCGAGCTTGGCGAGCGGCGGCGCGAACTGCATCACCAGGACGATCGCCAGGCTGCCGCCGATGAAGGAGGCGATCGCGCTGCCGACGAGCCCCACCGCGGCGCGGCCCTGCTTGGCCATCGGGTGCCCGTCGAGGCAGATCACCGCCGCCGCCGCATGGCCCGGGATGTTGAGCAGGATCGAGGTCACGGACGAGCCGAACTGCGCGCCGTAGTAGATGCCCGCCAGCATGATCAGCGCCCCGATCGGGTCGAGCCCGAAGGTGATCGGCAGCAGCATCGAGATCGTCGCCATCGGCCCGATGCCGGGCAGAACGCCGACGAAGGTGCCGACCGTCACGCCGATGAAGCAATAGAGGAGGTTGGCCGGCGAGAGCGCGACGTCGAAGCCGAGGGCGAGGTTTGCGAGAAGATCCATCGCCTAGGACCAGGGCCAGAGCGGAATGGGGAGCTGCAGGAACCACCAGAAGATGACCACGGCGACGACCGCCAGGACGCCGGCCAGGACGAGCGTGCCCACCCAGTGCATCGGCCGCACCGCGAGGCGGCTGATGCCGACGAGGAGCACGGTGGAAATAACCAGCCCGAGCCGGTTCAGCGAGACCGCCGCGACGAGGATCGCGCCGATCAGCAGCGCGAGCTCGCGCCAGGCGATCTTCGGCACCGGCACGCTGCCCTTCAGGAAGGAGCGCACGATCAGCGCCGCCCCGACGAAGATGGTCAGCCCCCCAATGAGCGTCGGGTAGAAGGCCGGCCCCATCCTGAGGAGCGTGCCCATCGGGTGCCCCTGCGCCTCGATCACGACCAGCGCACCGGCCGCGACAAATATCAAACCGGACGCGGTGTCCTTGGTGACGATCATCGTCTTCGTTTTCCTCGCGGCTGTAGGCCGCTCAGTAGGAGGAGCGGCCGCCGTCGGCCTGGATGACGGCACCGGTCATCATGCGCGCTTCATCGCTCGCGACGAAGACCACGATGCCCGCCATGTCGGCCGGCTCGCCGGTCCAGAACGGGTATTCCACAACGCGTCCGTCGGCGTCCTGCGCGTCGAACACCGGACCCGGCGCGCCCGGCCGGCCATACGCCCCGAGGATCCGCTCGGTGAAGACGCGGCCGGAGCAGACGACGTTGGCGCGGATGTTGTCGCGCGCATAGCGCCCGGCGAGGGCGCGGGTGAGCGCGATCACGCCCCCCTTCGCCGCGCTGTAGATGTGGGCCGGGCTCGCCCCCCGCAGCGCCGCGCCGGAGGACATCGTCACGATCGAGCCGCCCCCCTGCGCCACCATGTGCGGGATGACGTGCCGGCAGGTCAGCACTGTGCCGCGCAGGTTGAGGTCGATGGTCTGCGTCCACACGCGGTCGAGGTCCACGTCGGTGACGACGTCGTCCTCCACCATCGAGCCGCCGGCGAAGTTGATGTGCACCGTCGGCGGGCCGACCGCGGCCACCGTCTCGGCGACGGCCGCCGCAACCGATTCCTCGCGCGTCACGTCCAGCCGGACGAAGTGCGCGTGTCCGCCGGCGGCCGAGATCTCGTGCGCGGCCGCCTCGCCGCGGGCGACGTCGATGTCGCCGATGACGACCCGCGCCCCGCGCTCGGCCAGAATCACGGCGGCGGCGCGTCCGATCCCCGCCGCCGCCCCCGCGAGAAGGGCGACTTTGCCGTTAAATCCGGCCACCAGCGGCGCCAATCTCTATTCGACGACGATGTTCGCCGATTTGACCACCTCGGCCCACTTGTCCATCTCCGACTTGGCCGTCGCGCCGTACTCGTCCGGCGAGCTGCCGACGGTGAAGAAGCCGAGTTCGTTGAGCTTCGCGACCACCTCGGGGTTGTTGATCGCGGTGGCGAAGGCGTCCGACAGCGTCGCGACGGCATCCTCGGGGGTGCCCTTCGGCGCCCACACGCCCCAGATCGACATGGGGTTCACATCGGGATAGCCGAGTTCGGCGAAGGTCGGCACGTCGGGCACGGCCGGGTTCCGCTTGTCGCCCGTCACCGCGATCGGCACCAGCGCGCCCGAATCGATGTGCGGACGCGAGGCGCTGATCCCGTTGAACATGTACTGGACATGGCCGCCCACGAGGTCGGTCGTCGCCGGGCCCGTGCCCTTGTACGGCACGTGGATGACGTCGATGTCCGTGACGAGCTTCATCAGCTCCAGCGCCAGGTGCGTGGAGGCGCCGTTGCCGCCGGACGCGAAGGTGAGCGTGCCGGGCTCGGCATTCGCCTTCTCGATGATCGCGTCCATCGTCTGTGCTTCGGCGGACGGATGGGCAAGCAGGATGACCGGGCCGGTCGCCAGCATCGAGACGGGAACGAGGTCTTCCAGCGTGTCGTAGGGCAGGTTGTCGTAGAGCGCCGGGTTCACCGTGATGGCGGTGTCGACGGCGAGGACGGTGTAGCCGTCGGCCGGCGCCTGCGCCACGATCGACGTGCCGATGGTGCTGCCGCCGCCGGGCCGGTTCTCGACCACGGCGGGAACGCCGAGCGCCTCCTGCAGCGCGGGCTGGAAGGTGCGCACCAGATTGTCGGTGCCGCCGCCGGCACCGAACGGAACCACGATGGTGACTGCCTTCTGCGGAAAGTCCTGCGCGAGGGAGGGGCTCGCAAGGCCCACGGACAAGGCAGCGGCGGCAAAGGTCATCGCGATCGAGCGGATGATCATCTGGGGTCTCCTAGTTCTGTCGGCGAGCCGTCAGGAGTGGGAAAGGACGAAGTCCCTGAGGTCGGTCGCGCAACGCTCGGGGACTGCGTCGGTGATGTTGTGCGGAAGGCCGTCGTAAACTTTGAACGTGCAGTCGGGGATCGTCTTCAGGACGTCGTACTCGTCGGCGTTCTGGTTGGGGTCGCCGCCTGGAACGATCATCAGCGAGGGGCACTTGATGTCGCCCATCCGCTCCTGGAAGTCGGTGCCGGACATCAGCGTCACCATGCGCACCAGCATCTCGACATCGTTCTTGGCCGCCTCGCCGACGAACCAGTCGAGGAAGCCGGGCTCCAGCGCGTCGACATCGAACCGCGTCGCGGCCGTGCGCGTCAGGAAGGCGGCAACGCCCTCGTTGCGCATCCCGTCGATCCAGGCCTGGTAGTCGGTGTGCCCGGCCGACATCTTGAGGCCAGGGATCGTGGCGTAGGCGGCCAGCGTCTTCACCCGCTCCGGGCGCGAAACGGCGGTCCACATGGCGATGATGCCGCCCGCCGACGAGCCGGCGACGTGCGCCTTCTCGACACCGACCTCGTCCATCAGCTCGACCACGTCCTGCGAGAGACGATCGAGCGTGAGGCCGTCCGCCGGCGGAATCTGGGTCGCCCCGTGCCCGCGCATGTCCATGCGCACGACCCGCATGTGGCGCGCCAGGATCGGCACCCACGCATACATGCGCTTCATGCTGCCCATGGCCGCATGCTTGAGGATCAAGGTGTCGGACTGGCGCCACGGATCGGTGAAATCGTCGATCTGGTAGACGAGCGTCAGTCCGTCGCTTGTTTGGAATGTCGCCACGTCAGGCCTTATGTCAAAATGCGATACGGCATATCGCTCACCACGATGGTGACCCAACAGCGCCTGACCTGTCAACGCTATCCGCGAATGTCCTGGGCGGCGGCCAGAACCAGGGGCCCCATCTTCTCGGCGAACGCTTCCGGCTCCCATTCGGTGGTCGATCCGGCGATGTGCACCGCGGCCACCGGCACTTCGTCCCTGTTGAGGACTGCGGCGGCGACGACGAGCTCGCCCAGCCGCCACTCCTCGGACTGGAAGGCGAAACCGCGGCTGCGCGTCTTTTCGATCTCCTCCAGCAGGGCCGACCGGTCGGTGATCGTGTATTGCGTGACCGGTTGCGGGTCGACGCGCGCGAGGGTCGCCTCGGCCTCTTCGCGGGCCAGGTGCGCCAGGATCGCCCGTCCCCCGGCCGAGCAGTAGATCGGCACCCGCCGGCCGACCAGCGCGGCGTGCAGCGTTTCCCGCTTCGTCTGCAGGCGGAAGACGTAGAGGATGTCGTTGCCGTCCAGCAGCGTGAGGTCGACGCGCTCGCGGGCGGCCTTGCGCAGGTCGATCAGCACCGGCGCGGCACGCTCGATGAGGTCGTTGGACTGGAGGTAACCGAAGCTGAGATCGAGGACGCGCCGGCCGAGGCAATAGTGCCGCGTGCTCGGATCCTGCTCCAGATAGCCG
>JAUIJH010000260.1 GCA_030431335.1 Alphaproteobacteria bacterium
CTGGCGGCGGTGCTGAAGAGCCCGCTGTTCGGCTTCGACGAGGAGGCGCTGTTCGCCGTCGCCCACGGGCGCGAGGGCAGCCTGCTGGCCGCGCTCGGTGCCGGCGACGCGCGCGCCCGCGCCGCCGACGCCACGCTGGCGCGCTGGTCGCGCCTCGCCGCGAAGGCGCGCCCGTTCGACTTCTTCGCCGGCATCCTCGTGGGCGAGGGGCGGCGGGCCGATTTCGCGGCCCGCATGGGCAACGAGGCGGAGGATGCGCTGGACGCCTTCCTCGACATCGCGCTCGACTTCGAGGGCAAGGGCATCCCGGCGATGGAGCCGTTCCTGATGCGCCTGTCGAAGATGTCGAGCGAGATCACCCGCGCGGCCGAGGCCAAGGCCGGCAAGGTGCGCGTGATGACGGTGCACGGCGCCAAGGGGCTGGAATCGGACGTGGTTTTCCTCGCCGATGTCGGCACCAACACCAGCCCGGCGCGCGGCCCGGCCGTGATCCGCCTGCCGCGCGGCAACGACAGCGCCGTGCTGGTGCTCGCCCCGCCCAAGGAGGGCCGCCCCGCGGTGGTGAGCGAGCAGCTCGACGCCAAGAAGGCCGCCGAGACCCAGGAGCACCACCGCCTCCTCTACGTGGGCATGACGCGGGCGGAACGGCACCTGGTGGTGTGCGGCGCCTACGGCACGAGGAAGCCCGAGAAGGGCATGTGGCACGAACTGGTGAGCGAGGCGCTGGCGGACGGCGCGGAGCGGCGCGAGGGTCCGCTCGGCGAGGTGCTCGCCTGGCGCCTGCCGCCGCCGCGGCCCGTCCCCGCGCGCGAGGACACGCGCGACGAGGCCGACCAGCCGCCCGAGACGCCGCCCTGGCTGTTCCGCCCCGCGCACAGCTTCAGGCCACCGATCGAGCCTATCGTGCCCTCCGGCGGGCACGACGCGGCCCCGGTGACGGTGCCGGGCAACGACCGCCCGCTGCCGGCCGCCCTGTTCGGCACGCTGGTGCACGACCTCATCGGCCGCGAGGGCGATCTCGCCGCCCTGTGCGCGGAAGTCGCACGCCGGCACCCCGAGCTGGACGGCGCGGCCGCGCGGGCGATCGCCGCCGAGGCGCTGGCGGCGCGCCGGCTGCCCGACCTCGCGGGCCGCGAAATCGCCCAGGAAGTGGCGGTGATCGGCGATGTGGTGCTGCCAACGGGCAGCGTGCGGCGGGCGATGGGGCGGATCGACCTCGTCGCCATCGGCGCGGATGTGCTGATCGTCGACTTCAAGACCGACCGCGCGGTGCCGGCCACCCCGGCCGGCGTACCGCCCGCCTACGCGCAGCAATTGGCGATCTACAAGGCGCTGGCGGGCCGGATGTTCGCCAAGCCGGTGCGGACAGCCCTTGTATGGACGGCCGAGCCATCCTTTATGCCAATGGATGGCGCGCTGCCGCAGATCAGCGCTGCCCAGAGTTCAGCTTGACGCCCCCCCGGGGCGTCCATACGTAACAGGTCGTTTCCACGAAAGGACATAGGTGAAGCATGGCATCCTCTAACGTCACGGACGCCTCGTTCGAAAACGACGTGCTTCAATCCAGCGAGCCGGTGGTCGTCGACTTCTGGGCCGAATGGTGCGGCCCGTGCAAGATGATCGGCCCATCGCTGGAGGAGATCTCCAACGAGATGCAAGGCAAGGTCAAGATCGCCAAGCTCAACGTCGATGAGAACCAGCAGACGGCGATGAAATACGGAATCCGTAATATTCCGATGCTCATCATGTTCAAGAACGGCGAACCCGCCGCGACCAAGATTGGCGCAGCCCCGAAGGGCCAGCTTGTCGATTGGATCAAGTCGTCGATCTAACACTCGGACCACGAGGCATTACGTGTCGTCACACAACAAAGAAGGGGCGCCCGCAGACGGACGTCCCGAAGGGTTTGCCAACGACCCGGGCTCGACCATGAGCCCCGAGGCCGCCGAGGAGATCGCGAACGGCCTCGAAGGCGAGGCTGTGGCCGACGGCGACCCCGCCGGCCGCGAGGCGGAGCTGTTGGCCGAGATCGAGGAAATGCGCGGCAATATGTTGCGCGCCCTCGCCGAAGCCGAGAACGTGCGCCGCCGTGCGCAGCGCGACGTCGCCGACGCGCGCCAGTACGCGGTGACCGCGTTCGCGCGCGACCTGCTCAACGTCGCCGACAACTTCAAGCGGGCGTTGTCCACCATCGAGGACGAGGAGGCGTTGCCGCCCGATCTGAAGAGCCTGGTGGAAGGCGTGCGGATGACCGAGCGTGAGCTGAACGGCACGTTCGACCGGCACGGCATCAAGATCACCGACCCGGTGGGCGAGCGCTTCGATCCCAACCGCCACCAGGCGATGTTCGAGATCGAGAACGCCGACGTCCCCTCCGGCACCGTGCTGCAGGTGATGCAGGCCGGCGCCGTGATCGGCGACCGCACGCTGCGGCCGGCGATGGTCGGCGTTTCCAAGGGCGGTCCGAAGCCCGGCGAGGCGCCGAAGATCGTCGAGGCCGGGGACGGCGGAGACGCCGCCTGACGCGGCCCGCCGCGGTCCTTCTGCTGGAAGGCCCGCTGTCGCCCCTCTACCGGATGATCGCGCGCGAACTCACCGCGCGCGACATTGCCGTCCACCGCATCAACCTGTGCCCCGGCGACAAGGTCGCGTGGGGCTTTTCGCGCGCCATCAGCTATCGCGGGCGCAAGGCGGATTGGCCGGCCTTCGTGGACGGCGTGATGGCGCGGCACGGCATCGACACCATCGTGATGCACTCCGAGCGCCGGCCCTATCACCTGGAAGCCGCCGCGGCGGCGCGGGCGCGCGGGGTCGCGGTCGCCGTCACCGAGCTCGGCTATCTGCGGCCCGATTTCATGACCATCGAGGCCAACGGCAACTCGGTCGATTCGCTGTTCCCCACCGATCCGGACGCGATCCGCGCCATCGCCGCCGGCGCGCCGCCCTTCGACGGCAGCCTCGTCTATCCGCGCGAGGCGCTGCTGGAAACGCGCGACGACCTGATGAACGCGCTGCCCAACGTGTTCGGCTGGTTCCTCTACCCGCACTATCGCGCCCACGGGCTGCACCACCCGTTCGTCGCCTACGCGCGCTTTCTGTGGCGCGAGGGGCATCTGGGCGCGCGCAACCGGCAGGCGCAGGCGGTGCGCGAGCGGGTGAAGCCGCCCTTCTACCTGTTCGCGATGCAGACCGACACGGACTTCCAGATCCGCGCCAACTCGCAATTCCACGACACCGCCGAGGCGCTCGCCGTGCTGTTCCGCTCCTTCGCCGACCATGCGCCCAAGGATGCGCGGCTGGTGGTGAAGAAGCATCCGGGCGATCTGGGCCCCGTCCATTGGGCGCGGCGGGTGCCGGAGCTGGCGGAGGCGGCCGGCATCGCGCCGCGCGTCGACTTCGTGGACGGGCTGCCGATGGGCGTCTGGTGCGCCGACGCGGCCGGGCTCGTGACCATCAATTCCAGCGCCGGGCTGGACGGGCTGGCGGCGGGGCTACCCACGCACACCCTGTCGCCCTCGATCTACGACGTTCCCGGCCTCACCCACCTCGGCCCGCTCGACGAATTCTGGACCGGCGCGGCGCCGCCGGATCCCGCCCTGTTCGCGGCCTTCCGCCAGGCGCTGGCCGCCTCGATCCAGGTGCGCGGCACCATCTATAACCGCGCCGGCACCAAGCGGGCGGCGCGGGAGATCGCCGCGCGGGTGGCCGAGGGGCGCGTCGGCGAGCCGGGCGCGACGCGGATGCCGCCGCCCCGGCACGCGAGGGCCCGCAGCCTCGGCATCCGCTGACGCGGGCGCCGCGCTTTGCTACCCTTGCCGGGTGCGAAGGGGCGGGCGATGGCGACGCGGCAACCGACGGCAGGCGAACGGGCGAGGGAACGGGCCGTGCTCCTGCCCGTCCTCGCGGATGTCGGCATCACGGTCCTCCTCATCGCCTGCGGCCTTCTCACCGCCTCGCTCACGCTCCTGAGCGAGGGCATCCGCAGCCTCGTGATGCTGTTCGCCTCGGTCTACGCGCTCGTCGTGATGCGGGCGATCCATCGCAGCCGGCTCGGCCATTTCGAATTCGGCGTCGGCAAGCTGGAGCAGTTCGTCACGCTGGTGGTGGGGCTGGGGCTGATCGGCAGCGCGCTGTGGGTGGCCGACAGCGCGGTGGCCAAGGCGTTCGGCGCGGGGGGCGCCGTCCCCTCGCCGCTCGGGCTGGCGCTGGCGGCCGTCGTCAACGCCATCAACGCCGCCATCAACACGCTGGGCTGGCTCGCCATGACGATGGCCGGCCGCGGCGACGACGGCGGCGACAGCGAGATCTACCGAGCGCAGCGGCGGGCCCGCGCCGTCATGATGGGCTCGTCGCTGCTGTTGCAGGTGACGCTGACGGCGGCCGCGCTCGCCAAGGACGCGGGGGTCGCGGCGCTGCTCGACGTGGCGGGCGCGAGTTTCGTGGCGGTGCTGATGCTCGTCAACGGGCTGGCGCTGCTGCGGCGGGCGCTGCCGGAGCTGCTCGACGCGCCGCCGGCACGCCACCTCGCGGCGCACATTCGCGAGGTGGTGGCGGGGCATGTGCCGCCCGGGGCGCTGGCGGGCGTACGGGCACGGCGCGCGGGCGGCAAGGTGCTGGCCGAGGTCGTGCTGTGCGGCGACGATTGCCGGCCCGGCACGCTGGAGCGCCGGCGCCGCGCGATCGAGGCGGCGCTCGCCGCCGCGGGCACCGAGGTGGAGCTCGCGATGACCGTCGCCGCCGCCGCCCCGGCTCAGCCGGCCGAAGCCGCCTCCTGAGCGGGGGCGAGGACGACGCCCACATCGAGCGCGTGCTCGCCCAGCGCCGCCTGCATGAGCGCGGCGCGCTCGGCGAGGGCGGCGGTGTCGGCGAAGAGGGCGCCGTCGACGGCGACCTGCGCGAAGGTGCGCCGGCCAGAGCGGCGCATGCGCACCGAAACCAGCGCGTGCGGCCCGAAGGCGGCCGTCGCCGCGCGCCGCACCTCGGCGGCGGTGGCCGCGTGGGGCGGCGCGTCGAGGAGGTCGGGCAGCGCGCGGGCGATCATGCGCAGCGCGCCGCGCGTCATCAGCGCGGCCACGATGAG
>JAUIJH010000063.1 GCA_030431335.1 Alphaproteobacteria bacterium
ATGAAGCTCATGGCGATGCGGTGGTCGAGGTGCGTCGCGACCGTGCCGCCGCCGACGTGGCCCCTGCGGCCCGAGACGCGCAGCCAGTCCTCGCCCGCCTCGTGCACGACGCCGTTGGCGGCCAGCACCGCCGCCACGGCCGCCAGCCGGTCGCTTTCCTTCACCTTCAGCTCGCTGATGCCGGGCATCAGCGTGTCGCCGTCGGCGAACGCGGCCGCGACGGCGAGGACCGGGTATTCGTCGATCATCGAGGGCGCCCGCTCCGCCGGCACCGTGATGCCCTTGAGCCGGCTCGCCCGCACCCGCACGTCGCCGATCTCCTCGCCGCCGATCTCGCGCGCGTTCTCCACCGCGAGGTCGGCGCCCATCTCCTCCAGCGTGCGAATGAGGCCGATGCGCGCCGGATTGAGGAGCACATCCTCCACCGTCACGTCGGAGCCGGGCACCAGGAGACCCGCGACGAGCAGGAACGCCGCCGAGCTGGGATCGGCGGGCACCACCACGTCGGTGGCCTTGAGCGGGGTCTGGCCGGTCACCGTGATGCGCCGCCCGTCGGGCGAATCGGCGATCCTCAGGTCGGCGCCGAACGCGCGCAGCATCCGCTCGGTGTGGTCGCGCGTCGCCACCGGCTCGATCACGGTGGTCTCGCCGGGTGCATTCAGCCCGGCGATCAGCACGGCCGACTTCACCTGCGCCGAGGCCATCGGCAGGCGGTATTCGATCGGCGTCAGCGTGCGCGGGCCGCGGATCGACAGCGGCAGGCGCTTGCCCTCGCGGGCGATCACCGCGACGCCCATCTCGCCGAGCGGATCCAGCACGCGCCCCATCGGCCGCTTCTGCAGCGATGCATCGCCCACGAAGGTGGCCGCGATGGGATGGCTGCCGGCGATGCCCATGGTGAGGCGCACGCCGGTGCCGGCGTTACCGAAATCGAGCACGTTCTCCGGCTCGGCCAACATGCCGAGCCCGACGCCGTCGATGGTGACGCTATCGCCCTCGATCGCGATGGTTGCGCCGAATGCGCGCATTGCCGCAGCTGTCGCCAGGACGTCTTCGGCGGTCAGCAGCCCCTTGACGTGGGACCGGCCGACCGCAAGTGTCGAGAACATCAGCGCACGGTGCGAGATTGACTTATCGCCGGGCACACGGATACGCCCTTTGAGCGGCCCGCTGGGGCGCGCCCACGCCATGGAATCTGTTGTCATAAATGTCCTCACCCGAAGCGCCGCTTATTTATTCTGCCGCCTGACGACGCGCTAGCTTTACAGAGGCACCGAGTGTGTGCCATGCGACGCCGCCTTAATGACAAATTCGACCGACCGGAGCCTTCCGTGGCCAGACCCGACCTTGGCACCAAACGTCTATGCCCCAACTGTGGTGCGAAATACTACGATCTCAACCACGATCCGATTCTGTGTCCCAAATGCAACGCGGCCTTCGCTACCGGCCTGATCGCGGCGCGCGTGGACACGGCGAACGACGAGGACGACGACGAGACGGAGACCGATGACGACGCGGTCGAGCTGGTCGCCCTCGAAGAGGCGGACCCAGATGCGGCCGATACTTCCGACGACGATGACGACGACATCGTGGCCGACGAGGTCGAGGTCGACGTCGATCCCGACGACGCCGCGCTGATCGACGACGACGACGACGAGGTGTCCGACGTCGTTCGGCCCGACGACGAGGACGACGAGGACCGCTGACCCCCCTCCGGGCGGGCGCAACGCCGCCCACCCGCGATTGAGGGTTTGCAATCGGCGAATTTTGGTCTATCTCCGCCGAACGGCTCGGGGCCATAGCTCAGTTGGGAGAGCGCTTGAATGGCATTCAAGAGGTCAGGGGTTCGACTCCCCTTGGCTCCACCAACCGGTTCCAGGACTTAGTCGCGACGTAGAGTGAAGGCGCTGCCTTCCCGATGCCTTCCACCAGGGCACCATTGCCGGCCGAGGCCGTCCCGCTGAAGCCTTTCGGCGCGGCATCGCATCCCGGATCGCGGCGCGCCGCTTAGCAATTCCACTCCGCTACGACCGAACCGCCCGCGATCCTGGCCTGCGCGAGGGCCTTCGCGCGGCGCGGCACCGCCATGCGATTTTGCCCAAGCGGCTTGCGTGATTTTGGGCTATGACTGTCCGCGACCGGAGGCCGCGCCGCGTTGCGGTCCGACATCGCCCCCCAGGTCGCCTTCCCTTCCAGCCCCGCGGGCTGCCGCGTGCCTCGTGCCGCCGACAAGCCTCACTGCCGAAGCGTCCGATGACCGTCTCCGCCGCCCCCCCGCCAGCCACGCCCGCCGTCGCCCCGCAACGCACCGCGTTGGCGATCCTGTGCGCGCTCAGCCTGTGCCATCTCATCAACGACACGCTGCAATCGCTGCTGCCGGCCATCTACCCGGTGCTGCAGGCCAATTATGCGCTGTCCTATACCGAGATCGGCTTCATCCATTTCGCCTTCCAAGTCACGGCATCGCTGCTGCAACCCGGCATCGGGCTCTATACCGACAAGCGGCCGATCTTCCGCCTTTCGGTGGCCGGCATGGGGGCGACGCTGTTCGGCCTCGTCTTGATCTCGCGCGCGTCGGACTATGGGCTGCTGGTGGTCGCGGCCATGTGCGTGGGGCTCGGCTCGGCCGTGTTCCACCCCGATGCCTCGCGCAACGCGCGCGCCGCCTCCGGAGGCCGCTACGGGTTCAGCCAGTCGCTGTTCCAGGTGGGCGGCAACGCCGGCAGCGCCACCGGCCCGCTTCTCGCGGCCTTCATCGTGTTGCCGTTCGGGCAGTCGAGCCTGGCCTGGTTCGGGGCGCTGGCGCTGGTCGCGATGGCGCTGCTGTGGCGGGTCGGCGGGTGGGCCAAGGCGCGCCATCTGGTCGCCTCGCGTGCCGGCCCGGCCGCCGCGGCGCCGCCGGTCTCGCGCCGCGCCATCGCCATCCTGGTGGTGCTCGGCCTGCTCACCTTCTCCAAGTTCATCTACATGGCCGGGCTGACCAGCTTCTACACCTTCTACCTCATCGAGACGTTCGGCGTTTCGGTCGCCACCTCGCAGCTGCTGCTGTTCGTGTTTCTCGGCGCGGTGGCGCTCGGCACCTTCGCCGGCGGCCCGATCGGCGACCGGGTCGGCCGCCGCGCGGTGATCCTGGTTTCCATCCTCGGCGTGCTGCCGTTCACGGTGGCCCTGCCGCATGTGGGCCTCGTGGCGGCCGCGGGGCTCACCTTCCTGATCGGCATCATCAACGCGTCGGCTTTCTCGGCCATCCTGGTCTACGGGCAGAGCTTGCTGCCGGGGCGCGTGGGGCTGGTGTCCGGGCTGTTCTTCGGCTTCGCGTTCGGCGTGGCGGGGATCGGCGCGGCGGTGCTCGGGGCCATCGCCGACGCGGAGGGCATCCGCTTCGTGTTCAAGATCATCGGCTTCCTGCCGGTGATCGGCGTGCTGGTGTTCTTCCTGCCGCCCGAACGCACCGAGTAGGCGGCCGGGCTCAGCGCAGCGTGAGCGGCAGGCTGAAGGTCAGGCTGTCGCGGGCGATGTCGCCGCCAAAGGCGGGGAAGCGCGTGCGCGCGGCATTGAGCGCGGCATTGTCGATCGCCGGGCTGCCGGACCGGACGGCGAGGCTGACGTCGGCGACACGCCCGCTGCGCGCGACGGTGATCGTCACCCGCGCGGTGCCGGCGCCGCGCACACGCCGGGTGGCGCGGGTGAAATTGGCCGCGACGCGCGAACGAACCGCCTGCGCATAGGCCGCCTCGGCCTGGCCGCTGCTGCGCGCCCCCGTGCGGGCGCCGCCACCGCCCGAGGGAGCGGCCGCGGCCGTCCGCCGCGCCTCGGCCGCCTCCCGCTGCCGCGCCGCCTCTGCCACCGCCTCTGCCTCCGCCCGCCGCTGCGCCTCCGCCGCCTGCCACGCGCGATAGGCGGCCGCACGCTCGGCGGCCGGCGTCGGATGGGCCTCGGGCACCGGCATCCGCTCCAGCTTGTCCGCATCCTCGAGCGCCACGGCCGCGATGCGCGCGCCGGGCGGCGGCCGCACGGCCGGGAACGGGATGGTGGGATCGTCCGGCCGCGCCATCGCGACGGCCGGCGCGTCGGCCGCCGCTTCCGGTGCGACGGCGCTCGCCTGGGGGCTCGCCGGTTCGGGCAGCGCCGGCTCGACGGCTTCGGCGGGCTCCACGGGCGCGGCTTCCAGCGCGGCAGTCGCCACCGGCGCCGCGGCATTCGCAGTCGCGGCCGGATCCTGCGGCACCTCGGCCGGCGCCGGCTCCACCGTTGGCGGCGACGGAGCATCCGCAGCCGCCAGATCCCGCGCGCTCTCCGCCTCGCGCGGCGCGGGAGCCTCGGCCTCGGCCGCCGGCACCTCGGCCGCCTGCGCCGGCTCGGCCGGCTGCGGCGTCGGAGCCTCGGCCGCCGGCGGCGCATCCGCCGCCTCGACCGCCTCCACGGCCGGCGTCTCGGCGCCCGCCGCCGCATCGGGCTCGTCCGCCACCGGCGCCGCGTCGGCTTCGGGCACCGCGGACGGCTCGGCCGCCTGCGTCGCCACGGTATCGACATCCTCCAGCGTGGTAGCGCGCATCACCATCGGCACCGGGGTCGACACCGCCGCACTGGGCGCGCTCGCGGCGTCCTCCTTGAAGAGCTGCGCCAGCGCGAAATGCGCGGCCAGCGACAGGGCGAAGGCGCCAAGCCACAGGCGCGGCGGGATCCTCATCGGTCCGCCGAGCCGGGACGCTGCGTGAGGATGGCGATGGGCCTGTCCGTCGCCGCGCGCAGTTCGGCGAGGATGGCCAGGAAGCGGGCCGCCTCCAGCCGGCGATCGGGCACCACCGTCAGGCGCGGCCGGTCGCCGGCGGTGGCGGCGGCGATGGCGCCCGGCACATCCACCGCCCGCCCGGCCACGCGCAGCCCCCCCGCCGCATCCACATAGACGAGGTGCGGATCGAGCGCCGCCGGATCGAACCCGCGCGCCGTGGCGAAGTCGATGCCCGTATCGCGCGGCGCCGACAGCGTGCCCGCCACGATGAAGAACACCAGCAGCAGGAACACCACGTTGATCAGCGGGATGGTGCTCTCGCGCTCCGGCGGCCGGCGCAGCGGCGTGCGCAGGCGCCTCATGGCGCGGCCGTCCCGCCGGACAGCACCACCGGCAGCGGCCCCGCCTGCAGCACCTCCAGCGCCTCCACCAGCGCCTGCACCGAGGCACCCCGCTCGGCCGTGAAAAGCACCCGCCCCGTCCCCCCGGCCGCGAGCTGCGCCAACGCCGGCACCAGCGCGCCGGCCGCCACGGGCGCGCCGTTGAGCGACAGCGAGCCGTCGTGCCGCAGCTTGAGCAGCGCCGTGACGCCCTGCGCCCCCGAAACGGCGCGCGATGGCCCGGTGGCCGACACCTCCACCGCGCCGAACCGCAGGAAGGTCGACGACAGCATGAAGAACAACAGGAGCAGGAAGATCACGTCGATCAGCGGCGTCAGCGGCAGGCGCCGGCGGCGTGGGCGCACCGGGCCGATCATCGCCGCCCCGGCGCGCGCATGGTGGCGCCGCGGCACGCCAGCGGGCCGTGTCCGCCGGGGGCGAGGGAGCCCAAACGGCGCAAGGGACGCCTCAGAGCTTGAACGGGACGCCGCCGCGGGACGAGACGTCGAGCGCGCGCAGGCAGTCGAGCGGTTCCAGCGCCGCCGCCTCACAAGCGGCCACGTCGTTGACGAGGACGCTGCCGATGCCCTCGCACGGCGTGCCGGCCACATCGAACTGGCGCACCCGCGTCTTGCCGTCGAGCAGCAGGCCGAAATTGAGCCGCAACATCTTCTCGAACCCGCCTTGCGCGCCGAACACGGCGATCTCCACCGACAGCTCCCCGATCTCCGCCGCCATGCCGTTGGTGACGACGAAGGACAGGCGGCACCCGGCCTCGACCGGCTCGAGCGTGTCGAGGCTCAGCCCGAGGCTGGCGGCGCGGGCGGAGGCGGGGGCCGAGGCCGGGCTCTCCTGCGCCGATGCACCGCCGGCCGCAGCGGTCAGCGCCAGGACGAGAGCAAGCGAGCGGGCGAGGCGCATGGAAGATCGATCCTTGGCTGGGTCGAGACACCCGCCTTGCGGGCACACAGGGCTCACTATGCCAGCGAAGACTTTCCGACAAGCCCCAGCATTTCGATTATAGTTTGATCTATTCTAATTATACTTGAGAACCGCTCCGGAATGGCGTGCGACGTCTACCGCTGCGCGTCCCACCCGGCGGTCGAGCGCAGCGCCGCGCGCCACCGTCCGGGCGTCAGCCCGAATGCCGCCAGGAAGTGGCGCGTCATGTGGCTCTGGTCGCTGAAGCCGGCGGCGAGCGCGGCTTCGGCGAGGCTGTCGCCCCTGGCGATGCGCTGTCGCACGTGGTCGAGGCGGCGCTGGATCACGTAGCGGGACGGGCTGATCCCGAAATGGGTGCGGAACTGCCGCGCGATGGCGAACCGGCTGATGCCGTGCGCGGCTTCCAGCGCGGCCATGCCCGGCGGCCGCCGCCACGCGGCGTCCAGCTCCTCGCGCACGGCCCGCAGCGTGGCGTAGCGGGCCGGCGTTCGCGGCTGGCTGCGCCCCGACAGGCGCAACAGCACCGCCGCGAGATCGCCGACGAACTCGCCCAGCGCCAGATCGTCGCCCCCCTCGCCCGGCGCCAGGCCCCGCGCGAGGACGGCCCGCAACGCCCGGTCCGCGGACACGGCCTCGGGGACGAACGGCAGCGGCCCGCCGCCGATCGCCTCCGCCACCAGCCGCGGGGCGACGTAGAGCGCGCCGTAGCCGTAGCCGCTGCGCGTGCCGGGCCGCCCGTCATGCATCTCGCCCGGGTGCAGGATGAACGCCTCGCCCGGCCGCGAGCACCGCTCCGCGCGGCGATAACGGAAACGCTGCTCCCCGTGCGCGGTGAGGCCGACGACATAGCTGTCGTGGCTGTGCGGCTCATACCCGCTGCGCAGCCTGAGCCCGGTGACCTCCTCGATCCCCTCGCCCACCGGCCGCCATCGCAGGATGAGACTGTCGTCGCTCACGGCGCTGCACATTCCTTCAAGATAACCGCAATCGCTCGCGGCATCATCGCCCCGGTTCGGTCGGGGCGAGACAAATGCGCGATCCACTCATTCTGCTTTGGCTGGCGGCGCTGCCGCTGATGGGCAGCCCCGGCCCGGCGACGCTCAGCCTCGCCGGGATCGGCACCGCCTACGGCTTCGGCCGCGGCGTGCCCTACCTCGCGGGCATCCTCATCGGCACCACGGGGGTGCTCCTTTTGATCGCGACGGGCGTCACCGCGCTGATCCTCGCCGAGCCGGCGCTGGTGCGGGTGCTGGCGGCGGTCGCGGCGGCCTACATCCTGTACCTCGCGGTGAAGATCGCAACGGCGCCGGTGACGGGGCGCGCCAGCCCCCTGCAGACCGCGCCGCGCTTCCTCGCCGGCCTCGCGCTGGCGATCACCAACCCCAAGGCGTACGCGGCCATCGGCGCGGTCTATTCCGGCCGCACCCTCGTCGCCGACGCGCCGCTCTCGGACGCGGCGGCCAAGGTGGCCGCGCTGACGGCGCTGATCCTGGTGATCAACCCGGCCTGGCTGGCGCTCGGCGCGCTGTTCGCCCGCATCCTCGCCCACCCGACGCTGGGCCGCATCGCCAACATCGCCTTTGCGCTGATGCTGGTCGGCTCGCTCGCGCTGACGCTGCTGCACGGCGCCCGGCCGTGACGGAGCCCTAGTATTTGGACGGGACGTACAGCTCCGGCGGCAGCACGCGCCGCTCGTATTGCGAGTTGTGGATGCGGCTGGGGAGCGTCACCTCCTCCTGCGGCACCGGCTCGTAGGGGATCTTGGACAACAGGTGGGCGATGCAGTTGAGCCGCGCCCGCTTCTTGTCGTTGCCTTCCACGATGTACCAGGGCGCCTCGGGGATGTTGGTGCGCGCGAACATCTCCTCCTTGGCCTTGGTGTAATCTTCCCAGCGCACGCGCGACTGCAGGTCCATCGGCGACAGCTTCCACTGCTTCAAGGGATCGTGGATGCGCATCAGGAAGCGCATCTGCTGTTCCTCGTCGGTGATGGAGAACCAGTACTTGATCACGCGGATGCCCGAGCGCACCAGCATCCGCTCGAACTCCGGCACGTCGTTGAAGAAGTCCTCCACCTCCGCCTCGCTGGCGAAGCCCATCACGCGCTCGACGCCGGCGCGGTTGTACCAGGAGCGGTCGAACAGCACGATCTCGCCGCCGGCGGGCAGGTGCGGCACGTAGCGCTGGAAATACCACTGCGTCTTCTCGCGCTCGGTGGGCGCGGGCAGGGCCACCACGCGCACCACGCGCGGGTTGAGCCGCTGCGTGATGCGCTTGATCACGCCGCCCTTGCCCGCGCTGTCGCGCCCCTCGAAGATGACGACGACCTTTTCCTTGGTGTGCTGCACCCAGTCGTGCAGCTTGATCAGCTCGGCCTGCAGGTGGAGGAGCTGGGTCAGGTAGTCCGCGCGCGACATCGAGGGCGGATGGGCCTTGCGATAGATCCGGTGGATCTCGCGGCTGAGGATCGCGTCCTCCAGCTCCATCTCGTAGGTCTCGTCGAGGCTGTCGGCGAGTTCGGCGGCCAGCCAGTCGGCCGCGCCCGTTTTCTCGTTGCCCTTGTCCATGTCGTCCCTGATCTCACCGCGCCTGCGCGTACGCACCGCAAACCATACCGCAAAAGACAATTTCAGACCGATATGACGCAACGGTGTCACTGGCCGGCCCGCCAACGGGCGCCGATGCGGCATCGTTCTCGCATGGGGTTGCGCGGATGCCGCCGGGCGCGGGATCGTCGCGGCCGGCGACGGAAAGGGGTGGGCGATGGGTCTCGAGATTGTCTGGGAATGGTCGATGCTGGCGCTGCGATGGCTGCACCTGGTGGCGGCGATCGCGTGGATCGGCTCCTCGTTCTACTTCATCGCCCTCGACCTGGGGCTGAAGAAGCCCAAGCAGGCGCCGCCGGGCGTGCTGGGCGAAGAGTGGCAGGTGCACGGCGGCGGCTTCTACCACATCCAGAAATACGGCGTGGCGCCGGAGCACATGCCGGACGACCTCGTCTGGTTCAAGTGGGAGGCCTACACCACCTGGCTGTCGGGCTTCGCGCTGCTGTGCGTCATGTACTACGCCGGCGCCCACCTCTACCTGATCGACCCCGCGGTGATGCCGCTGTCGCGCTGGCAGGCGATCCTCATCTCGCTGGTGGTGCTGGTGGCGGGCTGGGTGGTCTACGACCAGCTGTGCAAGCGGCTGATCACGCTGGGCGACACGGCGGTCTTTATCATCCTGTTCATCTTCATGTCGCTGGTCGGCTTCGCGCTGACGCACGTCTATTCCGGGCGCGGCGCCTTCATCCACATCGGCGCGATGACGGCCACCATCATGGCCGCCAACGTCGCCCACGTGATCATCCCCAACCAGCGCGTGGTGGTGGCGGACCTGATCGCCGGCCGCAAGCCGGACCCGATCTACGGCAAGATCGCCAAGCAGCGCTCGCTGCACAACAACTACCTGACGCTGCCGGTGATCTTCTTCTTCATCGCCAACCACTATCCGCTGGCGACCAACACGGGCTGGTCGTGGCTGATCATCGCGCTGGTGCTGGTGATGGGCGCGCTGATCCGCCACTTCTTCAACACGCTCCACGCCACCGGGCGCCATCTCCTGTGGGTGTGGGTGGCGACGTTGGCACTGTTCGTGGTGATCATCGGGCTGTCGACCTACCCGGCGGTGCGCTCGCTGCCGCAGGAGGAGGCCGCCGGCGTGCCGTTCGACCCGCTCGACGGGCAAATGCGCGAGCTCGTCCGGTCGCAGGAGTTCGACGCGGCGCAGGCCACCATCATGGCGCGCTGCTCGATGTGCCATTCGCGCCAGCCGTTGTGGGAAGGCATGGCGCATCCGCCGCTGGGCGTGGTTCTGGAGAGCGAGTTCGACATCGCGCGCGAGGCCTCCCGCATCGCCCGCCAGGCGGTGCTGAGCCACGCCATGCCCCCCGGCAACGTCACGGGCATGACCGAGGACGAGCGCGCCCAGCTCGCCCGCTGGCTGCGCAACGACGGCTGAGGCGCCAGACCGAGGCACCGAGGGCCGCGGGCGGGTCAAGGGCGATCCGCAGGATCGGGCGCAGCCTTCACCCTTGACGCGCGTGCGGCCCGACCCAGCCTGGATGCAGGGATCCAGCCCGTCCCGCAGGGACGACGGGGGCTGGACCCCTGCCCGCCGGCGAGGCGGAAGGAGCGCGAGGATGGAAAATCCTCGCCCGAGACGACAAGTCAGCCCGCAGGGCTGTCCGCTTTCCCCGCGGCCGCGATGGCCGCAGCGATCATCGCCGCGAACCGCTCCGTCTCGGCCAGCCCGAACGCCGTCGGCGCGAGGGCTGGCTCACGGTCGAACACGGGCACCCCGAGGCGGCGAGCGTAGAGGCGCTTGCCGTAGCACAGCATCCCCGGAACGGTGCGGGACATGAACACGATGGCCGGCAGGATCATCGCGTGCAGGCGCTCCGCCTCGGCGAATGCGGCCGGTGTGCCCTCGCGCATCAGCGCGAACATCTTCACCTGCACCGGCAGGAAGTCGGGCGCGGGGATCAGGCCGGCGCCGCCCGCGCGCATCAGCGCCGGAAACTCGATGCCGCCGTGGCCGCCGAAGGCATCGACGTGCCCTTCGGTGCCCGCAAGCGTCTCGGCGATGTCGACGGAGTAGCCCTCCGCCTTCAGGACGCGGATGTTGGCGTGGCGGCGGCACAGGGCGACGAGGTCGGCCGGTTCCAGCGAGACCGGCAGGTTCACCGGGTTGTTCTGCAGCGCCACCGGCAGCGACACGGCGTCGGCCACCGCGCCGAACTGCGCCATCGCCGCCTCGCGCCCGCCCGTGCGGGGCGGCTGCAGGATCACGAAATCGGCCCCCGCCGCGGCGGCGGCCTCGGCGAAGGCGATCTGCTCGCCCGCGCTCTCTTCCGCGATGGTGACCGCGTAGCGCACCCGCCCGGCGATCATCGCCCCCACCGTCGCCACCAGTTCCAGCCGCTCGGCGGTGGTCATCTTGTGCACCTCGGTCACGAGGCCGAGCACGGTGATCCCGTCCGCCCCGTCGGCGATGCAATTTTCCACCTGCGCGGCCATCGCGGCCTGGTCGAGCCTGCCGTCCCGGTCCCAGAAGGCGTAGAGGACCGGGTAGATGCCGCCGAAGCGTCGGCTCACGCCGCCACCACGTGGTTCCACAGTGCCTCGTTGGGGGTGACGCCGATGCCGGGACCCTCGGGCAGGCGGTAGTAGCCCGCCTCGCAGCCCATCGCCCCGTCGGTGAAGGCGAGGTTCCGGTCGAAGATCGAGTGCTGGTACTCGTGGTAGGGCACGCGCTTCAGCGCCGAGGTGACGGCGAGCGAGGCGGCCGTGAACAGCCCGACCGAGATCGAGGCGTGCGGGATGATGTTGACGTGGAACGCCTTCGCCATGCGGCCGATGTCGAGGAACTCGGTCACGCCGGTGTGGCCCATCTCCGGCTGGATGATGCCCATGGCGCGCCGCTCGAAGCGGGGGCGGTACTCGTAGAGCGTGCGCCACTCCTCGCCGAGCGCGAGCACCGTGGAGATGCCGTGCGCGACCCGCGCCATGCCCTCGGTGTCCTCCGGCTCCACCGGCGCCTCGGCGAAGTAGAGGTCGTAGGCCTCGAGCTTCTTGATCAGGCGGATCGCCTCCGACGCCTCGAACTTCCAGTGGAGGTCCACCATCAGGTCGATGCCGGGCCCCACCGCCTCGCGCAGCGCCGCCATCTCCTTGACGATGCCGTCGTCCGACACCGCCGCCGCGAACTTGATGGCGCGGAAGCCCTTGTCCACCCATTCCTTGGCGAAGTCGCAGCGCTCGGTGAGCGTCGCGCGCGGCAGGCCGGACACGTAGGCCGGCAACCGCTGGTGGCGCTGCCCGCCGACCAGGCTCGCCAGCGAGCGCCCCACCGCGCGCCCGTAGAGATCCCACACCGCGATGTCGACGCCGGCCAGCGCATCCACGTAGTAGCCCGAGATGAAGCCGCGCACGCGCATCAGGTCGTAGAGGTCTTCGTGCAGCGGCACCGGGGCGCCGGGATCGCGGCCGATCATCACCGGGGCGAGCAGCTCGTCGATGATCGCCTTGGTCGCCTCCGGCGCGGCGATGCCGTAGGTCTCGCCCCAGCCCACGGTGCCGCTCTCGCCCGTCACCTTGATGACCAGCGTCATGTCGGTGGAGGGGTAGATGCTGTTGTTGCCGCGGCGGACGAAATAGCCCTTCTCGTTGATCCGCTCCCCCTCGCGCAGCGGCCCGAGATAGGGCACCTCGCGCGGGACCGAGATGATGAAGGTCTCGACCTTCACGATAGCGTCGACGGCGCTCATGCGGCGACCTTCAGCGGCGGGCGGATGGCGAACAGGGGCGCCGCCTCCGCGAGCAGCTTGGTGAGCTCGGCGCGGTCGCCCTCGTCCATCGCCGGGTCCGGCGCGCGCACGGCGGTCGAGCGGATGATGCCGCGCGCGGCGAGGGTGAATTTCGTCATGTGGGTGCGGAACACGGCCTGCAGGTTGAGAAGCGGCAGCGAGGCCGCGAACAGCCGGCGCGCCTGCGCGACATCGCCCGCGAAGTGCGCCTTAACCAGCGCGACGTGGACATCGGCGAGCTCCACCGCCGGAACGGTCCCCGCGGCCCCGCGCGCCAGCTCGTCGGTGATGTAGCGCCCGCCCGCGCCGCCGAACAGCGCCTCCAGCCGGTCGCCGCACGCAGCCATCAGGCGCGACAGGTTCTGCCCGCACGGCATCGTCTCTTCCTTGGCGAAGCGGATCTGCGGCACCCGCTCGACGATGTACGCGGCGATGTCGGGCTTGAGGCCGGCGCCGAAGGGCGGCGGCGCGTTCTGGAGCATCAGCGGGATCGGCGCCTGCGCCACCGTCTGGAAATAGGCGACGAGCTCGTCCTGGTCGCGGCCGGCCGGGGCCATCACCATGGCGGCGGCCGCGCCCGCCTCGGCGCCGCGGCGCGCGTGGGCAAGCGCCGTCTCGGGATCGGCATGGGTGGCGCCGCAGACGAACGGCACGCGCCCGTCGAGGCGGCGGCCGAGCAGCGCCGTCAGCTCGGTGCGCTCCTGCGCCGACAGGGTCGACACCTCGCTCGCCGTGCCGGGATAGACGACGCCGTCGACACCGCATTCCAGCGCGAACTCGATGACGGCCTCGAAATCGCGCCGGTCGACGGAGCCCTCCGCGGTGAACAGGGTGGGAAGGACGGGGAAGGCACCACGCAGGGTCATTTAACGGCTCCGGCTGTAACGCCCTGGATGAAGAAGCGCTGGAGGAGGATGAAACCGATCACCACCGGGATCGAGGCGAGCAGCGAGGCCGCCATCGCCCCACCCCAGTCGGAGTGGCTGTCGTTGAGGTAGGTGAGGAGGAGGCCCGGGCCGACCGTGCGCTTGTCCTCCGAGACGATGAGGGTGAGCGAGTAGAGGAGGTCGTTCCAGCTCCACATGAAGGAGTAGAGGAACACCGTGATGATCGGCGGGCCGGAGATCGGCAGGATGATGGTGTGGAAGATGCGCAGGTCCGACGCGCCGTCGGCCCGCGCCGCGTCGATCAGCTCGCCGGGGATCTGGCTGAAATACGAGTACAGCATGTACGTCGCGACCGGCAGCGCGAACACGATGTAGCTCAGCATCAGCCCGAACCGCGTGTCGAGCAGCCCCCACCCCGTCAGCAGCGGGTAGATGGTGATGAGCAGCAGCCCGAACGGGAACATCTGCGCCGACAGCATGAACAGCATGATCGGCCGCCGCCCGACATAGCGGTACTTGGCGAACGAATAGCCAGCATAGACCGCGAGCGTCGCGTTGATCGCCGCCGAGCCCAGCGACACGAACAGCGTGTTGGCGAGCTGGAGCGGCAGCTGGCCCACCGTCAACGCCTTGATGAAGTGGGTCAGCGTCGGCGCGGTGGGGTAGAGCGTCGGCGTGATGCGGTAGAGCTCGGCGTCCGATTTGAAGGCGGACGCGATCAGCCAATAGACCGGGAAGAACAGGAAGAAGCCGATGAACAGCGCCGCGGCGCCGACGATCAGCTTGGCGCGGGTGGAGCGAAAGTCGAGCATCAGTCGGTGCCCCGCATCATCTGGCGCAGGTAGAAGAAGGCCGGCGGCATGATCAGCGCGACCCACACGACGCCCACGCACGCGGCGAGGCCGATGTCCCACTGCTCGAAGGCGCGGCGGTAGACCTCGATCGACAGCACCGTGGTGGCGCGCACCGGGCCGCCGCCGGTCAGCGCGTAGATGGTGTCGAAGTGCTGCAGGTTGCCGATCATGCCGAGCACGATGGTGACGAGGAGCACCGGCTTGAGGTGCGGAATCACGTGGTCGCGCAGGATCGCCATGTTGCCGGCGCCGTCGACGCGCGCGGCATCGAGCTGGTCGCGGTCGAGGTTGGCGAGGCCGGCGAGGAAGAAGGCCATGAAGAGCGGCACCGACAGCCAGACCTTGGTGATGATCACCGCCGACATGGCGCCGAAGGGGTCCGACAACCACGCCTGCGGATAGTCGATCAGCCCGAGCTCGAACGCGGCCGCGTTGAGGAGCCCGTAGCGCGAGTTGAAGATCCAGCCCCACAGGAAGGCCGCGACGACCGCGGGCATCACCCAGGGCAGCAGCGAGGCGCCGCGCAGGAAATCGCGGCCCGGAAACGGGTGGTGCAGGATGATCGCCCAGGCGAGGCCGAGCGCGATGGAGAGCGCCGTCGCCCCGGCCACATAGATGATGGTGGCGATGAACGACTGGCGGATCGACGGGTCGGACAGCACGCGCACGAAATTGTCGAGCCCGATGAAGCGCGGCCCGGTCATCTCGATGGAGTACTTGAACATCGAGAGGCCGAGCGCCTCCAGAAACGGGAACAGCACCACCACGCAGAACGCGAGCAGCGCCGGCAGCAGCAGGAGCATGCCGAAGCGCCCCTCCCCGCCCTTCAGTCCGCCGCGGCGGGCGTGGGGCGAGATCGGGAACGGCCTGCCGGCACGGGGTCCGGCGGCGGGGGGTGCGGTGTCGAGAGAGGTCATCGGCGGCTCGCTGGGTGGGGCCGGCCGCCGCGCAGCGGGGCGGCCGGCGTTGGCGTGTTGGCGCGGCTCAGTCGATGGCGTCTTCGATGCGCTTCTGCATCGCGTCGGCCGCTTCCTGGGCCGACTTCTGGCCGAGCAGCGCGGCCTGCACCTCTTCGCCGATGATGGTCGACACTTCGGCGCCGTTGGACAGCGAGGCGATGGTGTTGCGCTTGGGCGCGGGGGCGCCGGCGGCCCAGGCGGCGAGGTAGGCGTCGCTGGCGATCGGCTCGGCGGCCTGGCCCGACTTGGTGGACGGCAGCACGCCCTTGGCGGCGGCGAGCTTGACGAGTTCCTCGTCGGACAGGATGTGCATCAGGAAGTCGGCGGCGTCGCTGTCGGCGCTCTTGTTGTCGTCGCCGTACATGACGAGGACGTGGCCCCACTGGATCGACTGCGGCGTGTCGCCGTCGTTGAGCACCGGCGTCGCCATCGGGGCGAGGTTCACGGCGTAGGCGTCGCCCTGGCCGGAGAAGTTCGCGGCGAAGCCCTTGGCGGACGGCGCGTCGAAGTAGAAGCCCGCCATTTCCTGGCCGAACAGGCGGCGCGCGTCGGGCCGGTCGATCTCGGGGGCCGCGTCACGGTCCTCCATCATGTCGACCATGAATTGCAGCGCTTCCACGGCCTGGGGCGAGTTCACCGCCGGCTTGCCGTCGACGATCACGTCGCCGCCGAAGGTCCACACCCAGATCAGATAGTCGAGCAGGATGGAATCGTTGTTCTTCGTCGCCATGGCGTAGGGGACGGAGTTGGGGATCGCGTCGCGGATCTTGGCGAGGTCCGCCTTGAACTCTTCGATGGTGGCGGGAACCTTGTCGATGCCGGCCTTCTCGAGCACCAGCTTGTTGGCGACCATGCCGATGGTGCCGCCGACCCACGGCAGCGCGACCTGCTTGCCGTCCACTTCGCCGAAGGCGAGGAAGCCGGGCGCGAACTTTTCTTCAAGCATGGCGCGGTCGAACACCTCGTCGAGGTCGAGGATACCGCTGATGTTGGCGAGGGTGGGCAGGAAGCGGGCCTGCACCTGGCTCACATCCGGCAAGGTGTTGGTGCGGGCACGCAGGAAGGTGTTCTTGTTGATGTCCTTCCAGGCGTAGCCGATGCCGTCGACTTCCTTGCCCGTCTTCTCCTCGTAGGAGGAGATCATCTCCTGCATCAGTTCCTTGCCGCCGTCCTCGGTGATCGTCCAGGACATGAACTCCACATCCGCCGCGGCAGCGGGCATGGCGAGCGCGGCAGCCACGAGGGCGCCTGTCACGAAGCGAACCATACTGTCCTCCCTAATTTTTTGGAACACTGTTCCAATATGTCCTAGCTCATTGCCAGGCGGGCTTCAACCCGTTGGAACCGAGTTTCAGAATGGGATTCGGCACCCGGAGGCACCCCCGCGCCACCGGCGCCGGAGGAAACCGCAATGGAAGATGGCGCCGCCAAAATCCTGCCGAATTGAGCGCTGACCCGCCACAGATCGGCCTTCATTTCGAAAAATATTGGCCGCAATCCAAAATTGCGGCTTCCCATAATATATTTTGCAATGCACACTCTCCCCTGAGTTGAGTAACTCATACGGCCTTGCACTTTCCTATAACTTCGGCGTTCAAGGCCGAAAAACTCATTTGATAACAAAAATAAATGGGGCTTCTTGCCGGAATTAATTTTTCCGGGGGAGCCCCTATAGTGGAGGAATACGCTATGCGAGGAATTTTTTCGTTCGCAATATTGACGGCTGCCGTTCTCGCGGCCCCATCTATTGCAACTGCGGGAGACAATGCCGGCTTCCTGCAGCACCAGCAGGACTACCTTGAGGCGCGCGGCTACCGGGACATTCAACCCATGTCGGCGACCGGCGCGCGCGTCACGGCAGTGGATGCCCAAGGCAGTGAAGTGATCGTGCACTTCGATCCCGACCAGGGGACGATCCGCTCGGTGATCTACGTTCGCGCAAGCGACCGCTAGCGCTTTCCACCTGGGGCCGATCGTGCTCCGGGGCTCCGGCGCGGCAGGCCGGGCGGGGCCGGCCTAAACCACCCCGCCATCGACGATGAACGTCTGCGACGTCACCATCTGGGCGTCGTCGGCGATCAGCCACAGCGCCATGCGGGCCACGTCGGGCGGAAACAGGAAACGCTTGAGGCACTGCTTGGCGAGGTAGTCGTCGAACTTGTCCTGGTAGATCGCCTTGGCGCGGGTCACCTGGCGCTCGGTCAGGATCCAGCCGGGCGCGATACAGTTGACGCGCACGTTGGCCTCGCCGAACTCGCGCGCCAGCGAGCGCGTCAGCCCCGCCACGGCGGACTTCGCGGTGGTGTAGGCGATCAGCCCCGCCGCGCCCTGCATCCACGAGTTGGAGCCCAGGTTGACGATGGATCCGCCACCGGCCGCCATCATCCCCGGCAGCACCGCCTGGGCGCAGAAGAACTGATGCGACAGGTTGGTGGCGAAGCGCTCGTCCCACAGCTCCGGCGTCACCTCCAGGGCGGGGCGGCGGTCGTCGTTGCCGGCGTTGTTGACGAGCCCGCGGATCGGCCCGCCCGCCTCGGCGGCGAGCGCCTCGATGGCGGCGCGGGTGGCGGGAATGTCGCGCAAATCCACGGCCCGCCACAGCGGGGTGATGCCGGTGCGCTCGGCAACGTCGTCGGCCGTCGCCGCGGCGGTGCCGGCGTCCAGCTCCAGGAACAGCGTCTTCGCGCCCTGGTCGCAGAAATGCTCCACCAGGCTCGCGCCGATGCCCGACCCGCCGCCGGTGACCAGCACCACGCGGCCCTTCAGCGAGGGGTAGAAGGCCATCCCCGGCTCGACGGCGCTTTTCAGCTCCATCACGAGGCGTGCGCGTAGGCGGCCGGCGTGTCCGCCCCGGCCAGGGAGAGCGCCATGCCCGTCCCGTCGAAGAAGTGGAGCTGCGCCCGCTCGAAGGCGATGCCGGTCTGCGTGTGCGCGGGCACCGTCTCCCCGCCGGCGAGGCGCACCAGGAACAGTTCCTCGCGTCCGGGCAGCGAGACGTAGGCGTAGGTGTCGCTGCCGAGGCGCTCCACCAGCACCACCTCGCCGGTCACCTCGCCCTCCGCCGGCGCCACCAGGCGCGCGTGCTCGGGCCGCACGCCCACCTCGGCGGCCTCGCGCGGCACGTCGAGGCGCGCACGCAGGGGCTCGGCGGCGAGCACGTTCATGCGCGGCGAGCCGATGAAGGTGGCGACGAAGCGATTGACCGGCTTCTCGTAGAGCGCCATCGGGCTGCCCACCTGCTCGATCCGGCCCATGTTCATGACGACGATCTGGTCGGCCAGCGTCATCGCCTCGGTCTGGTCGTGCGTCACGTAGATGGTGGTGGTGCCGAGCCGCTCCTTGAGCCGCGCGATCTCGATGCGCATCTCCACGCGCAGCGCCGCGTCGAGGTTGGAGAGCGGCTCGTCGAACAGGAAGATCTGCGGCTCGCGCACGATGGCCCGGCCGATGGCGACGCGCTGGCGCTGCCCGCCCGACAGCTGCCGCGGCTTGCGGTCGAGATAGTCGGTCAGCTTGAGGATTTCGGCGGCGCGGCCCACGCGCGCCTCGATCTCCGCCTTGGATTCGCCGGCGAGCTTCAGCGCGTAGCCCATGTTCTGCGCCACGCTCATGTGCGGATAGAGCGCGTAGGACTGGAACACCATCGCGATGCCGCGCTTGGCTGGCGGCACGTCGTTGACCACGTGGCCATCGATGACGAGCTCGCCCTCGGTGATGGTGTCGAGCCCGCAGATCAGGCGCAGCAGCGTGGACTTGCCGCAGCCCGACGGGCCCACGAACACCGTGAACGAGCCGTCCGGCACATCGAGGTCGATGCCGTGCAGCACCTCGACGGCCTCGAAGCGCTTCTTCAGATTGTGGATCTTGAGTTCGGCCATGTTTACCCCGCGAACCGATGCTCGGGCAGTCCCTTGATGTTGGTGGCGATCGCGAAAACGCTGCCCGACAGCGGCGATTGCTTGAGCTGCTCGGCCGACAGGCGGATACGCGCCGTGGTCACGAACACCGTTGAAAGATCCTTGCCGCCGAACACGGCCGCCGTCGGCCGCGGCACCGGCAGGTCGATGACCCGCTCCACCGCCCCGTCCGGATCGTAGCGGGTGACGCACCAGCCGTCCCAGTGCGCCGACCACACGAAGCCCTCCGCGTCGACGGTGATCCCGTCGGGCGTGCCCGCCCCCTCCGACACCTGCGTGAACACGCGCCGGTTGGCGATGGTGCCCGCCTCCAGGTCGAAATCGTAGGCGTAGATGGTGCGCACGCCCGAATCGGTGAAATAGAAGGTGCGGTGGTCCGGGCTGAAACCGAGCCCGTTGGAGACGTGGATGCCGTCCGCCATCTTGTGGGACGACCCGTCCGGATCGATGCGCCACAACGCGCCGCTGCCCGGCGTCGCGTTGAGCGCGAGGCTGCCGACCCAGAAGCGTCCCGCCGCGTCGCATTTGCCGTCGTTGAAGCGGTTGGCCGGCCGGTCCGCCTCCGGATCGGCGAACAGCGACACTTCTCCCGTGTCCGGGTCGAACGTCTTGATGCCGTTCTGCGTGGCGAGGAGGTAGCCCCCCGCCTCGCGCGGGACCGCGACGCCCACGATATCGTCGAGCGGGAAGGTCTCGTGCGTGCCCGCCTCCACGTCGCCGCGCAGCAGCGCCGGGGCGAGGATGTCGACCCACAGAAGCTCCTGGCGAACGTGGTCCCAGTGCGGCCCCTCGCCCAGGAAGGCGCTGCCGGGCACCGCGACGGACACGTCCTCCCGCACCACGTGCAGCGGCGCCGGGTTGACCGAGATGGACATGGCGGATTCTCCAGCGTTACCCGAGATGCGGCGCGCGGCCTCCAGCACGTCGCGCCCCAAGGCGTGCAGCCGGTCGGTGCCGAGGCGGAAGGCCGGACCCACAACGCCGATGGCGCCGATCGGCTGGGCCCGATGGTCGAGCACCGGCGCCGCGACGGCGCTGATGCCCTCGTGCAGCTCCTCCACCGACAGCGCGTAGGCGCGGCCCTTGATGAGGTCGAGCTCCCGCGCGAGCTGCGCCCGGTCGGTGATGGTGCGGGCGGTCAGCGGCGTGAGCGCGATGGCGTCGAGCAGGCTCGCCTGGCGCGAGGGCGCGAGCGCCGCGAACATCGCCTTGCCCAGCGAGGAGGCGTAGAGCGGCGCGCGGCGACCCACCGCGTTGTCGACGCGCAGCGGGCGGGCGACGTCGCGCTGGTCCACGTAGAGCACGCTGTCGCCGTCGAGGATGCCGAGGCGCACGGTCTCGCCGGTCAGCGTGCGCAGGCGCTCCATCTCCGGCTCGGCGGCGCCGCGCAGGTCCGTGGCGTCCCACACCCGGTGCGCCAGCTCGAACAGGCGCGGCCCCAGCCGGTAGGTCTGGTCGCGCGGCTCGACGGCCACGTATTTCGCCTCCACCAGCGTCGCCAGCAGGCGGTGCAGCGTGCCCTTGGGGATCGCCAACAGGTCCATCAGGTCGGTGAACCGCAGGGGCGAAACGCTGCCGCCCAGGGTCTCCATCACCTGCAGCCCGCGCGAAAGCGCCTGCGTGCCGGGCGCGGGCCCTTCGGCCTCCGCCGCCGGCTCGGCGGCTGGACTGCGCCGGCTCATGGGCGGCAAGGGCGGGGGATCGTCCGCATGGTGTCGTTTCTCTGTCGCATCGCGGGTGGCTATAACGGAATTGGAACTTAGTTTCAATTCCTGATCCATTGTTCGTCGCGCGCGGGCTTGCGCAGCGCCGCTGGGTGGAAGCCGCCGCCGCTCGAACCTCGGCGCGCGCACCATGCGGAACGGCCCACAAAAGCCGTCCACTTTCGGCCCGGGCGCGGCTAGCATGGCCTCGCCACGTGGCACGAGAGCGAGCGAATGAAAGCCAAAGTCACCATTTTGCGCCGGATGGGCGCCCCGCGACCCTATGGCGAGAGCCGCCCGCTCGAGGTTGTCGAGGCGGAACTGGACGATCCCGGCCCCGGCGAGCTGCGCGTGAAGATGGCCGCCGCCGGGCTGTGCCATTCGGACCTGTCCACCATCAACGGCGACCGGCCGCGCGACTTGCCGGTGGCGCTCGGCCACGAGGCGTCGGGCGTGGTGGAGGCGGTCGGCCCCGGCGTCGCCCGCTTCGCGCCGGGCGATCATGTGGTGCTCGTGTTCGTGCCCTCGTGCGGGCACTGCCTGCCCTGCGCGGAAGGCCGGCCGGCGCTGTGCCAGCCCGCCGCCGTGGCCGCCGGCAACGGCACGCTGCTGTCGGGCGCGCGGCGCATCCGTGTCGACGGCACGCCGGTCAACCACCACATCGGCGTCTCGGCCTTTTCGACCCATGCGGTGGTTTCGGAGGGCTCCTGCGTCAAGATCGACAAGGACATCCCGCTCGACATGGCGGCGTTGCTCGGCTGCGCGGTGCTGACGGGCGTCGGCGCGGTGCTCAATTCGGGCGCGCTGCGGCCGGGACAGAGCTGCGCCGTGGTCGGGCTCGGCGGCGTCGGCCTGGCGGGGCTGCTCGGCGCCGTCGCGGGCGGCGCGCGGCCACTTATCGCGGTGGACATCGCCGCCGACAAGCGCGCCGTCGCGCTGGAGCTGGGCGCCACCCACGCCATCGACCCCAGCGAGGAGGGCGCCATCGCGCGGGTGAAGGAGCTGACCGGCGGCGGCGTCGACCTCGCGGTGGAGGTGGCCGGCGTCGTCCCGGCGCTGAAATTCGCCTACGACATCACCCGCCGCGGCGGCACGACGGTCACGGCCGGCCTGCCCAACCCCAAGGCCGAGCTGACCCTGCCGCCGGTCACGCTCACCGCCGAGGAACGCACCCTGCGCGGCTCCTACGTGGGCTCGTGCGTGCCGCTGCGCGACATTCCCCGCTTCGGCGCGATGATGATGGCCGGCCAGCTCCCCATCGAAAAGCTGATGACCCACCGCCTGCGCCTGGAGGACATCAACGAGGGCTTCGAGCGCCTCGCCGCCGGCCAGGCGATCCGCCAGGTGATCGTGTTCGACGAGGACGCGTGAGGCGCGGCGCGGGACCGGGCGCCGCACCAGCGTCCCGCGCCCCGGTTGCCCTCTCCCGCGTCCCGTCCCATAAACACGCGACCCATCGCGCGAGCCGAACCGTGACCTTGATTTCGCCCGTTCCCGCCGGCGACCGGCCTTGCGCCGCGCGCCCGAGGCAGACGCAGCCGTGACGCCGAAATGGGTGGTGCGCGGCATCAACAGCGCGACCCGCGGCGGCACCCGCATGGCGCTGACGATGGAGCGGCACGGCACCGAAATGCGCACCCTGTGCACTATGGCTGGGGTGCCGGACAGCCTCGTCGACGCCTTCCTGGTGCCGGACGTGCGCATCGTGCGGCGAGATACCGGCATCCACCGCCTCGCTTTTTTCCTGCGCCGGGGGGCGGACCGCCTGCGCCTCAGCGCCGACCGCACCACGGGCGAGGTCACGTTCGCCGCGCTGCGCCAGGGCACGCTGTTCGGCCAGAAGCCGCCCGGCGAGAACTCGCGGCGCGAGGCGCTCGCGCTCGCCGACCCCTGGCGGGGCGCGGACGGGGCGGACCTGCCCGTGGTCCACGTCTTCGCCATCGACCGCATCTGGGACGCCTACCTGCAGGCGGTGCGCACCGGCATCGGCGAGGAAGACCGCGGCAAGGCGATCCTCGCCCATCGCGTGGCCGGCAAGGCGGTGGTCGACCCCACCACGGTGCTGCCCCCGCGCATCGCGGTGACGCTGGTCGACGAGGGCGCCCTCGCCGGCGCGCACCACATCAGCGCCCTCGCCGAGCTGGAATCGGATTCGCAGCTCAGGGAATACGGCAGCGCCCTGATGCCGCCGCGCCATGCGGATGCCGACGCGCTGTTCATCTCCTTCGAGCTCGAAAAGCACCAGTGGCTGGAGCAGACCCAGGCGCTCGCCACCTTCCTCAACCGCACGCACCGGCAGGGCATCGGCTTCGCCCGCCTGCTGGTCAACGGCATGACCTCGCCCTGGGACGGCCGCCCGGCCGATTTCTTCGAGACCATCGAGGAGGTGGAGCGTGGCATGATCGCGCGGCTGACGAAGCGGCTCGAATTCCCGCTCGAGGTGGTGTGGATGTTCGGCTGGACCTTCGCCCAGAAGCTGGAGGCGGCGCGCGGGGCGCGGTTCGCCATCGCCCCCATCGGCAGCGCCTCGCTGATCCCCAACGCGCTCGGCGTGGCGGGCGTGTCCTATTCCAACAAGGACCGGATCCGCTGGATCAAGTGGCTCGACAACCCGGACATGTGCCGCATCCCGCCCGAGATCCTGGCCGATCGCGACGACATCCTGGGCTACGGCCGGCTGCGGGCCGACCGGCCCGTCCCGCGCGTCAGTTATTCGATGCACGTGGGCGAGTTCCTGCGCTTCGCCAACCGCCACTACCGCGCCACATCGGCGCCCAAGCCCCCCGGCACGCCCACCGTCCACTGACCGCGCCCGGTTAACGATCGCGGCCGATTGCGCGGCCGATGCGGCCGCCGTCGACACGCATCGGTTGCCCTTCGGCGCGTTGGGCACCATAAGGGCGCCGACAGAGCGCTGAGCGAGCCCATCCGTGACATTCACACCGCGAGTCTTTTCGGGCGTACAGCCCACCGGTAGCCTGCATCTTGGCAACTATCTCGGCGCCATCCGCCGATTCGTTGCCATGCAGGACGAGTACCCGTGCCTTTATTGCGTGGTCGACCTGCACGCGATCACCACGTGGCAGGATCCGGCCGAGCTGACCGACGCCACCCACCACGTCACCGCGGCCTTCCTCGCCGCCGGCATCGACCCGGTGAAGAACATCGTCTTCAACCAGAGCCAGGTGTCCGCCCACGCGGAGCTTGCCTGGATCTTCAACTGCGTCGCGCGCATGGGCTGGCTCAGCCGCATGACGCAGTTCAAGGAAAAGGCGGGCAAGGACCGGGAGAACGCGTCGGTCGGGCTGTTCGCGTACCCGAGCCTGATGGCGGCGGACATCCTCACCTATCAGGCGACGCACGTGCCCGTCGGCGAGGACCAGAAGCAGCACCTGGAGCTGACGCGCGACATCGCGCAGAAGTTCAACCACGATTATGCCGAGGGCATCGCCGCGCTCGGCTACGAGGACGGGCTTTTTCCGCTCACCGAGCCGATCATCCAGGGCCCGGCGACGCGGGTGATGAGCCTGCGCGACGGCGGCAAGAAGATGTCGAAGTCCGACGTGTCGGACAATTCGCGCATCAACCTCACCGACGATGCCGACACCATCGCCCAGAAGGTGCGCCGCGCGAAGACCGATCCCGACGCGCTGCCGAGCGAGGAAAAGGGGCTCGCGGGGCGGCCGGAGGCGGACAATCTCGTCGGCATCTACGCGGCGCTGGCGGGCCAGACCAAGGCCGAGGTGCTGGCCGAGCATGGCGGTGCGCTGTTCTCGGCCTTCAAGCCGGCGCTGGCGGAGCTCGCCGTGACCGTGCTCGCCCCGATGAACGGCGAAATGCGGCGCCTGCTCGACGACAAGGGCCACCTCGATGCCGTCCTCAAGGGCGGGGCCGAGCGGGCCGCGGCCATCGCCGCGCCGGTGATGCACGACGTCAGGCGCGTCATCGGCTTCGTCGGATGAGCCGTCCGGTCGTGCTCGTCACGGGCGCGGCCGGTTTCGTCGGACGCGCGGTGGTTGCCGCGCTGGCGGAACGCGGCATCGCCGTGCGTGCCGGCATTCGCCGCCAATCCCTGCCGCCGGAGCTGCGCGCGCTGGAAGGCGTCACCGAGGTGGCGTGCGACCTCGCGGCGCCGCCTGCGGCCGCCGCAGAGGGTGCCACCGCCATCATCCACGCCGCCTATGGCGGCAATCCGGCGCGCATGGCGGCCGAATCGGCCGCGCTGTTCGCCCTCGCGCAGCAGGCGCAGCTGCACACCATCGTCATCCTCAGCTCCATCGACGTCTATGGCGAGCGGCGCGGGACGATCGCGGAGGGCGATGCGCCCGTCCCGCCCGTCCACTCCTACGGCCAGGCCAAGCTGGCGATGGAGGCGCAGTTCGCCGAATGGGCCGCGGCCGATCCGCGCCGCTCGGCGGTGGCGCTGCGCACCAGCTGCGTCGTCGCCGCGGACAGCTTCTACTGGGCCGAATTGATGCTGCGGCGCATGGCGTCGGGCGTCGCCGGGCCGATGGGCGCGATGGGGGAAGGCTTCGCGCCGCTGGTCGCGCGTCAGGATGTCGCGAACGCGTGCGTGCTGGCGGCGGAGCGGGCGCCCAAGGGCTTCGTGCCGCTCAACATCGACGGCGGCTACACGCTCACCTGGAACGAGTATCTCGTCCGCCTCGCCGAAGGTGCCGGCATGGCGCCGCCGGCGACGCTGACGCCGGCCGGGATGCGGTTGCGCGGGTTGTTGTCGCTGCCGGCGAAGGCGTGGCGCCGGACCGGGCTGCCCGGCATGTCGCGCTGCGCGATGGCGCCGCGCGGCGGCGAATTGCGGCTCTTGCAGCGCAAGGCCCGCTTCGACACGCAGGCTGCCGCGGCCAGAATCGGCTGGCGCGCGGAAGTCTCGCTGGAGACGCTGCTGGCGGACGCCGCGAGCGGCGGCGCGCCCGTCAGTTGACGGACGCGGGCTGCTGCGGCTGCGCGGCGCGCTCGATGTTGCGGCGGTAGAGCGAGACGAAATCGATCGGGTCGATCATCAGCGGCGGGAAGCCGCCGTGGCGCACCGCGTCGGCCAGGATCTGGCGCGCGAACGGGAATAGCAGGCGCGGCCCCTCGATCAGCAGGAACGGCTGCAGGTGCTCCGGCTTCATGTTGGTCACGCGGATGACGCCGGCATATTGCAGCTCGACTTCGAAGTTCACCGCGTCGCCGTCGCCGGCCTTGGCGTTGAGCGACAGCGTAACCTCGAAATCGGTCTCGGCGATGCCGCGCGCGGCCACGTTCACGCCGATATTGATCGGCGGGTTGTCTTCTTTCTTCTGCAAGGAGGCGGGCGCATTCGGATTCTCGAACGACAGATCCTTCACGTATTGCGCTAGGACCCGAACGGTCGGCTGTTGCGTCTCGCCCGCTGTGGCAGACCCTGTGCTGCTGTCGCTCATCA
Source organism: Alphaproteobacteria bacterium (assembly GCA_030431335.1). GTDB lineage: Bacteria > Pseudomonadota > Alphaproteobacteria > Rhizobiales > Amorphaceae > Acuticoccus. Next base: position 26,152 of record JAUIJH010000063.1, read on the forward strand.
TCGCTCCCGGTTCGGTTGGCGGCTTTATTCACCTCGGCTGCGGGGTCGCTAGCATGGCGACCGCATGGCCACAAGGCGACGCCCCGCCGGCGCAACCGTCAGCGCGGCGGCGGCTCGCGCCAGGGCGAGGACGGATCCTGGCCGTGCGAATATTCGCCCTCGTCGAGGTCGATCGTCTTCTGCGGGGCGCGCGGGTTCTGCCAGCCCTGCGAGCCGTCGCGCGGGAATCCCGCCGACTCGAAGCGCACGGCACCGACGATTCGCTTGCCCAGCCACTGCCGCACCTTGGGCACGAACAATGCGAAGCCGACGGTATCGGTGATGAAGCCCGGCGTCAGCAGCAGGATCCCGGCCAGGGCGATGGTGAAGGCCTCGCCGATGGAGCCGGCCGGCACCTTGTTGTTGCGCACGTCCATGCGCACGCGGTTGAGGGCCGACAGGCCTTGCCGCTTGAGCAGGGTCGCGCCGATGATCGCGGTCAGGATGATGATGGCAATGGTCGGAAGCGCTCCGATGACACTGCCGACCATGATGAACACGGCAACTTCGGCGATCGGAATCCCGATCAGGAAAATGAGCAGGATGAAGCGGATCACGGACTTTCCTTGAGTGAGCGTCTTCTGGGATATGGTAACAAGCGTCTTATTTTCCCAGGGCGCGGCGATGGACCGGGGAGGGGCAAACGGTTAGGGTCGCTTTCGTTCGTGCGGCGAACCTCTGTTCTCACGCCTCGAACGTCTTATCTCAGCAGTGTGACGTGGAACCATGCACTGGACCAGGGAGCCGGCCCGTCGCCGCCATTGTGCTACAGGTTGAAATGAATGAGTGATTTTTTCGGAATCGAGAACCTCATCATCATCGCTATTGCCGTGGCGATCTTTTTGCGGTTGCGCAGCGTGCTGGGCCGACGCACGGGCAACGAACGCCCGCCGTACGACCCCTATGCGGCCAAGTCGGCAGCCGAGGGCAAAGCCGCGCGCGACAATGTGGTCGCTTTGCCGCGCCAGCCCACGCCCGGCCGCAGTGTCGGCGCGCCCGAGATCGACATCGACGCCCGGCTGGGCGACGCGGCGCGCAAGGGCACCCCACTATATGACGGGCTGAAGGCCGTGATCGAGGCGGACCCGTCGTTCGAGCCCAAGCGCTTCACCGAAGGCGCGTCCATGGCATACGAGATGATCGTCACCGCCTTCGCCAATGGCGACCGGGACACGCTGAAACCGCTGCTGTCCGGCGAGGTTTACGAGGGTTTCGAGGCCGCGATCGCCGAGCGCGAGGCCGCGGAGCAGACCATGTCCACCACCCTCATCGGCATCGAGAAGATCGCCTTCACGGATGCGTCCCAGAAGGACGGACTCGCCCGTGTCACGGTGCGGATCGACAGCCAGATGATCACCGCCAACTACGACAAGGCGGGCGAGCTGATCAGCGGCGACCCCAACAAGGTGTCCGATGTGGTGGACGTGTGGACCTTCGAGCGCGACGTGTCGTCGAAGGATCCCAACTGGTCGCTGGTCGCGACCGAGTCGGCGTGAAGCTGCCGGCCTAACCGCGAGCTGCTGTGCAGGCCGCGCAGGACATTCGCGCGGCGGGGCTGGAGCCGGTGGCATTCGCCGACCTGCCCGCCTGGGGCGCGAGCGAAGCCGAGGCGCTCATGCGCGGCGTCACCCGCCACCTTGCACCGTCCGTCCGCAACCGCCCGCACGAGGCGCCGTGGCTCGCCGCGCTGGCCGAGCGAATCGCCGATGCGCCGCCCGGCGACCCCCAAGCCTTCGTCGAAGCCCATTTCACGCCGCTTCGTATTGCCGCACCGGGCTTCCTCACCGCCTACTACGAGCCGGTGATCCAAGCCTCGCGCAAGCCGACCGGCGCCTTCCGCACCCCGCTCTACCGCCGGCCGGACGATCTGGTGCGCACCGCTCCCCGGCCCGACCTGCCGGGTGACAGCACATTCGCCCGCCGCCTGCCGGACGGGACGCTCGCCCCCTATCCCGACCGCGTCGCCATCATGGCCGGCGCGCTGGACGGGCGCGGGCTCGAGCTCGCCTACGTCGCCGATCCGGTCGACGCCTTCTTCGCGCAGGTGCAGGGCTCCGCGCGGCTGCGGTTCGCGGACGGCGAGACGGTGCGCATCGGCTATCACGGCAAGACCGGGCACCCGTACACGGCCATCGGGCGCGTGTTGATCGACTGGGGTGTGCTGCCCGAGGGCGGCGCCTCCATGCGCACCATCCGCGCTGCCCTCGCGGCCGATCCGGCGCTGGTGCCCAAGGTGCTGTCGCAGAACCGCTCCTACGTGTTCTTCCGCGAGCGGGCATCGATGGGCGAGGATCTCGGCCCCATCGCCGCCGCCGGCCTGCCGCTGGTGCCCTGGCGCAGCCTCGCGGTGGACCGCGCCCACATCGCGCTGGGCACGCCCGTGCTGGTGGAGACCGTGGTGCCGGGGCGCGGGCCGTTCGCGGCCGTCACCATCGCGGAGGACACCGGCAGCGCGATCGTCGGGCCGGCGCGCGGCGACCTGTTCATCGGCACGGGCGAGGCGGCCGGCGCCATCGCCGGCGAGATGAAAGCCGCCGCCCGCCTCACCCTCTTTCGCCCCAATTTCGCGTCGTGACGCGGCGGCGCACCCTGAAGCCGGGCGAGAAGGCGCTGTGGGACAAGGTCGCGCGCTCCGTCGCGCCGCTCAAGCCGCCCCGCGCCCCGGCCGCGAAGGCCAAGGCGCCGCCCCCGCCA
>JAUIJH010000064.1 GCA_030431335.1 Alphaproteobacteria bacterium
GATGGCGGCCGACGCATTCCCGATCTTCGGCTCGATGACGAAGTCGCCCTCCATCGAGGAGTATGACAGCCGGATGCTGTGCGGCGTCTCCACCAAGGAGCCGCGCCTGGAAAAAGTGCCGGTGCGCATCCCGCAGCCGCAGCCCGAGAAGGCGGGCTCGATCTACGAGGTGCAGAAATCGGCCGCCAGGAAGGGGTTTGCGAGCGCCGCGGAGTAGCGGCTCGCTTGACAACGAAGGGGCCGCTTCCTCCGATGCGGCCCGGGCGCGAACGGCGCCACAATGGGGAGAAGAACATGCTGAAGGTCTGGGGCCGCGCGTCGTCGTCCAACGTGCAGAAGGTGATGTGGACGATCGCCGAGCTCGGCCTGCCGTTCGAGCGCGTCGATCTGGGCGGTCATTTCGGCGGGCTCGACAGCGAGGAGTACGGCCGTATCAACCCCAACCGCCTGGTGCCGACGGTGGAGTTCGGCGACGGGCTCGTGATGTTCGAATCGAACGCCATCGTCCGTACGCTGGCGCGGCGTGACGTGGATCGGCGGCTGTGGCCCACGGACCCGAAGGCCGAAGCGCTGACCGACATGTGGGCCGAGTGGGCGCAGCTCAACGTGACGGCGCACTCCACGGCGCTCTTCTGGGCGGTGGTGCGCACCGCACCCTCCAAGCGCAACCCGGAGCTGATCGACAAGCACCTCGCGATGTTGACGAAGAGCCTCACCATCGCCGACGAGAACCTTTCGAAGACGCGCTACCTCGCCGGCGACAGCCTGACGATCGCCGACATCAATTTCGCCAGCACCCTCTACCGCTACTTCGACATGGCGATCGACCGGCCGGACCTGCCCCACCTTGCGCGCTACTACAAGGCGCTGACCGAGCGGCCGAGCTACGCCGAGCACGTGATGGTCGATTTTTCCAGCCTCGTCGCGCACGACTGAGGGCCTCGCGAGACGGAACGGATTGTGCTGCCGCGAGGTCTGTGCCACCCATGCGGCAAATTCAACAAGACGGTCCTGCGGAGGAAGCATGAGCGAGACGAACCGCCCCCATATCGGCTTCATCGGCCTTGGTCTGATGGGCTCAGCCATGGTGGAGCGCCTGCAGTCGCTCGGCTATCCGGTGACGGTGATCGCCAACCGCAACCGCACCGGCGTTGACGCCGCGGTGGCGCGCGGCGGCACCGAGGTGAAGACGGCGCGCGAGATCGCCGCCGCCGCCGACATCGTCATGATGTGCATGGACACCTCCGCCTCGGTCGAGAGCCGCATGCTGGGTGAGGACGGCGTCATCGCCGGCCTCAAGCCGGGCACTCTCGTCGTCGACTTCGGCACCTCGCTTCCCGGCTCGACGCTGAAGCTGGCCGAAGCGGTCGCCGAAGCGGGCGGCTCGTACATGGACGCCCCGCTCGGCCGCACGCCCGCCCACGCGGTGGACGGCAAGCTCAACATCATGTCCGCCGGCGCCGACGAAGACTTTGCGCGCGCCGAGCCGGTGTTCAAGGACCTGGGCGAGAACGTTTTCCATCTCGGCCCGCTCGGCACCGGCCACACCATCAAGCTGATCAACAACTTCTTCGCCATGACCACGGCGTGCGCGATGTCGGAAGCCTTCGCCATGGCCGACAAGGCCGGCGTGCCGCGCGACAAGCTCTACAACGTCATGTCGTCGGGCCCGCTGCACTCGGGCATGATGGACTTCATCAAGGCCCAGGCGGTCGACGGCAAGCCGGACATGCTCGCCTTTTCCATCACCAACGCCCGCAAGGACGTCGGCTACTACGCCACGATGGCCGACGAGCTGGGGGTGCCCTCCGTGATGTCGGCGGCACCCAAGCAGGCGCTCGGGATCGCCAAGGCCACCGGCCACGGCGACAACATGGTGCCGCAGATGGTCGATTTCTTCGCTGAACTGTTTAAGGACCGCTAATGCGTCTCGCCGGTAAACGCGCGCTGCTCACCGCAGCCGCCCAGGGGATTGGCCGTGCCACGGCCGAAGCGTTCGCCCGCGAGGGCGCCACGGTGTTCGCCACCGACGTCAACGAAGCCGGCCTCGCCGGCCTGCCGGACGGCGTCGACGCGTTCCGGCTCGACGTCCTCGACCAGCAGGCGGTCGATGCGGCCGTCGCCCGCACCGAGCCCGACATCCTGTTCAACTGCGCCGGCATCGTCCACGCCGGCACCATCCTCGACGCCACCGACGACGACTTCGACTTCGCCATCGCGCTCAACACCAAGGCGATGTTCCGCATGATCCGCGCCGTGCTGCCGGGGATGCTGGCCAAGGGCGGCGGTGCCATCGTCAATATATCGTCCGCCGCGTCGTCCATCATCGGCGTGCCCAACCGCTGCGTCTACGGCATCTCCAAAGCCGGCACCATCGGCCTCACCAAGTCGGTGGCGATCGACTACGTGACCAAGGGCATCCGCTGCAACGCGATCTGCCCGGGCACCGTCGATTCGCCCTCGCTGCATGAGCGCCTGCGCGCCACGGGCAACTACGAAAAAGCCCTCGGCGACTTCATCGCCCGTCAGCCGATGGGCCGGATCGCCACCGCCGCCGAGATCGCCAACATGGCCGTCTACCTCGCATCGGACGAATCGGCCTTCGTCACCGGCCAAGCCTTTGTCATCGATGGTGGGTGGACGGTCGGCTGACCAGCCACACCGCACCGCCGCCGCCACTAGGAGAAAGAAAGACGTGAAACTTCTGCGCTACGGCCCCGACGGCCATGAAAAACCTGGCTGCCTGCATTCCGACGGTACGGTGCGCGACCTGTCCGCCGTGGTTGCCGACATCTCCTCGGCGACGCTGTCGCCGGAGCTCCTGGAGCTCATCGCCGGCACGGACATCGGCGCGCTGCCGGTCGTCGAGAACCCGGGCCGCCTCGGCCCCTGCGTCGGCGCGCCGGGCAAGGTGATCTGCATCGGCCTCAACTATTCCGACCACGCGGCCGAGACCGGCGCCACCCCGCCGGGCCAGCCGATCATCTTCCACAAGGCCGTCACCGCTATCTGCGGTCCCAACGATGATGTCGAGCTGCCGCGCAACGCCAAGTCGCTCGACTGGGAAGTCGAGCTCGCCGTCATCATCGGCAAGCGCGCCAAGTACGTGTCCGAAGCCGACGCGATGGACTACGTGGCCGGCTTCGCGCTGACCAACGACGTGTCCGAGCGCGATTTCCAGGCCAAGATGGAAGGCCAGTGGACCAAGGGCAAGTCGCACGACACCTTCGGCCCGCTCGGCCCCTGGCTCGTGACCAAGGACGAGGTGAGCGACGTGCACAACCTCGACATGTGGCTCGACGTGAACGGGGAGCGGCGCCAGACCGGCTCCACCTCGACGCTGATCTTCAACGTGCCGACCATCGTCTCCTATCTGTCGCGCTTCATGACGCTGATGCCCGGCGACGTGATCTCCACCGGCACCCCTCCTGGCGTCGGCCTGGGCATGAAGCCGCCGCAGTATCTCAAGGTCGGCGACGTGATGACGCTTGGCATCGAGGGTCTCGGCGAGCAGCGCCAGACCGTAGTCGCCGCCTGAGCGATGGCGGACGTCCTCGTCATCAAGCCGATGCTCCCCAGCGTCATCGAGGCGCTGGAGGAGAACTTCACCGTCCACAAGTTGTACGAGGCGGATGACCCGTCCGCCTTCCTCACCAGCATCGGCAGCCGCGTTCGCGGCGTCGCCACCAGCGGTCACACCGGCGTTCCGCCGGAGATCATGCACAAGCTGCCGAACCTGGAGATCGTCTCCAGTTTCGGCGTGGGTTACGACGCCATCGACCCGGAAGACTGCCGGCGCCGGGGCATCATCGTGACCAACACGCCGGACGTGCTGACCGACGCGATGGCCGAGATCACCCTCGGCCTGATGATCGCGCTGTGCCGGAAGATCCCGCAGGCCGATGCCTACATGCGCGCCGGCCACTGGACCGCGAAGGGCAACTACCCCCTCACCAGCGAGCTGACCGGCAAGACGGTGGGCATCTTCGGGCTGGGGCGGATCGGCAAGGAAGTCGCCCGCCGCGCCCAGGCGTTCAAGATGCAGGTGGTGTATTGCGGCCGCAACGAGCAGCCCTACGAGCCCTACCCCTACTTCGCCGACGTGGTGGAGATGGCGAAGGTCTCCGACTGGCTGATCTCGATCGTGCCGGGCAGCGCGGCCACCGACCGTATCATCGGCCGCCGCGTGTTCGACGCGCTGGGTCCGGACGGCTACTTCGTCAATGTCGGCCGCGGCTCCACCGTCGATGAGGAGGAACTCGTCAAGGTGCTGACCGAAGGCCGGATCGCCGGTGCGGCGCTCGACGTGTTCGAAGACGAGCCCAACGCGCCCGAGGCACTGTTCGCGCTCGACAACGTGGTCCTGTCGCCCCACCAGGGCTCGGCCACGCGCAAGACGCGCTGGGCCATGGGCGACCTCGTGGTGCGCAACCTCAAGGCCCACTTCGCCGGCCTGCCGGTGATCACCCCCGTGTGAGGCACGGCTCCGGCGGAATGCGGGCGACGCGACGTCGCCCCGCACTTCCATCGATGGGCGCGGGGCGGTTTCCTCCCGCGCCCCCGACCGAAGCCGGCGCTCGCCGGCTTCGGCGACCCACCCCGTGGGATCGGCACGCGCGCGTCGGTCGATTTGGGCCGGACGGAGGCTGTCGCAGCCGCGTCACGGTCCGCCCAGATACAAAAATCCAATTCTGAGCCAAGTCGTCAATCGCGTTGACAGGGGCGGGTGCGGCCGCCAATCGACGAGGGCGTCGCCGCCGGCGGCCGGGGGAAACGACTATGAAGCTGCATCGATGGACCAAGCGGATCCTGGCCGAGAAGGGGCTGCCGCTGCCGCGTTTCGCGGCGGCGGTCGAGGAAGCGCGCGCCGCGATGGACGCGCCGCCCCCGCCGCAGCGCATGCTGATCTGCGCCGCGCTCTGCTATGCGCCGGGCGGCAGGCATCTCGATCTCGGCGGCGGCACCAGCCTCTACAATCCCATCCTGCGTCGCCTCGGCATGGACGTGACGGTGGTGGACCTGTTCATCGACGAAGCCGACGGCCTGGCGCGGCTCGAGGCGCTCGGCATCGCCGCGCAGCAGAGCGACCTCTACGCGGCGGCGCTGCCCGAGCGCACCTATGACGGCATCAGCATGTTCGAGACCATCGAGCACCTGCCGCACTCGCCCAAGCCGATCCTCCAGGCGGTGGCGGCGGCGCTGAAGCCGGGCGGACGGTTCGTGCTGTCGGTGCCGAACATGGCGCGGATCGAGAACCGCATGCGCATGCTGATGGGCCGCAACCCGATGGGCAAGTACCGGGTGTTCTTCCACGACGGCAACCCGTTCCTCGGCCACCATCGCGAGATGACGATGGCCGAGGTCGGCTGGCTCGCGAGCGAGATCGGCCTCGTCGGCGGCCGCGTCGTCACCACGGACCATCGCTACAAGCAGATCGGCAAACCGGGCCTGTCGCGCTGGTTCGCCGACCAGAACGACCTCCACGGCATCTCCGATGCGCTGACCCCGCCGGGCTGGCGGCGTCAGATCTGGCTGACGGCCGCGCGGCCCGAGTAGCTAAGGCGCGGGTAGGGCGGCGCGCACGGTACCATTGGGCTCGCGCTCGGCGCGGCCGGCGATCTCCAGCTCCACCACCGAGGCGGCCACCGCGGCGATCCCGATCCCCGTGACGCGGGCGATCTGGTCGAGCGAGACCGGCGTCAGCGAAAGGGCGTCGGCGATGGTGGCGATCACCGCCTCGCTCGGAGGCGGCGGCGTCATCGGCGCGCGATCCTCGGCAAAGCCGGGCAGCATCGGTTCGGGCTCCCATGTGGCCACCGCGTCGAGCACGTCGCGCGGCTCGATGGCCATGGCCGCCCCCTCGCGCAGCAGCGACAGGCAGCCGGCGGCGCGCGGATCGAGCGGGGATCCCGGCACGGCGAACACGTCGCGGTTCTCGTCGGCGGCGAACCGTGCCGTGTGCAGCGAGCCGGACCGCATCGCGGCCTCCACGATCACCACCGCGTCGCACAGGCCGGCGATCAGCCGGTTGCGGCGGGGATAGTCGCGCGCGAAGGGCATCATGCCGAGCGGCATCTCGGAGACCACCGCGCCGCCGGCGGCCACGATCTCGTCGGCGAGGGCAGCGTGTTCCTCCGGTGTCGGCCGGTCGACCCCGCCGGCGACGACCGCCACCGTGCCGGCCGCCAGCGCGCCGCGATGGGCCGCCGCATCGATGCCGAGCGCCAGGCCGGACACCACCGCGCGGCCCGCCTCGCCGAATGCCTGCGCGAACTGGGTCGCCAAGGTGCACCCTCCCGCCGAGGCCTTGCGCGAGCCGACGATACCGAGCGGGCGGCGCGACAGGAGCGCCGTTTCGCCCCGCACCATGATCACCGGCGGGGGCGCGTGGATCGCCGCGAGCCGTGCCGGATAGTCCGCCCCGCCGAGGAAGATGTGCTGCGCGCCGAGGCGTGCGGCGCGCTCCATCTCCCGCGCCACCATGTCGGTGGTGGCGCACTTGAGCGGCCGTCGCAGGCCGCCGCGCTTGGCGATCTCCGGCAGTGCCTCCAGCGCCGCCGCGGCCGTCCCGTAGCTCGATAGCAGCGAGTAGAAGGTGGCCGGGCCGACATTTTCCGAGCGGATCAGGCGCAGCCAGTCCCGCGCCTCGGCCGCGTCGAGGGGACCGGCCACCACGGTCATGACTTGCCGATCCGGCTTTCGGTGCCGCGCAGGAGCCGGCCGATATTGGGCCAGTGCTTGAACCACAGGAGGGCCGTCAGCAGGCCGAACACCTCGGCGAACTGGATCGCGCCGAGGGCGACCAGCACGAAGGGCGTCGCCAGCGAGGCAAGGAGCGCGGCGAGCGACGAGAAGCGCAACGTAAAGGCGATCGCGAGCCACACCGCCGCGAACGCCAGCGCCGCCAGCGGCGAGGCCGCGATCAGGCAGCCGATATAGGTGGCGACCCCCTTGCCGCCCTTGAAACCGAGCCACACGGGGAAGATGTGCCCCAGGAAGGCGCCCACCGCCGCCGTGACGGCGAAGTCCGGCCCGCCGATGCGGCTCGCCGCCCACACGGCAAGGCCGCCCTTGGCCGCGTCCAGCAGCAGCGTCGCTGCGGCAAGGTCCTTGCGGCCGGTGCGCAGCACGTTGGTGGCGCCGATGTTGCCGGACCCGATCTTGCGCACATCGCCGAGGCCAGCCAGCCGCGTCAAGATCAATCCAAAGGGGATCGACCCCGCCAAATAAGCGCCAAGAAAGATGGCCACGTAGTAGGGCCACACCCCTGCCCAGCTGATAGGATCTGGCATGATTTCTCCATTTGACCATCGCCCAAGAGTTGCAACCGATGCACGAATAGCGTTTCGCGCTCAACACAACAGTTGCCGGGTGCTACCTTGACAGGTAGACCTTACAGAATCTTCTGGGCCTCGACGCTTTCAGACGGGATATTGCGGCGATGCACAAGACGATGGACGAGACGCTGAGCCGACCGGCCGCGCTGCGCCGCGCGGACGAGGCGCCGCTCGCCCCGCGCATGGCCGATTTCGACGGACACAACGCCTTCGCCTCCGACCCGGTGCTGACCGCCTCGCTCGAGGGTGCGCTGCAGGAAGAGGCCGAGGAGGAGCTGCGCGCGCTCGGCGCCTATTGGGGCTCGGCCGACGCGCAGGAAGTCGCCCGCCTCGCCGTCGCCAACCCGCCGACGCTGCGGCGCGAAGATTTCGAGGGCCGCCGCATCGATCAGGTGGAGGTGCACCCCGCCTACCACGCGCTCACCAACCGCAGCGTCGCCAGCGGCCTGTTGTCCAGCGCCTGGGAAGAGGGCGAGAACGGCCACCAGCACCGGCTGCGCGCGGCCACCTTGTTCCTCACCGCCGGGTGCGAGCGCGGCCACCTGTTGCCGATCAGCGCCACCCACGCCGCCGTCGCCTCGCTGGTCTACGCGCCGGACCTGGAGGGGGAGCTGTTCCCGGTGATCGCCTCGCGCCGGTACGATCGCCGGCCGCTGCCGATCGAGGACAAGGAGGGCGGCCTCGTCACCCTCGCGATCCTGGAACGGGTGCCGGGCGATACCGGCCTTGCGACCCGCGGCGAGCTCGGCGCGGGCGACACCATCCGCATCACCGGCGAGAAGGTCTTCGTCTGTCAGCCGCAGGCGGACTTCCACCTGGTGCTCGCCGTCACCACCGACGGGCCGACCGCCGCGCTGGTGGCCCGTCACGCGCCGGAAAACATCGATTCCGTGCGCGCCGACGATCTGTGCGACTATGGCGGCCTCGACGCGCAGCCCATCGCCACCGTGCGCTACGACGAGGCGCGCGGCCGGCTGATCGGCGAGCCCGGACGCGGCCTGCAGGTGCTGCGCGACGTGGGCACGCTGACCCAGCTCGACACCGCCGTCATCGCGGCCGGCGCCACGCGCCGCCAGGTGGCGCGCGCCGTCCACGCCCTGCGCACCCGCCAGTCCCACGGCCGCCCGCTGCTGGACGACCCGCTTTACACCCGCCTCGCCGCCGACCTGGCGTTGACCAGCGCGGCCCAGACCGCGCTCGCCATGCGCCTCGCCGCCGCCTTCGACCACGCCTTCGAGCACGATGGCGACCATGCCGTCGCCCGGGTGCTGACGCCGGCGGCGCGCGTCTTCACGCTGAAATCGGCGATCCCCGTGGCCGCCGAGGCGCGCGACCTGATCGGTCCGGCCGCGATGGCGCGCCACCACCCGGCCGCCCGCGTCGCCGCCGACCTGCCGGTGCTCGACCAGTGGGACGGCAGCGCCAACGAGGCGGCGCTCGATCTGGTGGCGCTCGTCTCGCGCGACCGCACCGTCCTCACCGCCGCGCTGGACGAGCTCGCCGGCGACCTCGGCAGCCAGAACGCCGATCTCGTCGACCGCACCCTGGCCCTCGGCCGCGAGGCGGAGACCGACCCCGGCCTCGCCCGTGCCTTCGCCGACCAGCTCGCCATGGTGGGCGCGGCCTCGGCGATGCGGCGCAACCTGCCGCGCGTGGTCGCCGATGCGTTCGTCTCGGCCAGGCTGCGCGGGGGCTACACGGCCCAATACGCCACCCTCGACAGCCGCTTCGACGCGGCCGCCATCGTGGAATTCACCGTTCCGGAGGATTGAGGTGGAGTTTCGCTACGCGAAGGCGCCGTCCCCCGTCGGCGACCTGCACCTCGTTCTCGACGATGCGGACCGGCTGCGCGCGCTCGATTTCGACGGCTTCGAGGGGCGGATGCACCGCCTGCTCGGCCGCCACTACGGCACGGTCCGTCTGGTGGAGGGACCGGCGCCGGCGCCCCTGCTGGCCGCGATCGCGGCCTATTTCGACGGCGACTTGAGCGCCCTGGCGGATGTGGCGACCGAGACCAACGGCACCCCCTTCCAGCGCGCCACCTGGGCCGCCCTCAGGACCATCCCGCCCGGCCAGACGCTGAGCTACGGCGCGCTCGCCGCGCGGCTCGGCAATCCCAAGGCCAGCCGCGCCGTCGGCCTCGCCAACGGGGCCAATCCCGTCGCCATCGTGGTGCCGTGCCACCGGGTGATCGGCGCCGGCGGCAGCCTCACCGGCTTCGGCGGCGGATTGGAGCGCAAACGCTGGCTTTTGGCCCACGAAGCCGCCCAAACCGCCCGCCCGCTGGACCTCTTCGCGCGATAGCGATTTACCCGCCGCGACCCCTTGGGGTTTTTGCCGCGCACCGTGCTAGTGTCGGGGCAACGGGAGGTGGACCATGGACGTCGTGAGAGATCTCGTAGAGGGCATCGAATTGCCCCGGATGGCGCCGGTGCGGCAGGTGTTCGACGACACGCACATCGCCGATCTGGAGGGGCACCTCAAAAAGGTGCTGGCCGAGGCGAAGCTGGAAACGCGCATCGCCAAGGGCGCGCGGGTCGCGCTCGGGGTGGGCAGCCGCGGCCTCGCGGAGCTGCCGCTCCTGGTGCGCACCACCGTCGCGGCGCTGAAGGCTGCGGGCGCCGAGCCCTACGTGGTGCCCGCGATGGGTAGCCACGGCGGCGCGACCGACGCGGGCCAGGCCAAGATGCTCGCCAGCCTCGGTGTCACCGAGGAAAGCGTCGGCTGCCCGATCCGCTCCTCGGTGGAGACGGTGGAAGTAGGCCGCATCGCGAGCGGCCTGCCCGTCCTGATGGACCGCGTGGCGCTCGAGGCGGACCACATCGCCATCATCAACCGGATCAAGCCCCACACGAGCTTCTCCGGCCGATACGAGAGCGGCCTGATCAAGATGCTGGCGATCGGGCTCGCCAACCACAAGGGCGCCGAATCCTGCCACCAGCAGGGCTTCGGCATGATGGCCGACAACATCGTGGCGATGGCCGAGGTGAAGCTCGCCAAGACGCCGATTCTGTTCGGCCTCGGGACCGTGGAGAACGCCTACGACCGCATCGCCATCGCCGAGGTGGTGATGGCGCAGGACCTCCTCGCGCGCGAGCCGGCGCTGTTGGAAATCGCGCGATCCAAGATGCCGCGCATCCTGTTCGATCCGCTGGACGTGCTGGTGGTGAACGAGATGGGCAAGGAATTCTCCGGCACCGGCATGGATCCGCACATCACCGGCAAGCCCGGCACGCCCTACGTGCAGGCGCGCAACAGCGTCGGCAAGCTCGTGGTGCTCGACCTCAGCGACAGGACGCACGGCAATGCCACCGGCCTCGGCCTCGCGGACCTGTGCACCAAGCGCCTGTTCGACCGGATCGATTACCGCGCCTTCTACACCAACCACCTGACCTCGACGACGATGACCGGCGCCAAGATCCCGATGATCATGCAGACCGCCCGGATGGCCGTGCAGGGCGGGATCAAGACCGCCAACGCCCTCGATCCGGAGCGTCCGCGCGTGGTACGCGTGCCCAACACGCTGGCGCTGGAGCGCATCTGGATCTCCGAGGCGCTGCTCGAGGAGGCGCGGGAGCGGGCCGATATCGAGGTGCTCGGACCGGCCGAGGCGTGGCGTTTCGACGACGAACTGGTGGCGAGCGCTTAAACCGCGACGCGATCGCACCATATGAGACGGCCGGGGGCGTGGCCCCGCGATCGGTCGTGCGGAGGAGACAATGGCCAAGGCGAAAAATCAGGATCCCAACTCCCGCCTGGTGGCCGAGAACCGCAAGGCGCGGTTCAACTACGAGATCCTCGACACGGTGGAAGCCGGCATCATGCTGCAGGGCACCGAGGTGAAGTCGCTTCGCGAGGGGCGGACCAACCTCGCCGATTCCTATGCGGGCGATTCCAACGGCGAGCTGTGGCTCTACAACGTGCACATCCCGGAGTACCAGAAAGCCAGCCGGTTCAACCATGAGCTGCGCCGGCCGCGCAAGCTGCTCCTGCACCGCAACGAGCTGAACAAGCTGGTCGGCGCCATCCAGAAGGACGGGATGACCATCGTGCCCCTGCGCATGTATTTCAACGCGCGCGGCATGGCGAAGGTGCTGATCGGCCTCGCCAGGGGCAAGAAGGTGCACGACAAGCGCGAGACCGAGAAGAAGCGCGACTGGCAGCGCGACAAGCAGCGTCTCATGCGCGAGAAGGGCTGAGCGGCGCGCGCCGCTCAGCTAGCTGGCAAAAGGCAGGGGCGAGAGCTTGTACTGCTGGGCGAGGCGGGCGAAAGCCGAGGCCGTCGCCGGATCGATGGGGATGCCGACGTCCCGGCGCCGGTCGGCCTCGGCCCACTCGCGGTCGCCCGGGGCGAGCACGGTGGCGCCATCGCGCGCGCGGGCGGCGCGGAGCTGCTTCAGGTAGCGGTGCATGCCGCCCGTGAACGTGTCGCCTTCGATGAAGGCATCCGGCCGCAGCGCCATGACGAACGCGCCCAGGCTGCGCGGCGTCGTCTTGTCCGGCCCGCTCATCGGCAACAGCTCGGTGGACAGCGCCATGCCTGACAGGACGGCCGAAAACAGCTCCGCCACGCCGGCGAGCCCGGCCCCCTTGAAGCCGAATTCCCCACCGAGCGGCGCCAGCATCTCCGCCATGTGCGGATCCTGGGTGTCGATGCCGTCGGCATCGGACGCGGCGTCGGCCGGCAGCTCCCGGTCGAGGCTGCGGTAGAGCAGCACGCGATTGAAGGGGATGGAACTGGTCGCCATGTCGAAGAACCACGGCCGATCGTCGCCCGAGGGGGCGGCGAAGGCGAGCGGGTTGGTGCCGTGGAAGCGCTCCGCCCCGTCATGCAGGCGCACGAAGGCGTCCGAGTTGCAGGTGGCGAAGCCGATCATGCCGGCCTCGGCGGCGGCCAGCGCGTACGCGCCCGCCGGGCCGAAATGGGAGCTGTGGCGGATCGAGACCGCGCCCATCCCGCTGGTGCGGGCAAGCTCGACGGCCTTGTCCATCGCCGCATAGGTGGCGCGCGCACCATGGGCGTGGCCGGCGTCCAGCACCGCCACGGCCGGCAACTCCACGACGAAGCGCATCCGCGGCCGCAGCGCGACCCGTCCCTCGCGCATCACCGCGACGTAGTGGTCGAGGAGGCGCACGCCGTGGCTGTCGATGCCGTACAGCGAGCCGTGCATCATCGCCCGTGTCGCGCTCGCGACCGTCGGTTCGTCGGCACCAGCCGCTTCCAGGACTTCGCTGACGAATTTGCTCAGCGCCACCGGTTCGACGTGCAGGGGTCCATCGCGCCGCTGTCTCATGGGAACCGCACGCACAGAGGCCGCTTCTTGGTGGCGGCCGAGCCAATGGGAATCATCAAGAGGTCCACAGATTAGAGGTACGAGGTTGGCGAGGCGTTGCCCCGGTTTGAATCCCCGTCTCTCGTAGTGGTTGAGCTGTTGGGGTGCATTCTGTGTACACTAACCGCCTGCCGACGCCACGACAAGTGCGACCATCGCCATGTGGTGCGGCAGAAAGTGCATTGCGACACGCCAAGTATGAACTAAATAGGAACCTCAACCGGAGGTCGCTCATGGCCCGCCGCTCGCGGCGCGCACGACCGCTGGGCGCAGGAGATCCGCAATTGCCTCTCGCCAACGGTCGGAGCGCCGGGGTTCCGGTGCTGGGTCCGGCGCCGCGTCTTTATCAGCAGGCTGCCGTTGCGCTGACCGAAATGATCGGCAGCGGCCGATTGGCGCCCGGCGACCGGCTGTCCGAGACCGGCGTCGCGGCATTGCTGGACGTGAGCCGCACCCCCGCGCGCATGGCCCTGCGGTCGCTGGCCGAGGACGGGCTGCTGGCCAACACGCCGCGCGGCTACGTGGTTTGCAAGGCGTCCCGCAGGGCGGCGCGGTCCCAGCCGGAGGCGCTTCGCACGCCGGTCCAGGCGAGGCCGTCGTGGCGCAGCATCTACCGCCAGGTGGAGGTCGAGATCAGGGCGCGCATCGCCTTCGGCAGCTGGCGTATCAACGAGGTGGACCTGGCGCGCTACTACGGCGTCAGCCGCACGGTGGCGCGGGACGTGCTGGGCCGGCTCGAGCAGTGCGGCATCGTCGCGAAGAACGCGCGCGCGCACTGGTACGCTCCGGCGCTGACGCCGGCCCGCGTCCGCGAGCTCTACGAGCTGCGGGCGCTCCTGGAGCCGGCCGCCCTCGCCAAGGCGGCGCAGCGCGTCGACATGTCCACCCTGTGCGCCATGCTGAACGAGTTGGACGAGGCGGCGGCCGATCCCGTCGCGCTCGGCGGCGAACGCATGGAAAGCCTGGAGCGGTCGCTCCACCTGGATCTTCTGCGGCTGTGCGACAGCCAGCCTTTGTTCAACGCGGTGTATGCGCCACAGGCGCTGCTGGCCGGCTATCGCTTCTTCGTCCTGTGGCCGCCAAATGTTCGCAACGCCGAGCCGGTTCTCGCCGAGCACCGCGACATCGTCAGCCGGCTGGTCGACGCCGACGTGGCGGGCGCCGCGGCGGCGATGCGCCTGCACCTCGAGCACTCGAGCGAGCGTGCCAGCGCGCGCCTCACGCTGGCGGCGCGCACCGAGCTGTCGGAGGAGATCTCCTATCTGCAGCGCATGGCCTGAGCCGCCGCCGGGCAAGGCCGGCGGCGCGCACGGTCAGGAGGGATCGCCGGCCGGGGCGGGCGAAGCGCCGCACAGGTAGCCGAGCTGCGTCTCCACGTTGCGCGGCGCGGCGGGCGGCATCTGCTGCACCACCTCCTCGCCCCAACCGGGATTGGCGAGGATTTCCCCGTCGCGCATCACCGGGCGGCCGCGCACCAGGGTCGCCACCGGCCAGGCCGACACGGTCATCCCCTCGTAGGGCGTGATCTTGCCCTTGGAGACCAGCTTGTCCGCCGACAGCGTCTCGCGCCGCGCCATGTCCACCAGCACGAGATCGGCATCCGCGCCGGGCTGGATGACGCCCTTGCGCCCGTAAAGGCCGAACGCGCGGGCCGGATTGGCGGACGAGATCTGCACGTAGCGCGTCAGCGGCATCAGCCCCTGGTTCACCAGCGACAGCATCAGCGGCAGCTGGCTCTGCAGGCCCGGGAAACCGCAGGCGATGTCCCAGATGCGGTTGCCCACCTTCTCCTCCGGCGCATGCGGCGCATGGTCGGTGGAGATCATGTCGATGGTGCCCTTGGCGAGCGCCTCGCGCAGCGGCCCCTGCTGCCAGCGCTCGCGGATCGGCGGGTTCATGCGCATGATGTTGCCGAGCGGCCCGTCCATGTCCTCCACCGCGAGGGTGAGGTACTGCGGCAGCGTCTCCACCGTCATGTCGACGCCGCGGCTCTTGAAGAACTCGAGGTAGGGCAGGCTGCGCGCGGTGCTCTCGTGCACGATGTGGATGCGCGCGCCGGTCCATTCGGCGAACAGGCAGCTGCGCACCATCGCCTCGACCGCCACCACGTCGGTGCGCGCGAGCAGGTGGTCCATCGCGGTGTTGCGCCCGGCCGCCTGCAGCCGGTCCTCGCGCCAGAACAGGATCGGCGAGTTCTCCGCGTGGATCGACACGCGCTTGCCGAGGTGGGAGACGATCTCGAACCCTTCCAGCACCGCCCCGTCGGAGGGGCAGGGCAGGTTGCCGGTCGTGTTGCCCAGGAACAGCTTGAAGCCGATCACGCCGGCCTCCGCCATCGGCGCGAGCTCGGCGAGGTTGTCCTCCGACATCACCCCGTAGAGGCCGTAGTCGACAACCGCCTTGGCATCGGCGATCGCCCGCTTCTGGCGGTAGCGCTCGGCCGTGGAGACGGGCGGCGATGTGTTGGGCATCTCGAACACGGTGGTGACGCCGCCCATCGCCGCGGCGCGCGTGCCGGTCTCCCAGTCTTCCTTGTGGTCCATGCCCGGCTCGCGGAAGTGGACGTGCACGTCGATGACGCCCGGTAGCACGAAAAGGCCCGCCGCATCGATCTCTTCGGCGGCCGGCGGCATCTCGGCGGCATCGCCGATCGCGGCGATCTTGCCGCCCTTGATGGCGATCGAAGCGGGGAAAACGGCCGTTTCGGTGGCAACCATGCCGTTCTTGATCAATAGGTCGGCGGTCTCGGGCATTGCGGAGGGTCTCCATGAGGGGGGCAGGCGCTCGCACGCCGGGCGACTTCGATGCATCATCATTTCAGCGCGCGACATGCAAGGAGATTGGCCGTGGAGTTAGCGGGAAAGGTGGCATTCGTCACTGGGCCGGCAAAGGGAATGGGGCGGGCGGTGACGCTGGGGCTGGCCCGCGAGGGGGCCGATCTCGTGCTCGCCGGCCGCGACATGCCGCCCATCGAGGCGGTCGCCGAGGAGGCGCGCGCCCTGGGCCGCAGCGTCGTCACGCTGAAATGCGACGTCACCAGCGAGGATGAGGTCGCCGCCGCCGCCAACGCCGCGCACGCCGTGTTCGAGGCCATCGACATCGTGGTCAACGTCGCCGGCGGGCGCGGGCCGATCGGCAAGACCGGCGTGGAAACGACGCTCGCCGAGTTCGAGCAGATCCTCGATCTCAACGTCGTCGGCTGCTTCCTGGTGATGCGCGCACTGCTGCCGCACATGATCGCCCGCCGCTCAGGCAAGATCGTCAATGTCGGCGGCACGTTCGGGCTGCGCGGGCGGGCGGGGCGGCTCGGCTACAGCACCTCCAAATGGGGGATGCGCGGCCTCACCAAGAGCTTCGTGCTGGAGGTCGGCCCCCACAACATCAACGTCAACTCGGTGTGCCCCGGCATGGTGGAGGGGCCGCGTTTCCTGAAGGTTTGCTCCGACATGGCCGAGCGGCTCGGCATCAGCCTGGACGAGGCGAAGGCCCGCCACGCGGAGGAATACGCGCTGAAACGCATCTCCACCGACGAGGATGTCGCCAACGCGGTGGTGTTCCTGGCCAGCGAGAAGGCACGCCAGATCACCGGGCAGGACCTTGCCGTGGACGGGGGCTGGGTGATCTAAAGTGGAGCCCGATGGTCCCGCACTTGCATCCAACGGCGCCAACAATCGCAAGGAGAAACCTATGTCGTTCCGCCGTCTTGCCAGTCTCGCGCTCGTTGGAGCCGGGATCGCGCTGGCGCCGCTCTCGGCCCGCGCTGAGACAGACGTGAAGTTCGTGCTCGATTGGGCCTGGCAGGCCATGCACGGGCCGTTCCTCATCGCGCTCGAGAAGGGCTACTACGCGGACGAGGGGCTCAACGTCACCATCGACCGCGGATTCGGCTCCGGCGACACCATCTCGAAAGTGGCTTCGGGCGCCTACGATATCGGCTTTGCCGAGGGCACCGGCCTGTTGAAGTTCAACACCGACAATCCGGACGACGCGGTGGTCACCGTCCTCGTCATCAACGACCAGTCGCCGACCGGGGTGATCTCGCTCAAGAAGACCGGCATCACCGGACCCGGCGATCTGCCGGGCAAGAAGATCTCCGCCACCCAGAACGAGGCGACGGTGCTGGCGTGGCCGGTGCTCGCCAAGCTCAACGGCATCGATCCGGAGTCGGTCGAGTACGTCTATGTCGAGCCGAACCTGCGCGATGCGATGGTGATCCAGGGCCGCGCCGACGGCACCTTCGGCTTCGCGACCACCACCGTGCTCAACATGGTGCTGGCCGGCGTCGACCGCGACGACATCTCCTATTTCACCTGGGCCCAGCACGGGCTGCAGCCCTATTCGTCGGGCCTGATCGTGAAGAAGACCTTCGCCGAGGAGAATCCCGAGGTGGTGAAGGGCTTCGTGAAGGCCACCGTGAAGGGGCTGCAGGAGATGCTGGTCGACCCCGAGGGCGGGCTTTCGCTGCTCAAGGAGCGCGAAGCGCTGGTCGATCTCGACGTCGAGCGCGACCGCTGGGCCCTCGCCAAGGAGCTGTCCATCCTGACGCCGAGCGTGATCGAGCGCGGCATTTCCAACGTGGACCAGGAGCGGTTCGAGACGGCGGCGGGGCAGATCGCCGAGGCGTTCGGCATCGAGGCCGACACGTCCATGGGCAACTACTATGACGGCAGCTTCCTGCCCCCGCTGGAAGATCGCCAGATCTCCGACGCGGCGAAATAAGGCGGCAGAAGCGAAGCGGCGGCGCGCGGGGCCGACCCCGCGCCGCCATGCGGCTCACGGCGTGCGGCGCGGCCTTTAAAGGGTGGCGAGTGCGCGCAGGGCCGGCATGTCCTCGATGCAGTAGTAGCCCGAGAAGCGGCTGATGTGGCCTTCGCGCTTCCAGTCGTTCAGGACGCGGCTGACATTCTCGCGCGCGGCGCCGACCATGGCGGCGAGGTCCGCCTGGCTGATCTTGTGGTGCACAAGGCGGCGCCCGCCGCCGACATCGCGGCCGAACATGTCGGCCAGTTGCAGCATCGTCTGGGCGACGCGGCCGGTCAGTGGCAGCAGCGAGCGTGCGGCCAGCGAGGCGTTGGAGTTGCGCAGCCGGCGACCGACCACGCACAGGATGTGCCGGTAGACCGCGGGGTTGTCGTCGGCAAAGCGCAGCACCGCGGCCTTGTCGAAGAACGCGACGCGGGAGGCTTTGGCGGCCACCACCGTGGCCGAGCGCGGTTCGCCATCGAACAGGGACAGTTCGCCGAAGATCGCGCCGGGCGACAGGATCGCGAGCACCTGCTCGCTTTCCTCGCCGCGCAGGACCACGCGGAGCGAGCCCTCCAGCAACGCATAGAAGCCGTCGCCAGGGTCGCCTGCCTCGAACAGCGTCACCCCCGCCTTGACCGGTCGTGTTCGCGCTACCTTGGTGAGTTCGACGGCCAGATCTTCGGGCAGGCCGTCCAGCGCGACACTACGGGCAAGGACATGGGGGGCAACGCTCATGGGCAATTTTTGCCCGGCTGAACCGGGCACCTCCTAGCGCAAGACGACGACTTTGGTCCCCACATTAACCATTTCATACAGTTCGATCACGTCTTCGTTTCGCATTCTGATGCAGCCGGAAGACACTTCGTGGCCGATCGTCCAGGGCGCGTTGGATCCGTGGATGCGATAGAGCGTGTTTCCAAGGTACATGGCGCGCGCGCCGAGCGGATTGTCCGGGCCGCCGGGCATGAAGGCGGGCAATTCCGGCTGGCGCTTGCGCATCTGCGGCGGCGGCGTCCAGCCCGGCCACTCGCGCTTCAGCGATACCCGATGCGTGCCGGCCCACTGGAAGCCCGGCCGGCCGACGCCGACGCCGTAGCGCTTGGCGGTGCCGCCGGGCTCGACGAGGTAGAGGTATTTCTCTTCCGTATCGATCACGATGGTGCCGGGCGCGTAGCTGCCGTTGAAGGCGACCGTGGCCGGCAGGAAGGCCGGATCGGTCCGCAATTCGGGGCGCGACTGGCGAATGACGCCGTGCTGCACCGCCGGCGTCTCCGGCACGCCGGGCAGGCGCGTCATCGGCAGAACGCCGTGCTGCGATCTCGGCTTGCGGCCAAGGTCGCGCGGCATAGGCAGGTGGCCGATGCCCAGCCGCTCGTTGGCGGGGGCCGAGGCGGGCGCGGTGCCGGCCGACGGCTGACGCCGCGACGGGGTGTTCGACTGACCAGGGTAGGCGGGGACGAGCGGCGTGGCCGCGCGCTGGATGCCGTTATAATACTGGCGGGCCGCTGCGTCCGAGCCGAACTGCGTTCCGGACGACGTGAAGGCCGATGCCCCCGTCACACCACCGAGCGCCAATGCCACAGCGAGCGCCCCGCCCGCCGCCGTTTTCCAAAGGTTCATATCGCGCCTCCTGCTCAACGCGGTTTTCGCCCACGATGCTGGCGTCGGGCCTGAGCCAGCGTCGTCGCCGCAGCCGGTACAACCGCGCACCCAACAATTCGCTTCAAGGTGTCCGTAATGTTTAACCCATCGCGGACAATAAATCACTCTTATGGTAAAGGCGGCCCTAACGTGGCGGGGCCTTTTCGACCTCTCACGTCGCGGATAATCACGGGCAGCAGCGGCCGCAATTGGGCTTCGCTCATGCCGGGCCGGACACGTTCGTCGTACAAAACGTTGAGGATGAGCCAGTCGAAGCGGCCGAATTCGTTAATCTGCGACCGGTCGTTGAAGATGCTGTCCGCGAGAGCGTCGCTGTCGTTGGCTGGGCCGAGGCTTTGGGCGACCTCCTCCGCCAGGCAATGGGCGAAGGCGCTGTCGGCATCGTCCGCCGCGAGATAGACGAGCGCGCGCACGATCCCCGCGTGCGTCGCGGCCAGGACGGCCGCGCAATCGTTGCGCCGCAGGAAGGCGGTGTCGGTGCCGGCCCATGCCGTGGCCTGGATGGTCGCGGCGTAGTCGGACCGGTCGACGAGATAGATGCGCAGCCGCGCCGTCTCGATCTCGGCCGTCTCGTGGAACGTGAGGTTCTGCACGGTGCGCGCAAGCTGGGCGATGTAGCGGCGCACCTGCCGGCGCCGGTCGACGCGGGAGGTGGAGATCAGGCTGTAGCGGACCGGGCCGACGAATTTGCGCACATAAGGTTCGCCCGGGTGCCGGGTCTCGCCGCCGAACACGGTGGCGAGCACGCCCTCGGCGATCGCGGCGTCGGAGAAGTCACGCGCGGCGGCGGTGTCGGACGCCACGGTCAGAGCCGCAATCAGCGCCGCCGCGAGCGCCATCGCCGCGCCGACCACGGCGCGAAGCCACGGCGCGGGCGGCTCAGGCGTCACCGAGCCCTTCGGTGATCTTGCGCGCCATCTCGCGGCGCGTGGCGACATCCCATTCGTCGGTGGACTGCATCAGGATCGCGATCGCGTCCGAATCGATGCCCCTGCCGAAGGCGGCGCGCCCCTTGGCCGTCGTCACGTCGTAGGCCCAGCTCTCGTGCGCCAGGGGCCGCTCGACCACCGCGCTCGTATCGAGGAGGCCGGGCGTGCGCGTCGCGAAGACGCCGTAGACGACGTATTCGGACAGATGCCGCAAACCGATCACGGCATCGGCGACGTCCCGGCCCGTCGTCGTCTCGATCTGCCGCTGCAGCGCTTCCAGCACATCGCGGCGCCAAGGGACGATCGCGGTGATGAAATTCTCGCCGTTGAAGGGCTCGTGTGCCAGTCCGGTAAGGTCGCAGGCGACGTTCTGCCAAGTCTGATAGTTCTCAAGCGCCGGGTCGAGCGCGTTCGGTTCGCGGTAGAACAGCATCTGGCCGTTCCGCACGAAGGTGTCGTGCCCGAAGGGGCGGACGAACACCACGTCGCTATCGACGAAGACGTACCCGTCGGCATCGCAAATCCGGTTGACCGTGAGCTTGAGCGCCTGCTGCACGATCCACCCGCGCACGATATTGCCGCGGTGCGACAGGTAGATCTTCCGCAACCGCTTGCGGAAGACGAAGGGGATGCGGACGACCGGCGGCAGCGGCAGGCGGAAGAGCGGCGGCAGGAATTCCTCTTCCGCGAGGACGCGCCGTCGCCCGCCTGCGAGCGGCGCGAACAGCGGCAGGTCCTCCTTCGGCACGACCAGGACGTGCTCCATGCCGTCGCGGTCCAGCGCGTCGACGGAGTGGCACAGCTCGACGCACAGCGCGTGATCGAGGCCGAAGCTAGGAGTAATCAACGCAAGCTTCATGGTAGCGAATCCCGAATTGCGCTGCCAAAAGGCACGACCAGGCGACGGTGACAACCGTCTGCGGGCGGGCGAGATTTGCCGCGGCCGTCTTGCGCCGCCGCGGTGGGGCTGCTCCACTCCCGCGTCGGGCTTGCCTTAAGCTGGATCAAAAGGAAAAAGAGACGACGATGACCGAGGCTTACAAGGGCGTCTGGCCCGTTGCACCCACCCCGTTTCACGACGATGGGACCGTCGACGAGGAGGGAATGCGCCGCGTTCTCGACCTGATGGTCGACCAGGGCGTCGACGGCCTTTGCATCCTGGCGAATTTCTCCGAGCAGTTCCTGCTGACGGACGAGGAGCGCGCGCGCCTGACCCGGCTGTGCCTGGAGCACCTCGCCGGGCGCGTGCCGACCATCGTGACCTGCTCGCACTTCTCGACCGACATCGTCGTCACCCGCGTGCGCGAGGTGAAGGCGCTCGGCGCGGCGATGGTCATGCTCATGCCGCCCTATCACGGCGCGCTGCTGAAGGGGAACGAGACGCAGACCTACGAGCAGTTCGCGCGGGTGTCTGACGTGGGCCTGCCGATCATGATCCAGGACGCGCCGCTGTCGGGCGTGGAGCTGTCTGTGCCGTTCCTGGCGCGGATGGCGCGGGAGATCCCGGCCGTCTCGTATTTCAAGATCGAGACGCCCCAGGCGGCGGGCAAGCTGCGCGCGCTGATCGCGGAAGGGGGCGAGGCGATCGTCGGCCCGTTCGATGGCGAGGAGGCGATCACGCTGATGGCCGACCTCGATGCCGGCGCCACCGGCACCATGTCGAGCGCGCTGCTGCCCGAGCTGATCAAGCCGGTGCTGACGGCGCATGCCGCCGGCGACCGCGCCGCGGCGGCCGCGCAATATGCCAAGATCCTGCCGCTCATCAACTACGAGAACCGCCAGTGCGGCCTGAGGGCCTGCAAGGCGGTGATGAAGGAAGGCGGCGTCATCGGCTCCGACCATGTGCGCCACCCCCTGCCGCCGCTGCCCCCCGCAACGCGCGCCGGCCTGTTGGAACTGGCGCGCGAGCTCAACCCGCTCGCGCTGACCTGGGGCCGCTAGCCCCTCTCCTGCAGGGAGCCTGCCAATTCCTCGCGGAAACGTCAGGCTCCGTGTGTTTTTCCGGGTCGGCGCGATGCGCTAAGGCGCGCGCAGACGCTGCGCCGCCTCCCACTCGGCCGGCGTGTTGACGTTGAAGAAGGCGGACGCGTCGGGGAACACCGCCGTGGCCGCGCCTTGCGCCCCGCAGAAGGCGCGGACCTTGCGCACGCCTTGGGCGAGCGCTTCGGCGAGCGCGTCCCGGCGCGCCACCGGCCAGAGCCCGAACGTGGGGTGCGGGCGCAGCGCGCCGTCCTCGCGCGTGGCGGCGATGGCGAGGTCCGTCCCCGCCGCCACGGCCGCCGCCTTGAGGCGTTCCACCAGGTCGGCCGGCACGAACGGCGTGTCCGCCGCGGCCGTGGCGATCGCTTCGTGCCCCGCCCGCGCGGCCCATTCGAGCCCCGCGAGCACGCCCGCCAGCGGCCCCGGATGGTCCGCGACCGTATCGGCGATGACGGTAAGGCCGAACGCGGCGAAGCGCTGCGGATCGCCGTTGGCATTGATCACGAGGGGTGCCGCCTGCGGCGCGAGCCGGGCCAGCACATGGGCGAGGAGCGGGCGACCGTCCAGCGCGAGCAGCGCCTTGTCGCCGCCGCCCATGCGCCGCGCCAGCCCGCCGGCGAGGACGACCGCCGGGATCGCGGGCGTTGCCGCCGCATTCATCGCGAACGGCGTTCGGGGGCGAGGGGCATGATCGCGGTCTCCGCAGGCGCTGGCAGACTCCTGTCTACGGCGCCCTTGCGCGGCCGGCAAATCGCGGCGATCCTCGTGGCAGGACGCCGCTAACGCAGAGCCGTAGACCCGATCAGCGTCGCTGCCGGCGCGGATCGGGGAGACAGTCGGGGACAGATATGCTGTTCGACGAGGCCCTCGAAGCTACCGGCGAATCGTCGGCGCACTCGCTGCCGCGGGCGCGCCGGAGGTTGGACGCCATGGCGCCCGGTTCCGTGCTGCGCCTTTCGTCCGACGACCCGGCCGCGCGCGCCGACGTCGTTCATCTGTGCGCCGAGGAGGGGCACGAACTCGTCGGCCACATCGCGCGCGCGGACGGTGCGCACTACTTCATCCGCAAATGCTGAACCCGCAAAGGCCACCGCCGCCCCGCAGGCGCAGGGCGGCGGCGCTCTCTTTTATTTCAGGCCGGACGTGGTGAGGCCGATCTTCTCCATGAAGGCGATGTGCGAATCGACCAGCTCCTTGGCCGCATCGGTGGTGGCGAAATCGATCCACGCCCGCCGCGCACCCTCGCGGAACGCGGCGCGATCCTCCGGCGCCCAGTCGTGGAAGGTGACCTCGCCGGCCAGCTCGTTCACCGTCTCCTGGATGTCCACCGCATAGTCGAGCGTGGTGCGGAAGGAGTTCTTCTGCGAGGCCACGTCCATGATGCGCTGGATATCCTCCGGCAGCCCGTTCCACACTTCGAGGTTGATGGCGAAGTGGTCCGCCGGCATCGAGTGGAAGCCGGGATAGGTGGTGTGCTTCACCAGGTCGTAGATGCCGAGCGAATTGTTGGTGGACACGTTGGAGGCGTCCGCCCCGTCGATGATGCCGGTTTCCAGCGAGGTGAACACCTCGGTGAAGTCGATCACCACCGGGCTCGCGCCCAGGTTCTCGAAGATCATCGTTTCCATGCCCGGCGGGGAGCGGAACTTCCAGTCCTTCAGGTCCTCGGCGTTGCGCAGCGGCTTGGCCGCGTTGAGCGATTCCATGCCGGGGATCTGCCAGCCGAGCAGGTGCATCCCGTAGGATTCGTACAGCTTCTGCACCAGCTCCAGGCCGCCGCCGTTGTAGAGCCACGCGTAGAACTGCCACGGCGTCTCATAGCCGCCCATCACGTCGGCGACGAACTGGAAGGCGGGATCCTTGCCGGTCTGATAGCTGCCGTTGGTGAAATCGGCGTCGACGATGCCGTTGATCGCCGCGTCGAAGGTCTCCACCGACTTCACGATGGCGGACGAATAGAACATCTCGATCTTGACGCGGCCGCCCGACATCGTCTGGACGTCGTCGACCCACTCGGCGATGTTTTGGCCCGACAGCGATTCGGGGCTCTGGTGGTTCTGGATGCGCAGCGTGATCTCCTGCGCACTGACCGTCGTCATGCCAAGGCCCAGCGCGCCGGCAGCGATCAGGATGTGCTTGATCGTCATAAATAGCTCCTCCCTCAACGGGACGTTTTAATAAGCCCCTTGAGGATAGGTTAGCCGGAGCCGGCCACCGGCACAACGGTCGGCTGTCGGGCGCGCCCGATGCGTGCTTAGGTTTGGTAGACGCTCTTCACGCCGCCCCTGGCGATCAGGCCGGTTCGACCCGACCGGAAAACCCTAGGCGGGCCAGTGCATCGGCAGCATCGCGGAGTTCAGGAGCGAACCGGCCAAAAGCGTCAGCGTGTCCCCCTGGCGAGCCACGGACATGGTGTCCGGCAGGCTCGAGGCGAGCGCGTCGAGCTGGTCGTCGGTGCGCGAGGGGTCGTGGTGGAACAGCAGGGTGTGCTTCACGCCGGCCTTCTGCGCGAGCTTCACCGCCTCGTTCGGCGTCGAGTGGCCCCAGCCGCGGAAGCGCGGGTATTCGCTGTCGAGATACATGGCGTCGTACACCATCACGGTGGCGCCGGCGACGAAGCGCTCGATGGCCGCGTCGATCTCCGCGTCGCCGTGCTCGTGGTCGGTGATGATGGCGAGCGAGGAGCCCTTGTAGTCGAACCGGTAGCCGGTGGCGTTGCCCGGGTGATTGAGGCGCACCGTGCGCACGGTGAGCCCCTGGCCGAGGTCGATGGTGTTGCCGCCGCGGAACGAGCAGAAGCGGGTGTTGTTGAGCGCCGACGTGGCCACGGGGAAGATCGGCGGCGACATCAGCCGCTCCACGATCTCCTCCAGCGTGCCGCCGGGGGGGATGTGGCCGGCCCACAGGTTCAACTCCACCGACGGATCGTAGGCGAGACAGAAGAAGGGCAGGCCGCAGATATGGTCCAGATGGGTGTGGGTGAACAGGCAGTCGACGTGGTCGAGGGCGTGCTTGGCCAGCGCCCGGCCGGCGATGCGCACGCCCGAGCCGCAATCGATGATGACGAGCCGGTCGCCGATGCGCACTTCCAGGCAGGTGGTTTCGCCGCCGTATCGCAGCGTGTCGGGCCCCGGCGCCGGGATGGAGCCGCGCACGCCCCAGAGCTTGACCGAAAGCGAAGCCGGATCGCGGTTGTAGCGCGGGTCAGCCATCGGAAACCGCCGCTCTCAGGCGGCCGAATTCGCGCGTGGTGCGTTCCAGGCGGTGGGCCAGCGCCCGCATGACTTCCACCGCCATGTCGGGGAAGTTGGTGAGCAGCTTGAAGAAGTGCTCTTTCTGGATCGCCAGAGCGACCAGCGTGGTGCTCGCGCGCACCGTGGCGGTGCGCGGCACGTCGATCAGGAGGGCGATCTCGCCGACGAAATCGTTCTTGCCGACGGTGGCGACCAGCTGCTCGCCGGAGGGCGAGTTGACCAGCACCTGCGCCTCACCGGACAAGATGATGTAGGCGACATCGCCGTAGTCGCCTTCCTTCATCAGGGTTTCGCCAGCTTCGAACCGGCTACGCTCGGACATGAAGGCGAGCAGGCGAAGCTTCTGATCGTCGACACCGCGAAAGAGTGGGATCTTTCGCAAGGCTTCCGTATCTGCGTCGAGGCTCATGATGCCTCCTTCTCCAATTCCGCCGCGCCGTCGATCGCAAGCTGCTGAACGCTATCCCATCCGCCGGTAGCAACCAACTGTCCTTCTCGCATGACGGCGACGGTCTTCATCAGCTTCGCGATCTGCGGATCGGTGGTGCCGACGATGATCGTGCGGTCATCGCCATCCATGTATTGCAAAATTCGATCCATCAACGCGGGATCGCCATCGGCGATGGCATCGAAGATCAGGATCGCCGGCCGTTTGACCAGGGCGCGAACCAAGCCGATGCGGCGGCGTTGCGTGGCCGAAAGGCGGCCGCCGGCGACGCCCACCTCGAAGTTGAGGCCCGCCTGCGAGATCCGTCCCCGCAGGCCGAGCTGGGCGATTGTGTCGCGCAGGAAGGCGTCGATCTTGTCGCGGGCGCCGCGCCGGTCGACACGCGGCTTGCCGAACAGCACGTTGTCCTCGACCGACAGCGATTCGACGTATTTTGCCGGGTCGAGCAGCGCATATTCCTCGCGCTTGGCCAGATGCTTGTGCACCACCTTGCGCGCCGCGATGATCTTGTCCGCCGTCTCGCCCTCGACGGCGACGATGCGGTGGCGCCCCGGTACGATGCGAAAGGCGAGGCCGACGAACGCGCTCTGCTCCGCCGCGCCGAGGCCGCTCGCCGACTTGGAGCGATATTCGCGCAGCCGCCCTTCGAACAGCGGCATGTCGTCCGGCGACAGGAACGAGAAGTCGCCCATCAGGCTGGCATCCGCGCCGGTGTCGGAGAACAGCTCGATCATCGTGCCGGCGACTTCGGCGCCCATGTCGACGAGCAACTCCAGCACGCCCGCTTCACGCAAGGCGTCTTGCACCGGCGCGTCCGCCGCGCAATCCCACACCTTGCGGCTGGGATCGGCCGGCAGGCCGAACAATGTGTTCTCGCCGATGGTCGCCGAATTGTTGATCGCGTCCTCCTGCCAGAGCTCCACGAGGTCGGCCCACTTCTCGTCTTCCGCGACCTGACGCATAACCTCGCTGCGTACCTTCAGGATGCCTTCGATGAAGTTGTCCCGATCGGTCGACGGCGGCATGTTGGAGGCGAGGCCGAGCCGGAAGAGATCGCTGTCGAGCCCGACGAGGGCGAACAGGTCGAGCAGCCGCTCCTCGAGTTCCTCCGGCGTCTCCGCCCCGGCACGCTCGTGGTCTTCCCAACGCGCCGTCACGTCGAACAGCGAGTTGCCGGTCAATGCCGCCTCGGTCTGCCTGAGGTCGGTCAGATCGTCCGCGCCGCTGGTCTTCTGCTCGGTCTTCAGCCCGTAGACCACGTTGTTACGGATCGATTCATTGAAGACATAGGGATCGTTGCCGACGTAGGCAACGTGGCGGGAGATGGCACCGAACGGCAGGTCCTCGAGGCGCTGGCCACCGAGCGTGGCACGCCCAGCGACAGGGTCGATCAGACCGGCCAAGGTCATCAGTAGTTCGCTCCGCCCGCTGCCGTCGCGTCCGTAGACGGCAATATGGGCGCCTTCCTTCGCCTCGAGTGTGACGTCGATCACTTCCTGGCCGTTTCCACCGGCGCTGGCCGAAACGTTGCTAAGCGCGAGGACGCGGTCGGTCAGCTCCGGCCCATCGTCGTCCAGGCCGCGGATCTTGTCGTAAGACAGCGCGTCGTCCACATCGAAGTTCTCGACCACCGTCTGGTATTTGACCGAGACGAAGGACAAATTCTGATACCAGTTGAGAAGCTCTTTCCAGGGAGAGGCAAGGTCCTTGTAAGCAGCCAGCACCGCGACTAGCGCGCCGAACGACATGCTCCCCTGGATCACCAGCACGCCGCCGACCGAATAGAAGAAAAACGGCGGTAGCTGATTGAGAAAATTGTTCAGGAACTTGATGATGAACTTGCGCTTGAAGATATCCAGGCGGATCCGGTAGTTCAGGAACAGGCGATCCGACAGGTCCGCGAGGTGGTAGCGCGAGGTGTCGTGCGCATAGATGTCGGGTGCGGCGGCAACCGTCTCGCTGATGCGGTCGGAGATCGTGCGGATGTTCTTGATACGCTCGCGCGTCAGGCGAATCACCTTCCGCTGCAATTTTGGAATGACGTAGGCCTGTAGCGGATAGAGCGACACGGCCGCCGCGCCCAAGAACGGATCTTGCGCGAAGATGAAGATCACGTACACCAGCAGCGTTCCGCCCTGGAACGCGGGTGTGGCGATCGCCTCGCCGATGAAGACGCCGACATCTTCCACCTCGGCCGTGATCATCGGAATGATCTCACCGCCGGAAACCTTGCGGAAGCGCGACAGGCGGAAACGCAGGATCGAGTTGTAAAGCATGTAGCGCAGGCGGCGAAGCATCCGCTCGCCGGATACGCCTTTTGTTATATTGAGTGCGTATTTAATAACGTTGTTTAGAACAACGAGTCCGAGAAATATCAGGCACAGGGTGATCAGGTAGGGGATCTGATCCAGCGAAAGCCCTAGAATCTGTTTTGGAAAGTTCGTGCCGGATATGGCGTCATTGACGATCCACTTCGGCAATTCCAATGACATGTACAAAATAGGGAAGGACAGCACAGTCATCGCGAGGATGATCACCTGCTGACGCTTGGAGTAACGCCAAATAAATCCGAAGAGCGTGCGTTCCATAAGGATCTCGAGATTAGCACCGCGGAAGATTGTCGCAAACGCCCATTTGGGCTACTGCGGCATATCCCTGCCAAAAAAGGGAGCGGCCTCGTGAGAGGGGCCGAGGAGATGAGCGTCTTGGTGACTTGATACAATGCCGTTTGGACAGCCGCGAATCCTGATTTATTCGCACGACTCGTTCGGGCTCGGGCATCTGCGTCGTTGCCGCGCCATCGCTCACGCCATGGTCGGCTCGATCAGCAGGCTTTCCGTCATTATTTTGTCGGGCTCGCCGATCATCGGCAGCTTCGATTTCCGCTCGCGTGTGGATTTCG
>JAUIJH010000065.1 GCA_030431335.1 Alphaproteobacteria bacterium
ACCTTCTGGTGCGCGGGGTCGACGCCCGGCGGCGTCACGCCCTTGTCCTTCAGCGCCGTCACCGCCTTGCGCAGGCGGTGGCGGGCCATGATGATGCCGTTGTCGGTGGAGACGAGGTTCTCCTTGCTGCGGTCGACGATCGGCCCCATCGATTCCTGCAGCGAGGCGTCCTGCATGGCGATGCCCCAGACGCCCGAATAGGTCTCGCCGCGCTTCTGGGCCTCGCGGTCCATCAGGTAGTCGTTGTCCTTGTTCTGCAGCGGGCGGTAGGTGCCGGGCACGTACTTGTTGTGGACGCCGTGGCCCTCCTCCATCGCCTTGCGCTCCTCGGGCGTGAGGGCGCGCACGGGGTGGAAATCGAAGCTCCAGGCCCAGCAATTCTCATCGTCGATGGGGATCCAGAAGTGGCCGTGCACCGGGTGGTCGCCGCGCGGGGGCACCATGGTGAAGCAGGGCATCACCCAGGGCGTGATGCGCCAATAATATTGCTCGTTCTCCGCGTTGCGGCGGGCACCGATGAAGAGGCCCCCGTCCCAGTCCACCACCTCGAAGACGGGCTTCTTGTCATTCTGGTTGTACTGGTTGCCCTTGGCGCCGCGGAACAGCGGGTCGGTCGCCAGCGCCCCGGAGTGCAGCCAGGAGACGTGCGAGGAATCGATGCCCCCCTCCATCGCCTGCAGCCAGTTGCTCTCCTGCCAGCGCTTGGAGGTGAAGGTCTGCTCCGGCGGCACGGTCGCGAACTCCCACTCCGGCAACGGCGGACGGTTGTCCGGGTCGCCCATGTGGGTCCACAGGATGTCGCCGATCTTGACCAACGGGTAGGCCGCGAGCTTGATCTTTTCGCAGAAGCCGGACTCCTCCGGCTCCGACGGCACCTCGATGCACTGGCCTTCGGTGTTGTATTTCCAGCCGTGATAAGGGCAGCGCAGGCCGCCCTCCTCGTTGCGCCCGAACCACAGCGACACGCCGCGGTGGGCGCAGAACTCGTCCATCAGCCCATACTTGCCGTCTGAATCGCGGAACGCGATGAGGCGCTCGGACAACAGCTTCACCCGCACGGGCGGGCAGTCGTTCTCCGGCAGCTCGTCGGCGAGCAGCGCCGGGACCCAGTACTGGCGGAACATGTCGCCCATCGGGGCGCCGGGGCCGGTCTGGGTCAGCAGATCGTTGACTTCTTTGCGTAGCATTTGTCCCTCCCGAGGCGGTCCGCATCGGCGGCGGCGTTGAAGATCGAGACCGCGAGGTTGTCTTTTGGCGCCACCCCTGGTTCCCTTATGCGGAACGGCGTTCCCTTTCCAGGAAACTAGAACGCTCCTATTTAGAAATCAACGTTTGGAGGACGGCTATGAGCGAGACAGGGCGCATCGACCTTTGCGGGCTGGACGATGTGGATGAAGGCGGTGCGTTGAAGGTGGAGAAAGACGGACTGGCGCTGGCCGTTTTCAAGGTCGAGGGCGAGGTGTTCGTGATCAGCGACACCTGCACCCACGGCCCCGGTTCGCTGTCGGAAGGATTTCTCGATGGCTTCGAGATCGAATGCGACTTCCACCAGGGCTGCTTCGACATTCGCACCGGCGAAGTCACCGCGCCGCCCTGCACCGTGCCGGTCAAGACCTACAAGGTGCATGTGGAAGACGGTCGCGTCACCATCGAAGCGCCGTAGGCGGTCCTGGCGCGGGGCTCGCGGCGGCGCCGGGCCGGGGAGCCGCCACGGGAGGGGCCGGGTTAGCCCGTCGCCCCGCCGCGGGGGCGGCTCACAGCGTGGTGCAGTCGAGGCCCTCGCAGCCGGCCGAAGGGTCGGCGACGAGGCGCATCAGCAGGTCCGTCAACGCGTCCCGCGCCACGCTGAGCTGCGGATTGTGCGAGCCGAGCGGAAGGGCATGCATCCGGCAGGCGGCCATGGCGGCGCACATCTCGACGGTCGCCGGGAAATCGACCCGCAGGTCGTCGCGCGCCATCACCATGTTGACGGGGGTCTGGATGGCGGCGCCCTGCCCGACCAGCGTGTCGGCATAGTCGAACAGGACCAGGATCGCCCGCACGATGAACGTGAAGAAATAATTGTCCTGGTAGAGCTCCACCGTGCCCGTCGGCCCCGCCATCCTGGGGTTGGGCGAGACGCAGCCGAACTCCTCCACGTCGCAGTAGGAGGCCCACAGCGCGAAGGCGTTGAGGCTCAGCCGGTTGATATCGTCGTTGCCCAGGACGTGGACCGCCGGCGCGAACAAGATGGGCTCCACGCGCTCGGGCAACGCGCCGCGGGCCATCAGGTCGAACAGCAGCGCGCCGCCGAAGGAGTGGCCGACGGCGACGACCCTGTCGTACCCCTCCATGCGCCGGTTGAGGCGTTCCAGGAAATCGGCCCGGATGGCGGCCGGATCGAAGGCGCGGAAATCGTCGAGCGAGCGGCCGTGCTGGGCCAGCAGCGGCACCCAAAGGTCCACGTCGGTCTCGGCCTCGAACGCTGCGGCGATGCCGCGATAGGTCTGCGGCGTGGCGCCGAACCCATGCACCAGCACCACCAGCGTGCTACCGCCGCGCACCAGTTCGCCCGTGCGCGCCCGCTCCGCGATCCCGTCGGCACCGATGGCGTTGTGGTGGCGATGCACTCGCCTCGCATTCCAGTCGTTGACGAAGCCGGTCCCCACGAACAGCACCACGACGGCAAGGACGGTTAGGGCCAGCCTGCGGAGCGTTCGAAACCGGTTGGATCGCAAGGCGCCGACTTTCAATTGCGTGCGCGGACCGGCGCGCCCTCCGAGCGGGACGGGCACTGCTCCCACGCTGGATTTCCACCGCGAGACCGTTCAATCATGGCCGGCCAGACGGCGCAACATGGCGCGGTGGACCGACGACCCCTCGGCCGGATGCCCGCCTTGGCAGGAGCGGACCCGTCCGCTTTGCTGCGACAAATCAATTCTGTGCGACGCGACATGCAATAAATCGACAATCAATCGCGACGTTTCATGATCGAGTGCCGGTCCGGTGATCTCCTCGAGGGACCGGCGCCAAGGAGAGAGCGTGCATCCCGCCTATTCGGTGATCGTCTTCACCACCCTGACTGGCGCAGGCTACGGCCTGTTGTTCTGGACCGGACTTGCCCATGCGCTCGGCCTCGCCACTGGCGGGCGCTGGCTGGACATCACGGCGCTCACGCTGGCGCTCGGGCTCGTCACCGTCGGGTTGCTTGCCTCCACGCTGCACCTGGGCCGTCCCGAGCGCGCCGTGAGGGCGTTCTCGCAGTGGCGCTCCTCCTGGCTGTCGCGCGAGGGGGTGGCCGCCGTGGCGACCTACGCGCCGGCCGGTCTCTTGTGGCTGGCCGCGGTGCTGGGGATCGACGGCCCGTGGACGCGGATCGTGGCGATCCTGGCGGCAGCGGGCGCGGTGGCGACCGTCTACTGCACCGGCATGATCTACGGCTCGCTGCGCACGATCCGCCAGTGGCACCAGCCGCTGGTGCCGTTCGTCTATCTCGCCCTCGCAGCGGCCACGGGCGCGCTGCTCGCGGTGCTCCTGTTCTCGCTGTTCGGCGAGCCCTCGTCAGTCGCCCTCGCGGCGACCATCGCCGCCGTCGGGCTGGCCGCCTTCCTGAAGTTCGCCTACTGGCGCGCCATCGACGCCGATCGGGGCGCCTACACGGTGGAGATGGCCACCGGGCTCGGCCATATCGGCCGGGTGCGCCCGCTCGATCCGCCGCACACGCGGCCGAACTACGTAATGCGCGAGATGGGCTATGCCGTCGGCCGCAAGCATGCCGCCCGGCTGCGCCGCCTCGCGGGGGTGACGCTGTTCGCGCTGCCGCTCGTCCTCGTCCTGTTCGGCGCGGCGAGCGGCCTGGCAGCGCCCTTCCTCGCCCTCGCCTTCCTCAGCGCCGCCCTCGGCGTGCTCGTGGAGCGCTGGCTGTTCTTCGCCGAGGCGGTCCACGTCGCGATGCTGTATTACGGCCTCGAGCGGGCCTGACGCTCCGGCCGGTCCGCCGCGTCAGGTTTTCGGCGCGGCCGGTTGGAACTGGGGGATGGCCATGTGGGAGGCCGGCGCGGGTTCGATGCCGGGCCAATTGCCCTCCGCCGTCTCCAGGTTGCCGTTGATGTCCTCCTCCCAGAACGTCACCACGTTGGGCGTGATGTTGAGGTAGAGCTTGCCGCCGACGATGCGCCACAGGTTGGGATTGCCCGGCACCTTGCCGCCCTTGGCGACGCCGTAGGCGCAGTGGCCGTCATATTGCGGCGCGTATTTGGCCGGATCGGCCTCGAACCGGGCGAGGTTTTCCGCGTTCGCAAACGCGAATTTCGCCCCGTTGTAGGTGGCCGTGTAGCGCGCATCGCCCGGCACCGCGGCGGGCTGCGCCTTGCCGACGGGCGCCTGCTCCAGGTCGAAATAGGCCACGACGTCATAGCCGGAGTTGGCATAGCCGGTATCGTTCACATATTGGTCGCCGGCCCACACTGCACTGGCGAACAGCGAGGCCGTGGCGGCAACGAACACTGCCAAACGCTTTTTCATGGCTTGGTCCTCCGATCGGGATGCCCACTTGAGGGCGACGGATCGGAATTTAGATACCCACAGCCATCGGCGCCCTGCATTTTTGCTCACAACCCATCAATGATGCGTGGTGCAGGGCGTGAACTGCCGATTGCGTGCTGCTAGACTGTGACAAGTTCCGGGTGCCGACGCCCGATGAGAGGAGTGAATCGTGCTGCAGGCGATCAACGACTGGATTTTGAAGCTGTCGCATGCGGGCGAAGGGGAGGAAACCTACCCTGCCACCGACCCGAAATTGTCGGTCGCCGCGATTCTCGTTCACATTATCGCCGTCGACGGTGTCATCACCCAGGACGAGAAGCGGTTTTTGCGCTCCTGCCTGATGAAGCACTATAGCCTCACGGCCGCCGAAACCGAGAAGCTCATCAAGGAAGCGGTGAAGCGGGAGGACGACGCGGTCGATCTCTACAGCTTCACCTCGGTGCTGAAGCGCGAGCTGGACGACGAGAGCCGCCACGAGGTGGTGGCCATGATGTGGGAAGTGGTCTTCGCCGACGGCGAGGTGTCGGAGTTCGAGGACAATGTGGTGTGGCGCGTCGCGGAGCTCATCGGCGTGCCGACCCGCGACCGGATGACCATCCGCCACCGCATCGAGGCAAAACGCGCCGCCACCGAATGAGCAATTGGCACGACCCTTGTTAGCATGTGTGACATGACCGAAAAAAGCGCTGCTGCCGGCCCTGATCGGGTCCAGCCCGTTCTGATCATCCTGCATCAGGCGACGTCGACCCCCGGGCGCGTCGGGCAGATGCTCACATCACGCGGCGTGCCCCTGGACATCCGCCGGCCCGCGCTGGGCGAGGCGCTGCCGAGCACCACGCGCGACCACAGCGGCGTCGTCGTTTTCGGCGGCCCGATGAGCGCCAACGACACCGACGCCTTCATCAAGCGCGAGATCGACTTCATCGACGTGCCGCTCAAGGAGGAGACGCCGTTCCTGGGCATCTGCCTCGGCGCGCAGATGCTGGCCAAGGCGGCGGGCGGACGGGTCGGCCCCCATGCCGAAGGCCAGGTGGAAATCGGCTACTACGACCTCGAGCCGACCGAGCCGGGCCGTTCGCTGATGGAATGGCCGCAAAAGGTCTACCAGTGGCATCGCGAAGGCTTCGAGACGCCGGCGGGGACCACGCTGCTCGCCACCGGCCAGCACTACGAGCAAGCCTTCCGGGTCGGCAGCAACGCCTACGGGCTGCAATTCCATCCGGAGCTGACGCTGGCGATGATGCACCGCTGGACCACGCGCGGCCACGAGCGGATGAAGCTGCCGGGCGCCCGGCAGCGCGCCGACCATTTCCACGGCCGCGCCATCTATGACGGGCCGGTCCGGGCGTGGCTGTCCAACTTCCTGGATCTGTGGCTTGCCTCGCGGCGGCGCTCGCCGGCGCCGAAGCAAGTCGCGGCCTGACGGGCCGGCGACCGCCTCGGGCGGCGCGCGTTCACGGTTCGGCTCGTCGCGGGGCGACGGGCGGTTAGCTCGGGACTTTCGGGCGGCCGGAGTTGACGCGGGCGAGCCCTTCCTTGGCCGGCGGATAGCCCGGCCGTAGCTGGATGGCCCTGTTGTAGGCGGCGCGCGCCTTGTTGGTGTCGCCCTGGGTTTCCAGCGCCAGACCGCGATTGGCCCAGGCATCCGCATAGTCACGGTCGAGCTGGAGGGCCTGGTTGAAGTCGTCCAGCGCGGCGTCGACATCGCCGGTCGCGAGATAGCTGACGCCGCGGCCGTTGTAGGGCTCGGGCGCTTGCGGATCGAGGCCGATGGCGATGCCGAAATCTTCCACCGCGAACGAGTGGAGGTTTTGCGATTGGTAGATCAGCGCGCGGTTGTGATAGGCGCGCGGATCGCCGGAATTGACGCGGATGGCGTTGTTGAAATCGGCCATGGCGCGCTCGTTGTCGCCCCGGTTGCGGTAGATGTTGCCGCGGCCGACCAGCGCCGTATCGTATGACGGATTGATCCGCAGCGCCGCCGAATAGTCGGACACGGCGAGATCGTTGTTGTTCATCCGCCGGTGAACCAGCGCGCGATTGGCGTAGGCCTGGTAGTAGGTGGGGTCGAGCGCGATGGCCTTGTCGAAATCAGCCAGGGCGTCCTTCATACGGCCCGCGCGGCCGTAGGCCGTGCCGCGGATGTTGTAGACGCTGGGGTCCTGCGGATTCGCCTGCACCACCTCGGTGAGCGAGGCGATGTTCTGCGGCGAGCCGGATTGCGTGCTGACGATACGACCGGTGCTCTGCACCGCGTCGTCGACAACGCAGCCGCCAACGGCCGCGGCCAGCGCGCCGACGGCAGCCAAACGGATGGGAGACCAAACTAAACGCATCGTCACCACCCTAACAGGAACTAAGGCGACTTTCGAGAACGGTTCGGGATCGCCTAGGCGCGCTTCTTGCCCGGGATCAGACCTTCACGCTGCGCGCGCTTACGGGCCAGCTTGCGCGCACGGCGCACGGCTTCGGCCTTCTCGCGCGCCTTGCGCTCGGACGGCTTCTCGTAATGGTTGCGCATCTTCATTTCGCGGAAGATGCCTTCGCGTTGCATCTTCTTTTTCAGCGCTTTGAGCGCCTGGTCGACGTTGTTGTCGCGAACGAGTACCTGCACTCGGTTCAATCCTTCTCTTCCACGGGCATATCCGGCTGCACCGTCAGGCCGTTTACATTGCGCGCGCCATCCTCATCGGCCACGAGGCCACGGCGCAATGCACTGGTTGGGCTGCGAGCCACGGTGGCTAGCAGCGATTTCAGTCAAAGTCCACTGGGGAGGCGATGAAATTGACATGACCCATCTTGCGACCGGCCCGTGTCTCCCGCTTGCCATAGACATGGGGCAGCGCCGCCGGGTTTTGTAGATGTGCCGGCAATTCGTCGATGTCGTCGCCGATCAGGTTGACCATGGTGATATCGGCCGTGCGCTGGGTGCTGCCGAGCGGCCAGCCGGCAATGGCGCGGATGTGGTTCTCGAACTGGCAGGTGGCCGCGCCGTCCATGGTCCAGTGGCCGGTGTTGTGCACGCGCGGCGCCATTTCGTTGGCGATCAGCGGTTGCGCGGGGTCGCCGGTGACGAAGAATTCGACGCCGATGACGCCGACATAGTCGAGCGCTTCGCACAGGTCCGCGACCCAGCGTTCGGCCGTCGTCGCCAGTGCGGCATCGATGGGCGATGGAAAGTCGGTCCGCCGCAGGATGCCCGCCTCGTGGGTGTTGCGCGTCATGGCGTAGGCACGGCTCGCCCCGTCCGCGCCGCGCGCCAGGATGAGCGAGGTCTCCGCCACGAAGGGAATGCGCTCCTCCAGGATCGCCGGCGCGCCGCCGATTGCCGCGAAGGCCGCCTCGGAGTCGGTTTCGGGCGTGATGCGGGCCTGGCCCTTGCCGTCGTAGCCGAGGCGCCGGGCCTTCAGGAAGCCGTCGGGAATCTGCGCGCGCGCGGCGTCGAGGTCGGCGACGGAGGCGACGGGAAGGTGGGGTCCCACCGGCAGGCCGCATTGGGCGAGGAACGCCTTTTCGACGAGGCGGTCCTGCGCCTTGAGGAGGGCTGCCGGCGCCGGGCGGATCGCGGTGGCGATGCCTTCCAGCGCGCCCACCGGCACGTTTTCGAACTCGTAGGTGAGGACATCGACGCCGGCGGCGAAGCCGGCCATGGCGGCGGCGTCCTCGTAGGGCGCGGCCACGGTGTCGTGCGCGATGGCGAAGGCGACGTTGTCGCCGTCCGGCGGGGCGAAGACGTGGACGCGGAAGCCGAGGTCGAGCGCGGCCAGGCCCAGCATCCGCCCCAGCTGCCCTCCCCCCACGATGCCGATCGTGGCGCCGATGGGCAGCATCAAGGATTGCCCGCCGGTGTCTCGGCGACGGCGGCGGTGGTGGCCGCGCGCCAGGCGTCGAGCCGGGTGGCGAGCGCGGGGTCGGCAAGCGCCAGCACAGCCGCGGCCAGCAGCGCGGCGTTGACGGCGCCGGCGCGGCCGATGGCGAGCGTGCCAACCGGCACCCCTGCCGGCATCTGGACGATGGAAAGCAGGCTGTCCCACCCCGACAGCGTGCGGCTCATCACGGGCACGCCGAGCACCGGCAGGCGCGTCATCGCCGCGATCATGCCCGGCAGGTGGGCCGCCCCGCCCGCCCCGGCGATGATCACCTGGATGCCGGCGGGCTCGGCCTCCTTGGCGAAGGCGTAGAGGCGGTCGGGCGTACGGTGGGCTGAGACGATCTTCGCCGCGTGGCCGACTTCGAGCTCTTCGAGCGTCTCGGCGGCATGGCGCATCGTTTCCCAGTCCGATTGGCTGCCCATCACGATGGCAACCGGCGCTCCTATGGTCATGCAATGATATCCGGCAGCGCCTTTGCGGACAGCTGACGGATCTCGTCCCTGAGCTGCAGCTTGCGTTTTTTGAGGCGCTTGATCTGGAGGAGGTCGGTCGAGCCCGCCGACTCCAACGCCTCCACGGCAGCGTCGAGATCGCGATGCTGCTCCTTGAGCGTGCGCAAACGGTCCAGAAGCGCGTCGGTGTCGTCGTCCATGGGGCCTACCGGGTGATTTGTTAAATTACACCCGGTGGACCGACGATACCAGCGTTCGGCTACCCTTCCACCGATCCCACGATGGCGACAGTGGGCCGGCCGTTGCCGAAAATCCTCTGCGCGGCGCGCCGCACGTCCTCCAGCGTCACCGCCTCGATGAGATCGTTGCGCTTGTCGATGTAGTCGAGGCCGAGGTTTTCCAGCTGCAGGAACAGGAGCTGGCGCGCGATGGAGCTGGAGGAGCCGAACCGCAGCGCATAGGAACCGGTGAGGTAGGCCTTGGCGTCCGCCAGCTCCTCCTCCGTAGGCCCCTCGCTTGCCATTTTGCGGAACTGGGAGAGGATCACCTCGATCGCCTCGTCCGCCTGGTCGTTGCGCGTGGCGGTGCCGGCGCCGAACACGGCGGTGTGCTCGTACGGCGCCATGTAGGAGTAGACCGAATAGGCGAGACCGCGCTTCTCGCGCACTTCCTCGAACAGCCAGGACGAGAAGGTGCCGCCGCCCAGGATGTGGTTCATCACGAAGGCGGGGATAAAGTCCGGATCCTCGCGCGTCAGGCCAGGCCCGCCGAAGCGGATCGAGGTCTGCGGCGTCGCCAGCGTCTCGTTGACGGTGAGGCCGCCGGCCGGCTCGATTTCGGCGACGGGGGTGAGCGAGGGCTCGTCGGGCAGGTCGCCGAACGCCTTGTCGAGCAGCGGCTTCAGCGTTTCGGCGTCGATGTCGCCGACGACGGCCACGTAAAGGTTGGACTTGGCGAAGCCCGAATCGTGGGCGGCGGCGATATCGTCGCGCGTGATGGCGGCGATGCTCTCCAGGGTCCCGTCCGAGGGGACGCCGTAGGGATGATCGGGAAACGCGGTGCGCGACCACAGCCGGGCGGCCACCGCGTCGGGGTCGTTGAGGTCGCGGCGCAGGCCCGTCGTGATCTGGGCGCGCATGCGGGCGATGGCTTCCTCGTCGAAGCGGGGCTCCATCAGCGCCAGGCGCATGAACTCGAACCCCTCGTCGACGTTGGACGAAAGCGTGCGCATGTCGCCGTAGAGATGGTCACGCGAGGCCTCGAAGGTGAGGCGCACGGCGTTGTCCTGCAGGGCGCTCTGGAAGGCGAACGAATCGTACTCGCCCGCCCCCTCGTCCAGCACCGAAGCCATCAGGTTGGCGCGGCCGGCCTTACCCGCGGGATCCTGCGTGGATCCGGCATTGGCGAAGGCCACGTCCACCGCGACCACCGGAACGGTGTCGTCGGAGACGAGCCAGGCGGTGATCCCGCGGTCACTGGTGACTTTTTCGATGGTGATGGCCGAAGCACTCCCGGCGCAGGCGAGTAAGAACAGGCCCGCTACGATGGCACGGTTTATGACACGGAACATCGGAAATTTTCCTTTTCCGGCCGCTGCCTCACTGGGCGCGGCCCAACCGAATTACGAGCGTTCCGGCTTTTCGGTGCCGTCCGGCAACAGCCGGGCGGTGACCGTGCCGCTCTCAGAAAGCCACCTCTTGGCGGCGTTCTGCACGTCGTCGGCGGTAACGGCGGTGATGCGGGACGGCCAGCTCTGCACATCCGACACGGACGAGCCGGTGGCGAGCGCGGCGCCGAAGATGCGCGCCAGCGTCGACTGGCTGTCCTGCGCGAAGATCACGCTGGCGAGCACGCTGGTCTTGGCGCGGGCCACGTCCTCGTCGCTGACGCCGTTCTCGGCGATGTCGGCGATGATCTCACGGGCGCGCGCCTCGATGGCTTCCAGCGGCACGCCGTCGCGCGGGGTGGCGTAGAAGACGAACCGCGTCTCGTCGAGCGCGCTGGACTGGTACCAGGTGCCGGTGGAGGTCGCGAGATTCTCCTCGCGCACCAGGGCCTTGTAGAGGCGGCTGGTGTTGGTGCCGCCCAGGATCTCGGCCAGCACGTCGAGCGCTTCGCCCGTGCCGGGCTCGGCGGTGGTGTAGCTCGGCACCAGCCAGGAGATCTGGGTGGAGGGCTGCTGGACGCGCGCATCGCGCAATTCCACGGTGCGGCTGGCGCGCAGCGTCTGCATGCGCGGGCGCACCCGCACCGTCGCCGGATTGCCGTCGGAAATCTGGCCGTAGGTCTCCTGCGCCAGGGTGCGGATCTCGTCGACGGTCACGTCCCCGGCGATGACGAGGACGGCGTTGGCCGGGCGGTAGTGATCGCGATAAAAATTGATGGCGTCGTCGTGGGTGAGGTTCGCCACCTCGTCGGGCCAGCCGATCACCGGGTCGCCGTAGGGGTGGTTGACGAAGAGCACCTGGTCCACCGCCTCGCTGAGTTCGGCCGACGGGCGCGTCTCGACACGGGCGCGGCGTTCTTCCAGCACCACGTTCAGCTCGGGCGCGCTGACCGCCTCCGACAGGACGAGGCCGCGCATGCGGTCTGCCTCCAGCGCCATCATGTCGGGCAGGTTCTCCTTGGAGACCTGCTGGAAATAGGCGGTGTAGTCGTTGGAGGTGAAGGCGTTCTCGCTGCCGCCGACCCGTGCGACCAGGGCGGAGAAGGTGTTGCCGGGGTTCTTTTCGGTGCCCTTGAACATCAGGTGTTCGAGGTAGTGGGCGATGCCCGACTTGCCGGACGGTTCGTCGGCCGAGCCGATCCGGTACCAGATCATGTGGGTCACGATGGGCGCGCGGCGATCGGGGATCACCACCACCTCGAGGCCGTTGTCGAGCCGGAAAGCCTGCGCGTCCGGAGCGATCACGAGATCTCCCAGGTCCACGGGCTCGGCGTTGACGGGGATCGCAAGCGTCATGAAAACGGCCAGTCCTAGTGAGGCTTTGCACCAGTTCGCGAGCATCAGCATGGTCCTGTCAATGGTCCGACCCTAGCTATGCGCGCCGCGGACGGCGATGGCCAACTGAAGTTTTGGTAAGGCGGCGGCGGCGGTGTGCCGCAGCCTCACCCGCCGACCTTGCGCATCAGCCGTTCCATCGACGCATGGCGCCAGACGATCTGCATCACCACGACGGCCACCACCGCCGCGCCCATGATGATGTAGAACGGCATGGCGATATCGATGGAATCGAGCCATCCGCCGATCAGCGACATCACCCCGCCCACCAGCGTGAACACCGCGAGGGTGATGCCCATGACCCAGCCCTGCTCGTCGTCGCCGACGGTCATCGAAAAGATCGACATCATGGTTGGGTAGGCGATGCCGAATACGAAGTAGAAGCAGAACACATAGACGAAGCACAGAAGTGCAAACGGCGACGTCACCATTCCCAGCGCGCAGCAGAACCAGATGGCAAACGTGATGGCCATGATGGTCTTCTTGTCGAGATGCTTCTGCGCGGGAACCACCAGGAAGGCGCTGGAGAACGCCAGCGACGCCCCGATGGTGAACATGACCATCGACGTGCCGAACGTGCCGTAACCGAATCTATTCTCCATGTAATTGCTGATGAAGATGTAGAACGTCAAATTGGTGATGTGGAAGAACAGGAGCACGATGGAAGCGCGGATCACCAGCGGATAGTGGCGGATCCGTACCAGGACGAGGATGATCTCGAGGGCGTGGAACTCGAACCGGCCGCGCTCGCGGCGCACATCCTGGTAGGCGGTGATCACGAGCAGCCCGGACAGGGCCACCAGCACCAGCGCGATGTAGAACGGCAGCTCCAGGCTGGCGAAGCGGCCGAGGATGGCGGGATCGGAGGCGAGGCCGCCGATCAGCGGGCCGCCGAGCAGCCCCGCGCTCGTGGCGGTGATGATGTAG
Organism: Alphaproteobacteria bacterium; assembly: GCA_030431335.1. Lineage (GTDB taxonomy): Bacteria > Pseudomonadota > Alphaproteobacteria > Rhizobiales > Amorphaceae > Acuticoccus. The sequence goes on from JAUIJH010000065.1 coordinate 12,777, forward strand.
CCCATGTTGCGGCCGCGGTCGGCCTCGTCGGCACTGCCGTCGATCATGGCGGCCTGGGCGATGGGCTGGTTGCCGGCCGTGAAGCCGGTGACGGCGCGCCCGATCAGCAGCAGCACCAGGCTGTCGGCGTAGAGCGCGGCCAGGGTCAGCGCATAGCCGGCGAACGCCCCCAACAGGCACACCAGGATGGCCGGTTTGCGGCCGACGGTGTCCGACAGGCGTGAGATGTAGGGTGCGCCGAGGAACCAGGCCAGGAAGAAGGTGCCGATTACGAGGCCGTAGCTGAACTGGCGCGCGCCCTCGGTGGTCCCCGCCGGCAGAAACGCCGTCTTGGGGTCCATCACCAGCGTGTCGACGATGGGAAACAGCAGTCCCTGCCCCATGATGTCGATGAAGACGACCGACAGCATGGCGATCTTGGCTAGGAATGGCATGGCCGTCCGCCTCCCGTCGCGCAGCGCAGTTCTTGGCCGCGGCAGGATCCTAGAGATCGCGAGGCCGGACGAAAACGCCGGAACCCGTAGTTTTTGGCCGTCGGAGCCATTGGCGGAGGCCCGTGGCGGCGGATCGCGACGAATGCGGCCGGGTCCGGCTCGGTGAGCGGCCGAACCGTGTGGCGCGCCCCAAGAAGGCCGGCGGGCGCGGCGCCCAACAAAAAAGGCCGGAGCGCTGGGCTCCGGCCTTTCGAAACTGCCGTCGGGACGGCGTTGGTTCGGGACGTATCAGTTCGGGACGTAGGTGTGAGCCTTGCCCGGAGCGTTGCGGTAGAGCTGCTTCTTGATCCACTCCGAATTCTCGATATCGCCCTCGTCCGGCAGCGCAGCCGTCTCGGCAGGGGTGCGATACTCGTCGGGCGGCTGGATCAGATATTTGCGCGGAGCGGCCCCGCCCTCCTCCGTCAACACCGCTTGGCCGGGACGGCGGAACGTCAGGTTCGCGCGCATCTGCTTCATGGTGTCGATTTCGTTCTTGTCGCGGAACACTTCGGAGTTGTCGGTGCGCTCGGGCGGCTGGGCCAGTGCCTCGGCCGGAAGGCGGGCGTACTTCTGGTTGGTCACCGCGTTGTCATCGTCACGCAAGGCGCTGGGGTCGTCGTTGCCGGCGAGCGCGGTCTCGAGCTTGGCCTTGCGCTCGGCTTCCTGGTCCTCGTGGTCGGTCGGGAAATTGACGGCGACTTCGGCCTCGTTCTTTTCCTTGCGGCTCTGAGGGGTGGGCAGATCGGAGCTCGGCGGCATCGCCAGCGGAGCGCGCGGCTTGTAGGCGACGCGCGCCTTTTCCTTCTCCACCACGCCGGCGTGCTGCATCAGCGTCTGTGCGAGGTTGAAGGGGCCGGGATCCGGCGCGCCTTCCGTATCGTCCTCGAAATAGTTGTACGAGGTGTTGCAGCCCGCAAGCGCGAGACCCAACACCATGACCGCGAGGATCGATCGCATCATAGCCATACTCCAACTGGTGTTGCGGTTACCCGCCAAACCACTCTCAGCCATCGCCCCCACGGGCCGGACAGTCAACCGCCCGCACCCATGTCTGTGGCAGTTCGGTCACAAGTGGTGCGCGAAAAGCACACTCTGAGACCGCGGTTAATGAACGTCTCTGCGCTTCACTAAAAAGCCGTCGATCAGCAGCGCCGCCACGCCGAGGACGATGGCCGCGTCGGCGACGTTGAAGACGTACCACGAGTAGCCGAACGCATGCAGGTGGACGAAATCCACAACCGCGCCGTAGGCGAGCCGGTCGATGAGGTTGCCGATCGCGCCGCCGATGATGGCCGCGAGCCCGTAGGCGACGAGCGGGTGGCGCGCCCGCGCGAACCAGACGGCGAGCGCCACGGTCGCCACCACGGTCAGGCCGACCAGGATCCAGCGGCCGGCCCCCTCGGCCTGGAACAGGCCGTAGGAGATGCCGCGGTTCCAGACCAGCACGATATCCATGAAGGGCGTGAGGCGGAGCGGGCCCGCCGCCAGCGCGGTGCTGTGCAGCACCCACAGCTTTGTCAGCTGGTCGGCAATGACGACGGCGGCCAGGATGGCAAGACCGATGCGCCGCATGGGAGCCGTCGTCATCGCCGCGGCACTCAGGCGGCGCGTCCGTCGATTTCGGCCATCGCGGCGGCATCGCGCGGCGACAGGTCCGGATAGCGCGGGTCGCTGCCCACCTCGGGCAGCACCTTCCAGGAGCGGGCGCAGCGGCGGCCCTCGGCGCGGCCCACCGTAACGCCGACGCCCGGCACCTCCGATAGCGTAAAGGCCCCGGCCTCCGGCGCGCCCTCCGTCAGCGTGATAGCGCTGACGATGGCGACGTCGGCGAAATCCACCGCGCGGGCGGCGGCGAGGAGGTCCGCATCGGCGACGGTCACCACCGGATGCGCCTCCAGCGAGGAGCCGATGCGCTTCTCGCGCCGCTCCACCTCGATCGCGCCGAGGACGACGCGGCGCACGCGCTTCACCTTGTCCCAGGCGGCGGCGAGGTCGTCATCGCGCCAGGCCGCTGGAATTTCGTGGAAGAGCTCCAGGTGGACGGACGTCGCGTTGCCGGCCGAAGCCCAGGTTTCCTCCGCCGTGAACGGCAGGATAGGCGCGATCCAGCGGGTCAGCGCGCCGAAGATCACGCGCACGGTGGCGAGCGCGGCCTGCCGGCGCTGCGAGGACGGCGCGTCGCAGTAGAGCGCGTCCTTGCGGATGTCGAAATAGAAGGCCGACAGCTCCACGTTGGCGAAATTCATCAGCGTGTGGGCGACGTGGCCGTAGTCGAAGCGGCGGTAAGCCTCGCGCACCTCGCCATCGAGGACGGCGAGGCGGTGGAGCATCAGCCGCTCGAGCTGCGGGGCGCCCGCCGCGTCGAGGGGCTGGCCCTCGTCGTGCGCCAGGGTGCCCAGCATCCAGCGCAGCGAGTTGCGGAGCTTGCGGTAGGCATCGGCGACACCCTTCAGGATCTCCTGGCCGATGCGCTGGTCGTCCGTATAGTCCTGGCTCGCCACCCACAGGCGCAGGATATCGGCGCCGTACTGGTTGATGATGTCCTGCGGGGCGACGGTGTTGCCCAGCGATTTGGACATCTTGCGCCCGTCCTCGGCCATGGTGAAGCCATGGGTGACGACGGTGTCGTAGGGCGCGCGGCCGCGCGTGCCGCAGGCTTCCAGCAGCGAGGAGTGGAACCAGCCGCGATGCTGGTCGGAGCCTTCGAGGTAGACGTCGGCGGGCCATTTGAGGTCCGGCCGCTTCTCCAGCACGAAGGCGTGGGTGGAGCCCGAATCGAACCAGACATCGAGGATGTCGGTCACCATCTCGTAGTCGGCCGGGTCGTGGTCCGCGCCGAGGAAGCGGGCGGCGGCCCCGTCCACGAACCATGCGTCGGCACCTTCGGCCTCGAAGGCTTCGCCGATGCGGGCGTTGACGGTCTCGTCCTTCAGGATCTCGCCGGTCGCCTTGTGGACGAACACGGTGATGGGCACGCCCCAGGCGCGCTGGCGCGAGACCACCCAGTCGGGTCGGTTCTCGATCATGCCGCGCAGGCGGTTGCGGCCGGCGGGCGGCACGAAATCGGTGTCGTCGATGGCCTTCAAGGCCCGCTTGCGCAAGGTGGAACCGTCGCCGAGGTCCTTATCCATGGCGATGAACCACTGCGGCGTGTTGCGGAAGATCACCGGCTTCTTGGAGCGCCACGAGTGCGGGTACTGGTGCTTCAGCCGGCCGCGCGCGACGAGGGCGCCGACGGCGACGAGCGCGTCGATGACGGCCTGGTTGGCGTCGCCCTTCTTGCCCGCGTCGGTGATGACGGCCTTGCCGGTGAAGCCGGGGGCCTCCTCGGTAAAGCGGCCGTCCGCGCCGACGGTGTAGGGAATCTTCGTGTCGATTCCGGCGGCCTCGAGGTGGCGCTTGGCGTCCATCCACACCTCGAAGTCCTCCACGCCGTGGCCGGGCGCGGTGTGGACGAAGCCGGTGCCCGCGTCGTCGGTGACGTGGTCGCCGGGGAGCAGCGGCACGGTGAAATCGTAGCCGCCGAGGCCGGCCTCGGCGAGCGGGTGGCGCGCCGTGACGCCGGCGAGGAGCACGGCGGGCACATCGTCCCGGCGCACATAGGCGGCGACGCGGGCGTCCTTGAACAGGGTCTCGGCGAGGGCGTCGGCGACGACGTAGAGCGCGCCGGGCTTCGCCCAGTTGTCGGCGGCGGCCTCGGTCACCTCGTAAAGGCCGTAGGACAGGCCGGGACCGTAGGCGATGGCGCGGTTGCCGGGGATCGTCCACGGCGTGGTGGTCCAGATGACGATCGAGGCGGCGAGGATGTCGGTGACGGCCGCCTCGTCTTCCGGCGAGCCGCGTTCGGACGGGTTGGCGCGCATGGCGTTGAGCGCCGTTTCGCTGACGTTCGCGACCGGGAAGGCGACGGAGATCGTGTCCGACTGGTAGTCGTGGTACTCGACCTCGGCTTCGGCGAGCGCGGTGCGCTCCACGACGGACCACATCACCGGCTTGGAGCCGCGATAGAGCTGGCCGGAGGTGGCGAACTTCATCAGCTCGCGGGCGATCTGCGCCTCGCCGAGAAAGCTCATCGTCATGTACGGGTCGGCGAAATCGCCGATCACGCCGAGGCGCTTGAATTCCGCCCGCTGCACGTCGAGCCACTTTTCCGCGAACTCGCGGCACTCGCGGCGGAACTCCACCACGGGCACTTCGTCTTTATTCTTGCCGGCGGCGCGGTAGGCCTCCTCTACCTTCCACTCGATGGGCAGGCCGTGGCAGTCCCACCCCGGCACGTAGTTGGAATCGAAACCCAGCATCTGGTGGGAGCGGACGACGAAATCCTTGAGGATCTTGTTGAGCGCGGTGCCGATATGAATGTTGCCGTTGGCGTAGGGCGGCCCGTCGTGCAGCACGAATTTCTCGCGGCCCGCGGCGGCGGCGCGCTGGCGCTCGTAGAGGTCGGCCCAGCCTTCGAGGATGCCGGGCTCCTTCTTGGGCAGGCCCGCGCGCATCGGATATTCGGTCTTGGGCAAGTAGAGGGTCTTGGAGTAGTCGCGCTCCTCGCCCGCGGCCGCGTCAAGGGTCTCACTCATCGTCAATAGCTTTCACGCATTGTTTGGGGCGCTGCGGCCAGATGCCTGCGGCTGCCCCGCCTGTCCCTGCCGGCGAAGGGCCGACACCACCAGTGAAGCCGTCAGTGACGCGACACACCCCGCCCCGCCGACGGCTCCTGATCGGCGGACGGGCTCGCAATTCGGCGAATGCTTATGGATTGCAGGCGGACCATGGGCGCTTCATTACACAAAACCGGCGGCCGATGCGAGCCACGAGTTCAGCGCAGAACCTCCACCGTCACGACGCGGGAGAAAAGGTGCTCCTCGCCCAGCAAATAGCTGCGAAAGGCGCCCGTGACATGGCATTCGCGCCAGGTGCCGGCTGCGACGAGCTCGGCCATCGCGGTGGCGAAGCCCTGCCCTTCGTAGGTGTCCTCGCGCAGGCTGAAGACGCCGATGCCGCCCGGCCGGGTGACGCGGGCGAGCTCGGCAAGGGCTGCCGGCGGCGCATGGCCCGGCCCGGTCGCCCCCATGGAGATGAAGCCGGCGAAGGCATCGTCCGCATAGGGCAGCGCCGTCAGGTCGGCCTCGTCGAGCGCCGCATAGGCGCCGATGCGCGCGGCGGCGGCGAGCATCCTCTGCGACAGGTCGCAGCCGGTGAGGCGGTAGCCGAAGAGGGCCAGGCTCTCGCCGACGAGGCCGGTGCCGCAGGCCCCGTCCAGCACCGGGCCCGCGTCCGGCGCGAGGTGGCGGGCCAGCGCCATCGCGCCGACGAACGGCAGGCGGAAGCCCTTGGCGAGATTCTCGCCATCATAAGTCGCCGCCCAACCGTCGTAGAAGGTGCGCGCGTCGTCGGCCGATCGGTTGGCGAAGGCGCCCGCGAGGTTCGGGTCGTCGGTGACGCTCACACCACTTCGATGAGCGCGTCGGCGCCGGACTTCTTCGCTTCGCCCGCGGTCTCCTCGATGTTGAGGACCTTCACCACGCCGTCGTCCACCAGCATCGAGTAGCGCTTGGAGCGCACGCCCATGCCGAAGCCGGTGGCGTCGAGCTCCAGGCCGGCGGCCCGGGTGAACTCGGCCGAACCGTCGGCGAGGAAGGTGATCTTGCCGGCACCGCCGGAAGACTTCGCCCAGGCCTCCATCACGAACATGTCATTGACGGAGACCACCGCGACCTCGTCGATACCTTTGGTCTTGAATTCGTCGAGCCGGTTGAGGAAGCCGGGCAGGTGGTTGCGGTCGCAGGTGGGCGTAAAGGCGCCCGGCACGCCGAACAGCACCACTTTGCGCCCTGCGGTGAGTTCCTCGGTGGTTATTTGCGAGGGGCCATCGGGCGTCATGATCTTAAAGGTGGCTTCGGGCAGGCGGTCACCGACGGCAATCGTCATGTTTCACTCCAGGGATCCACTTGGGTGTTGTCGTGCGTTGTAATTCAACCGGCGCAACATGACGACCCCTCTCTTGGAGGGGCATGCTTTGTGCTAGGGTGCATTATTGGATGGGAGTGCCTCTGTCATGCAGGGAACGGAAGGCTACCTCGAAGGGCAATGTCTCATTGCCATGCCGCAGATCGGCGACCCGCGTTACGAAAAAGCGGTGGTGTTCATCTGCGCGCATTCTGCGGACGGTGCCATGGGCATCATCGTCAACAAGCCGGCGACGCACGTCTCCTTCGTGGACCTGCTGACGCAGCTCAACGTCATCGACGACGACGATATCCGCCTACCCGAATCGGCCCTGCGCGTGCCGGTGCACACCGGCGGCCCGGTGGAGACGGGGCGCGGCTTCGTGCTGCATTCGCCGGATTTCCGCCTCAAAGAGGCGACGCTGGTGACGTCCGGCGACGTGTGCCTCACCGCGACGGTGGAAATCCTGCGCGCCATCGCGCGCGGCGGCGGGCCGAGCCACGCCCTGCTGGCGCTCGGCTATTCCGGCTGGGCGCCGGGCCAGCTCGAGCAGGAGATCACCAACAATGGATGGCTGCATTGCGCCGCCGATCACGACCTCATCTTCGACGCCGACCTGGACATGAAATACGACCGCGCCGTCGCAAAGCTCGGCTTCGACCCGCGCCTGATGCCCGCCGTTGCGGGCCACGCTTGAGATCGGTCAAAGAGTTGACAGAGGGCACGGTGAAGGTCTTCTGACAGGGGATTAGGAAGGACGACCCCCCTGTGCAGTATGTCTCGACCCGCGGCGGCGCCGCGCCGCTGCGATTCTCCGACGCCACGCTAGCGGGATTGGCGCCTGATGGCGGCCTGTTCGTACCCGAGGCCTATCCGACGCTGTCCAGCGACGCGCTCGCGGGGCTGCGTGGCCGCCCCTTCGAGGACGTGGCGCTCGCGGTGCTGTCGGCCTACGCCGATGGCGACATCGACGACGCCGCGCTCAAATCCGACATCGACGCCGCGATGGCGACCTTCTGCCACAAGGCGCGCACGCCGCTAGTGCAGATCGGCCCGCGCGACTTCGTGCTGGAGCTGTTCCACGGCCCCACGCTCGCCTTCAAGGACGTGGCGATGCAGACCATCGCCCGGCTGATGGATCGCATCCTGGAAGAGCGCGGCCGGCGCGCCACCATCATCACCGCCACCTCCGGCGACACCGGCGCCGCCGCCGCCCACGCCTTCCGCGGCAAAAGCGCCATCGACCTCGTCATCCTCTACCCCGACGGGCGCGTCAGCGACGTGCAGCGCCGGCAGATGACGACGGTGGCCGACGAGAACGTCCACGCCCTCGCGGTGGAGGGCGATTTCGACGACTGCCAGCGCATCGTGAAGGAACTGTTCGTCGACCGCGACTTCAACGAGCGCGTCGGCATGAGCGGCGTCAACTCGATCAACTGGGCGCGCGTCGCGGCGCAAATCAGTTATTTCATCTTTTCCGCCCTCGCCCTCGGCGCGCCGCACCGGCGGGTCGCCTTCTCCGTTCCCACGGGCAATTTCGGCGACATTCTCGCCGGCTACGTGGCCCGCGAGATGGGTCTGCCGATCGAACGCCTTGTCATTGCCACCAATCAGAACGACATCCTCGATCGTCTGACGCGCACGGGCCGCTACGAGCCGGGCCGGGTCGCGCCGTCCACCTCGCCCTCGATGGACATCCAGGTGTCCTCCAACTTCGAGCGCCTGGTGTTCGATCTTTCAGGCCGCAATGCCGCCTCGGTGAAGGAGCGGCTGTTGGCGGTGCCGCGGCGCGGCTTCGCGCTGACCAATTCGGAGCGCACCGAGATGCTGAAACTGTTTTCGTCCGGCCGTGCGGACGACAGGGAGACCGGCGAGACCATCGGCGCCGTCTATCGCGAGACCGGGATGGTGGTCGACCCGCACACGGCGGTCGGCCTCAAGGCGGCGCGCGAGTGCGTGCTGGACGACGACGTGGCGCTGATCACCCTGGCGACCGCGCACCCGGCCAAGTTCCCCGACGCGGTGGAGGCCGGTTGCGGCATTCGCCCGCAGGTGCCCGAGCGCCTCGCCCGCGCTCTCACCGAGCGCGAACGCATGGTGAAGGTGCCGGCGACCACCGAGGCGGTCGCGCAGACCATCCTGGAACGCACCCGCGCGGCCGCGGCATGATGGCGCTGACGCGACTGGACAACGGGCTGACCGTCGTCACCGACCGGATGCCGCATGTGGATTCGGCCGCGCTGGGCGTGTGGATCGAGGCCGGCGCGCGGACCGAGCTGGTGGACGAGCACGGCATCGCCCACTTCCTGGAGCACATGGCCTTCAAGGGCACGCGGCGGCGCAGCGCGCGGGCGATCTCGGAGGCGATCGAGGACGTCGGCGGCGACATCAACGCGGCGACCAGCGTGGAGACCACCGCCTACCACGCGCGCGTCCTGGCCGAGGACGTGCCGCTGGCGCTCGACATCCTCGCCGACATCCTGACCGACCCCCTGTTCGCCGAAGCCGACATCGTGCGCGAGCGCAACGTGATCCTGCAGGAGATCGGCGCCGCGGAGGACGTCCCCGAGGACCGCGCCTTCGACGCCTTTCCCGAGACCGCGTTCCGCGCCCAGCCGCTCGGCCGGCGCATCCTGGGCAGCCGCGCCTCGGTCACCGGCATCGGCGAGGCGCGCCTGCGCGACTTCTTCGGCCGCCACTACCGCACCGGCGCGATGACGGTTGCCGCCGCGGGCGCAATCGATCACGATGCGTTCGTGACCGCGGTCGCCGATGCGTTCGCGGCAATGCCAGAAGGCGCGGCGGATAAAGGTGAGAGGGCACAGTACACCGGGGGAGCCTACAGCGAGGCGAGCCACTCGTCCGAGTGTCAGTGGCTGCTCGGCTTCGAGGGTGTGCCGGCGGCTGCCGACGAGGCCGTCGTGGCGCAGCTCGCGGCGATGGTGCTGGGCGGGGGCATGTCCTCGCGCCTGTTCCAGTCGCTGCGCGAAGATCGCGGCCTCGTCTACGACACCTCCGCCTTCCACTGGGCCTTCGCCGACAGCGGCCTGTTCGCCATCCACTTCGCCACCGAGCCGGCAACCCTCGGCGAGGCGGCCGACGTGGTCGCCGACGAGCTCGCCGCGGCGCGCCAGTCCATCACCCCGGCCGAACTCGCCCGCGCCAAGGCCCAGCTTCGGGCGGGCCTCCTGATGTCGCGCGAGAGCTGCGCCGCCCGCATGACGACCGTCGCGCGCAACGCGATGATCCACGGCCGTCTCGTCAGCAAGGAAGAGCGCATCGAAATGCTGGAGCGGGTGAGCGTGGCCGATATCGGCGCGTTCTTCGGCAAGCTGAACCTCAGCCCGCCGACGCTCGTCAGCGTCGGCGCCAAGGACGACACGTCGCTGGAGGCCGTGCGGGCACGCTTCGAGGGGACGGCGCTGCGGGGCGCCGCATGAGCGCGCTTCAGCGCCCTGCTACGCTGCGCGGCGCTGCCGCCCTCAACGAATCGACGCGCCTGCCGAGCAAGCGCACCGAACTCAGGATGCCCATCTCGAACGACTACGGCGAGTGGAGCCGGCTGCGCGCGGAAAGCCGGCATTTCCTGCGTCCCTGGGAGCCCTCCTGGCCGCGCGACGATCTCACGCGCATGGCGTTCCGCCGGCGCTTGCGCCGCTACCACCGCGAGATCCGCGCCGACGAGGGCTACGCCTTCTTCGTCTTCACCCGCGACACCAACGCCCTCGTCGGCGGCATCACGCTGGCGCACGTCAAGCGCGGCGTCACCCAGTCGTGCTCGATGGGCTATTGGGCCGGCGAGCGTTACGCTGGGCAGGGCCTGATGGGCGACGCCGTCCGCGCCATCATCCCGTTCTGCTTCGAGACGCTGGGGCTCAACCGCATCGAGGCGGCGACGCTGCCGCACAACGAGCGGTCGATCCGCCTTTTGAAGCGCGTCGGCTTCACCGAAGAGGGCTACGCGCGGCGCTTCCTGTGCATCGACGGCGCGTGGCGCGACCATGTCCTGTTCGGCCTCGTCGCCGGCGACAGCATCGCGCCGCTGGAGCGGGGCCACTGATGCAACGCATCGCGTTTTTCGTGTTTATGGCGATCGCCCTCCTGGGCGCGAGCCCGGGTATCGGCCTGGGCGTGACCGCCGCGCGGGCCGCCGAGGCAGTCCCCATCGGCGAGACGGTGCCGGTCACCAACTTGCGCCCCTATACCGAGCTGCAGCTCGACACCGTCGGCGACCTGCAGGTCTCCACGGCGCCCGACCTCGACGGCGTGGTCCAGCGCATCGAGGTGCGCCCCACCAACCCCGACACGCGGCACTGGGCGATCGTCGGCCTGCAGAACCCCGGCAACCAGCAGATCGACCGGCTCCTGGTGGCGCCGCACCACCGGCTCGCCGGCTCGGGCGTGCTGTCGCCCGATCTCGGTGCCGAGCGCGTCGCGGGCATCACCCCCTCGGAAGGCTTTCCGCCCGAGCGGCTGCCGAGCGCCGACGCCGACGTCTTCCTGCTCACGCTCGATCCCGGCGCCACCGTCACCTACGTGATGGAGCTGACCACGCCGAACCTGCCGATGCTGCGCCTGTGGCAGCGCGAGGCCTATAGCGAGAGCCAGAACGCCTACACGCTGTTCAAGGGCATCGTGGTGGGCATTTCGGGCCTCCTGGCCGTGTTCTTCCTCGTGGTGTTCGTGCTCAAGGGGCAGATGATGTTCGCCTCGGCGGCGGTGCTCGCCTGGGTGGCGTTCGGCTACGTGATGATCGACTTCGCCTTCCTCGGCGACGTGCTGTCGGCGAGGCTGCCCAACGACGCGGTGCTGCGCGCCTTCGCGGAGGCGATGCTGGCGCTCGCGCTCGCGGCCTTCATCCTGTCCTATCTCAACATCACGCGCTGGCGGCTGCGGAACACCTACACGCTGTTGGCGCTGTTGCCGCTGGCCATCGCGTCGGCATGGCTCGCCAGCTTCGACCCGGTGCTGACCGCCAGCATCGCCCGCGTGACGCTGGCGGTGGTGGCCGTCGTTGGGCTCGTCGCCATCGTGATCGCGGCGATCCGCGGGCATGAGCGCGCGGTGATGATCCTGCCGACCTGGGCGCTGCTGATCGCCTGGATCGTGGGAGCGGGGCTCACCGTATCCGGCGAGATCGACAACGACCTGGTGCAGCCGGCGCTCAATGGCGGCCTCATCCTGCTTGTGCTTCTGATCGGCTTCACGGTGATGCAGCACGCCTTCGCGGGTCGCACCCTGGCGCCGGCGCTGGCGCGCGATGTGGAGCGCGACGTGATGGCGCTGGCCGGCTCCGGCGATATCGTGTGGGACTGGGACGTGCAGCGCGACCGCATTTCGTGCGGCGCGGAGGTGGAGCACCGGCTGGGGCTGGAGCGCGGCGAGTTGCAGGGCCCGCCGCAGGACTGGCTCGTCATCGTCCACCCGCAGGACCGCGACCGCTTCCGCTCCACGCTCGACGCGGCGGTGGAGCGGCGCCGGGGGCGCATCAACGACCTCTTCCGCCTGCGCGGCGTCGACGGGCACTTCCGCTGGTTCCGCCTGCGCGCGCGGCCGGTGATCGGCATGGCGGGCGAGATCGTGCGCTGCGTCGGCACCATGCACGACATGACGGAGGCCAAGACCGTCGAAGAGCGGCTGATGCACGACAGCGTCTACGACAACCTGACGGGCCTGCCCAACCGGCACCTCTTCCTCGACCGCATCGAGATGGCGCGCGCGTGGTCCAACGAGGAAACCGCGCAACGCCTGTTCGTGGCGATCGTCAACCCGGACAATTTCGCCGAGATCAACGACCGCTTCGGCCAGTCCGTCGGCGATTCGGCGCTGCTCACCGTGGCGCGGCGGCTGAGCCGCATCCTCAAGCGGCACGATTCCATCGCGCGCCTGTCCGGCGACAGCTTCGGCGTCCTGATCTACTCCGACCCGACCAAGATCGAGGAATTCGTCACCCGCGTGCGCGAGACGCTGGGCGCGCCGATCCCGTTCGCGGACGAGCAGATCGAGATCAAGGCCTCGCTCGGCATCGCCGGCATCGACCTGAAGGCGGAAAGCGCGACGGAGCTGCTCGACAACGCCGAGCTCGCCCTGCGCCGCGCCAAGCGCCAGGGCGGCGACCGGGGCGAGATGTTCGACCCCTTGATGCGCCGCCTCAACATGAGCGGCCGCTCGCTGGCGCGCGACCTCAAGCGCGCCATCAGCGAAGACAAGATCAAGATCCAGTTCCGCCCGATCCGCGACCTCGCCAACGACAAGACCGTCGGCTACGAGGCGCTGCCCACCTGGCACCACCCGCTGCAGGGCCCCCTCACCTGGCCGGAGCTCCTGGAGCTCGCCGCGCACGAGGACGTGGCGATCCAGCTCGCGCTGACGACGCTGGAGCGCTGCGCGCAGACCATCGCCACCTGGCGCACGGCCAACAAGGAGCTGTCGCTGCTCCTGACGCTGCCGCACGCCGACGCCTTCCGCTCCGAGCTGGTGGGCGACGTGAAGACGTCCATCGCCCGCAACCGGATCGACTTCGGCGCGCTGCAAATCGGCGTGCGCGAAGACGTGGTGTCGAGCAACCCGGAGTTCGCGGTGCAGCTCCTCGGCCGCCTGCGCGACGTGGGAGCCAGCACCTGGCTGATCGATTTCGCGCGGCGCACGACGGCCCTGCCGCACCTGCACCGCCTAGCGCTCGACGGCGTGCGCTTCGACGAGAACATCACCGCCTCAATCGCCACCAATCCGCGGCAGAAAAAGTTTCTGACGGCGACGGTCAAGATGCTGGCGACGCTGGACGCGCGCACCATGGCCGGCGGCCTCACCACCCTCGAGGAAGCCGCCGAGATGCGCGCCGTCGGCATGCGCTACGGCGTCGGACCCGCCTTCGGCCGGCCGCTGACGGAGCAGGCCGCCTCCAACCGCGCTCTCGCCCAGGCCGCCGCCGCCGAATAGCCGCGGCCGCCACCGAGCCCGCCCGCCGTCGGCAAAATTCCGCCTTCGCGGCCCCCCGGCGGCTTGATCGTTTTCCCCTTCTTCGACACAAGGCAATTTTGGCGCGCGAGGGCGCGCGGGTTGGGCCATGTCCGCTCGCCGAGGCAAGATCGGCGGCGTGGCGGTCTGGCAGCTATCACGCGCGCATGCGACATCAAGCCTATGGATCGCTAGGGCCCGGGCCGCGTATCAGTGATTTCAGACATTTCTGAAATCCGCCAGGTGTCCACTCGGAGGGACAAATGTTCGAATCGTTCGATGCACTTCTCCTGGCACGACTCCAATTCGCCTTCACGGTCGCGTTCCACTTCCTGTTCCCCGCCTTCACCATCGGGCTGGCGAGCTACCTCGCCGTGCTCAACGGTATGTGGCTGTGGACGCGTAACGAGGCTTACCTGCGGCTGTGGAAGTACTGGGTGAAGATCTTCGCCGTCGCCTTCGCGATGGGCGTCGTGTCCGGCCTCACCATGAGCTACCAGTTCGGCACCAACTGGTCCGTGTTCGCGGACCGCACGGGCCCGGTGCTCGGCCCGCTGATGGCCTACGAGGTGCTGACGGCGTTCTTCCTGGAGGCAGGTTTCCTCGGCATCATGTTGTTCGGGCGCGAGAAGGTGGGCGACGGCCTGCACATGTTCGCCTGCCTGATGGTCGCCGTCGGCACGGCGATTTCGGCGTCCTGGATCCTGGCGGTGAACTCCTGGATGCACACGCCGGCGGGCTACACCGTCGGCGCGAACGGCCAGTTCCTGCCGCTGGACTGGATCGCGATCATATTCAATCCGTCCTTCCTGCACCGTCTCGCCCACACCGTCACGGCGGCCTACCTCACCACGGCGTTCGTGGTCGGCGGCGTCGGCGCCTACCACCTCCTCAAGGGGCGGGTCGGCAATCCGGGCGTGAGGACGATGTTCTCGATGGCCATGTGGATGGCCGCGGTCGTGACCCCGGTGCAGATCTTCCTGGGCGACTCGCAGGGCCTCAACACGCTCGCCCATCAGCCCGCCAAGATCGCCGCCATCGAGGGTCACTACGACAGCTACCCCGACGGGCGTACCCCGCTATGCCTGTTCGGCATTCCCAATGCCGAAGCCCGCAAGCTCGACTATTCGATCTGCATCCCCGTCATCGGCAACCTGATCCTCACCCACACGCTCACCGATCCCGTCGAGGGGCTGGACGCGTTCCCGTTGGAGGATCAACCGCCGGTGACGCTGCCCTTCTTCGCCTTCCGCGTGATGGTCGGGCTCGGCTTCCTGATGCTCGGCGTCGGCCTCTTCAGCCTCTACGCGCGCTTCAAGGGGCAGCTCTACTCCAATCGCTGGCTGCACCGATCGGCGCTGGTGATGGCGCCGTCCGGTCTCGTCGCGGTGATCGCGGGCTGGATCACCACCGAGGTGGGGCGACAGCCGTTCACCGTCTACGGGGTGTTGCGCACGGCCGACAGCGTGTCGCCGGTCGGCGCGCCCGCCGTCGCCACCTCGCTGATCGCCTACGCCATCATCTACTTCATCGTGTTCGGCGCGGGCGTCTTCTACATGTTCCGCCTGATGAAGAAGCCTCCGCAGGATGCCGAGCCGGACGTGGAGGACGACGAAGGGCCGATCCGCACCGCCGGCGTCACCCCGGCGATGCAGACGGCGAAATCCGCCAACTCGCCGCATCCGGCCGAATAGGAGACGACGATGAACGACGTCACCACAAGCGCGCTCGAACTCGGCGTCAACGTCTCCCCCGGCCTCGCCATCGCCTGGGCGATGCTGCTCGCCACGGCGATCTTCATCTACGTGGTGCTGGACGGGTTCGACCTGGGGCTCGGCATCCTCTACCCCTTCTTTCCCAAACGCAGCGAACGCGACCTGTTGATGAACTCGGTCGCGCCCGTGTGGGACGGTAACGAGACCTGGCTGGTGCTGGGCGGCGGCGGGCTGTTCGCCGCCTTCCCCCTCGCCTACGCGATCATCATGCCGGCGCTTTATCCGCCGGTGATCGCGATGCTGCTGGCGCTGGTGTTCCGCGGCGTCGCGTTCGAGTTCCGCTGGCGCACCGAACGCTGGAAGCCGTTGTGGGACTTCGCCTTCATCGGCGGCTCGACGATGGCCGCGTTCGCGCAAGGGGTGATCCTCGGCGCGCTGTTGCAGGGCATCTCGGTGGAGGGCCGGGCCTATTCGGGCGGTTGGCTGGAGTGGCTGTCGCCGTTCTCGGTGGTATGCGGAGCCGCCGTGGTGGCCGGCTACGCGCTGCTGGGGGCGACGTGGCTCAATCTCAAGGTGGAGGGCGAGATTCAGGAGCGTGCCCGACGCATCGCCTGGGTGTGCGCCCTCATGACGGTGGGCTTCATCGTGCTGGTGAGCCTGCTCACGCCCTATCTCGGCATCGCCTACTACGAGCGCTGGTTCTCCTTCCCC
>JAUIJH010000066.1 GCA_030431335.1 Alphaproteobacteria bacterium
GACGACGTGTTCACCACCCTCGCCGGCCTCCTGATGAGCGACGCCGACGGCACCCCGCGCGTCAGGGACAGCGACGGCGACGGTACGGCGGTGGCCGATCTCGGCGCGACGGAGACCGGCGAGGGCGACGGGCTGCCGGCGGCGGCCGACGACACCGTGACGACCGACGAAGAGGTGGCGGTGACCATCGACGTCCTCGCCAACGACACCGACCCCGATGGCGATACGCTCGCCATCTTCGAGGCCGTTGCCGGAAACGGAACGGCAGAAATCGTCGACGGCAAGATCCTCTACACGCCCAACGTCGATTTCTTCGGCGTCGACACGATTACCTATACGGTCGTGGATTCGACCAGCGGCTTTGCCACGGCGACCGTCTCCGTCTCGGTCACCAACTTGGAGGACGGGGTGGACGCGGTGGACGACACCGTGGAGACGGACGAGGACGTGGCGCTCATCATCGATGTCGTCGCCAACGACATCAACGGCGATGGAGACCCGCTCACCGTCACGCTGCTGGACGATGTCGTGAACGGCACGTTGACGCTCAACGACGACGGGACGTTCGAATACCTGCCGGATGCCGAGTACAGCGGTCCAGACAGCTTTTCGTACGAGATCTCCGACGGGAACGGCAATTCCGATACGGCGGATGTGTTCATCACCGTCAACTTCGTGAACGACGGCCCCGTCGTATGGGAGCGGACCTTCACGCTGGAAGAAGACGGAGAATCCGAGAAATTCAACCCGCTGGAAGGTGCCTATGACCCGGAAAACCCCGACAGCACCGCACTTCGATATTCCTACCTCGACGAAGAAGTGGGAGGGTCAATATGGGGAGCTAGCGGTACACTTTATCAAAAATACTTCACACCCTATGAAAATTTCAATGGGACTGGCTCGTCCACGGTGCTATTTACCGATGGAACCGGGGGCTACACTTATGCAACCTTCACCTTCATCGTCACGCCGGTCGAAGATATTCCGGTGGCAGGCGACGATGCCTTCGGTGGCGACGAGGATGAGGTCATCGCAGGCAACGTCCTCGCCAATGATTCGGACGGCGATGGCGACGAACTGACTGTCGAGGTGGCGATGGACGTCGAGCACGGTACGCTCGACCTCAACCCCGATGGTGGGTTCGAATATACGCCCGACGCCGACTTCTTCGGCACCGACAGCTTCACCTACGTGGTGAACGACGGCAAGGACAACACCGACACCGCCACCGTGACACTGACCGTCGAGCCGGTGAACGACGCACCCTCCATGTCGGCGCCCTCCGGCCTCGTCACCGACGAGGACGTGCCGCTCGAAGGCGTGCCGATCACCATCGTCGACGCGGACGACACGACCTTCCTCTATGCGATCAAGGCGGGGACGGAGCCGTCGCTCGGCTCGGTGGTTTTCGACGAGGCCGCCGGCACCTTCACCTATACGCCCGACGCCGGCGTCTTCGGCGAGGATGCCTTTACCATCCTCGTCACCGACAGCGGCGGGCTGACGGACGAGCAGGAGGTCACGGTCACCATCCTCGACGTCAACCAGGTGCCGGAGTTGAGCAACGTGGACCCGCTCGCCTATGTCGAGGACGACGGTGTCGACGACAGCGCGACCGACAGCCACGTCGTGGCGATCGACGACGACGTGACCGTCACGAACGATGGCGACTTCGGCGGCGGGCTGCTCACCGTCACGGGTCTCGCCGACGGGGACGAGGTGGGCATCCGGGCCGCCGGCGCGCTGAGCGTGACGGGGAACGCCATCGCCGATGGTGACGTGGTGTTCGCGCAGATCACCACGGTGGCGGGGACGGGACTCGCGATCGAACTCCTCGAGGAGGCGACGGACGCGCGGGTTGAGCTCCTCGTCGAGCACCTCACCTTCGCGACGTCCGACGCGCCGGCCGAGGCGCGCACGCTGACGCTGACGCTGACCGACGGGCTCGGCGCGTCGAGCGAGACCGAGATCGATGTGACGGTGACCCCCGTCGCGGACACGCCGATGGCGGTCGACGACACGGTGACCACCACCACCTACGGCGACGTCGCCATCGACGTGGCCGCCAACGACATCGATGGCGACGGCGACGCGCTGACGGTGACCGCGATCAACGGGCAGGCCATCGCGATCGGCGAGACGATCGTCCTGCCCACGCTCGCGGAGGTGACGCTCACCGACGCGACCACGGTGGCCTACGACGCACCCGTCAGCTACCTCGCCAGCGACAGCTTCACCTACACGATCAGCGACGGCGCCCTGAGCGACACGGCGACCGTCAGCATTGACCAGGCGCTGCCGGGGGCCGTCACCACCACCTGGGTCGGATCGGACAACGCCGACAGCTATACCGGCGGCACCGAGGCCGAGCTCATCCTCGCGCTGGCGGGCGACGATTCGATCCTGGCGCACACCGGCGACGACTACATCTTCGGCGGCGCCGGTGACGATGATCTGAATGGCGACGTGGGAACCGACACGGTAGCCTACCACGGCTATGTGGCCGACTACGATCTCCAGACCTGGTCGCAGACGGTCGGGTGGTTCGATTTCGTCTGGCTGACGATCGCCGATGCGGCCGACGGCGGCTCGGACGGGCTCGACGAGGGCGTCGATACCATGCTCCTCGCCGCGTCCAACGAGGATCCCGACATCGAGACGCTGGCGTTCGCCGACGTCGCCTTCGACCTCGCCGACGGGCTTTTCGGCGAGGTGGGCGATGACGCGTTGACGGCGGCACCGGCCAAGACGGTGGTGTCCGGCGGCGAGGGTGCCGACACCCTCACGGCGTCCGACAGCAGCACCCTTCTCCTCGGCGGCAGCGGCGACGACGAGATCGCCGGCGGCGCCGGTGACGACACAGCCTTCGGTGGCGACGGAGACGACGAGATCAGCGGCGGCGCCGGCAACGACGCGATCGACGGCAACGCCGGAACCGACATCGCGCGCTACGCGGGCAGCCACGCCGACTACGTCATCGCGATCGGCACCGACACGGTCACCGTCACCGACGCGGCCGCCGGGGGCTCGGACGGTGTCGACGAAGGCAGCGACACCCTCAGGGGCATCGAGACGATCGCCTTCGCCGACGGCCTCGTCGGCATCGGCGGGAACGACAGCCTCACGGGCGTCGATGCGGTGGCGGAGCTCATCTTCGGGCTCGATGGCGAGGACACCATCGAGGGCCGCGGCGGCGACGACACCATCGACGGCGGAGAGGGCGACGACACGGCCGTCTATGCCGGCAATGCCGCGGATTACAGCTTCGCGATGGCGGGCGGCGCGCTCCTCGTCACCGATGCGGCCGCCGGGGGCTCGGACGGTGTCGACGAGGGCAGCGATTCCCTCACGGGCATCGAGTACCTCGCGTTCGCCGACCAGACCGTCGCCGTGGCGGACCTCCTGGCCGATGTCATCGGCACCTTCGGCGACGACAGCCTCTCGAACGACAGCGACGGAGACGAGGTCGTTCGCGGGCTTGCCGGCAACGACACGCTCATCACGTTGCGCGGATCCGACACCCTCTACGGCGGCGAGGGCAACGACCTCCTCCAGAAGGGGGCCCCGAGAGACAACAAATCCGTCGCGCTCTACGGCGAGGACGGCAACGACACGCTGACAGGCTTCCTCAACGACACGATCGACGGCGGGGCCGGCAACGACAGCTTGACGGCCGGCACGGCCGGCAACGGCAGCCTCACCGGCGGCATCGGCGACGATACGCTGGACGGCCACTCCAACGACACGCTGCTGGGCGGCGAGGGCAACGACAGCCTGACGAGCCGGTTCGAGAGCGTAATGGACGGCGGCGCCGGCAACGACACGCTCGAGGTGGACACAGGGTCGGGAAGCAGCCTTTCGGGCGGCGATGGCGCCGACAGCATCACCGCAGGCACCGGCGACGACACGATCGACGGCGACGCCGGCAACGACACCCTCCAGGGCAGGTACGGCGACGATGCCATCGACGGCGGCGACGACGAGGACACAGTCGTCTACGCCGGAAACTTCGAGGACTACACCTTCTCGAACGATGACGGCGCCATCGTCGTGACCGACAGCACGGACGGCGGCAGCGACGGGTTGGACGAGGGAAGCGATTCGCTGACCAACGTCGAGATCGTCGTGTTCGCGGACGCCACGCTGGACGCGGCCGATCTCGAGGGCGACATCATCGGCACGTTGGGCGACGACAGCCTCTCGAACGACAGCGACGGCGACGAGGTCGTGCGCGGGCTTGCCGGCAACGACACGCTCATCACGTTGCGCGGATCCGACACCCTCTACGGCGGCGATGGCAACGACCTCCTCCAGAAGGGGGCTCCAAGAGACAGCAAGTCCGTCGCGCTCTACGGCGAGGACGGCGACGACACCCTCACAGGCTTCCTCAACGACACGATCGACGGCGGGGCCGGCAACGACAGCTTGATGGCTGGCACAGCCGGCAACGGCAGCCTCACCGGCGGCATCGGCGACGATACGCTGGACGGCCACTCCAACGACACGCTGCTGGGCGGCGAGGGCAACGACAGCCTGACGAGCTGGTTCCAGAGCGTCATGGACGGCGGCGCCGGCAACGACACGCTCGAGGTGGACTCAGGGTCGGGAAGCAGCCTTTCGGGCGGCGATGGCGCCGACAGCATCGTCAGCGGTCTCGGCGGCGATTCCCTCTACGGCGGCAACGGCAGGGACACGATGGAGGGCGGCGTCGGCGACGATATCTTCGACGGCGGTCCCGACGACGACACCGCCATCTACAACGGCGCCTTCACAGACTACGTGATCGACCGCATCGGCGACACCGTCGTCGTCACAGACAGAGCGGACGGCGGCAGCGACGGTGTGGACGAAGGCAGCGACACGCTCGAAAACGTCGAGTTCCTGAGCTTCGCCGACGGCACCGACTATTGGATCTGACGCGCCTGGCCAACGGGATGATTGAGGTTATGGCAGGTGATCGGCGTAACCTAGCGGGTGGTGGAAGCTGTCGCCCCAACGGACAAGCCGCTGAAGGTTTGGGACGTCGAGGTGCCAGGCTTTCATGTCGAGGTGCGCCCCAACGGGGGCGCCGTCACAGTTGATGCTGCTCGCGAAAAGGCGAGGGAACCCAGTTCCAGCCCTTTGCGGATTGTCTGGAACTGCAGCGGCGCCAGAGTGGCCCAAACCGCTTTTTTGGATACTGCACGACGCGTGGTTTAAATTGCGAAAGGCAAGCTCCGGTCTTTGTCAGCTTTTCGTTTGCATCAGGAACGATTGGTACATGCCGGTCAGGACCGACGACGTGGAGGCATCGGCAGGTACCTCGACGCCGCGCGCTGCCGCCATCTGCGCCAGCGGCGGCCTCGCGGCCTGCCGCAATTCGTCCAGATCCGCCTCGGACCCGATGCTCCCGCCGCCGTCAGACAGGTCCGACGGCATCAGCGACAAACCGGACTGCTGTTCCATCCAACGCACATCCTGTGCATCGATACTTTCGCGAACCAGAGCCTGATCGAAGCGGAACCGGCCCGGGAACTGTTCGGCGACAAAGCGGATGGTTGCCCGCCGGGCCATGGATTGCTGCAATGTCTTCGACCTGTTCAGTTCCTCTCGGTTCCAGAAAAAAAGTAAGGCCACCATGCTCGCCGAAAGGCTTTCGTTGACTGCATGCTCCTTCAACCCTTCGCTATTGGCGCCGATGCGATGCGCAAAATCGCTCACGATCGATCCATTGCGAAGCCGATCTCGCGAAAAATCGGCAAAAGCGACTGCATCGGGGCCAGCAACATCCAGGAATGGCTGGAACCGCTCTCGGTACTGCGGCCTTACACATTGAAACCTTGCGAATTCGGCCTTCACCTGCTGCTGAAAGCTCGATGAGCTAAAACCGACTGGCTCGCGAATATAAGCGACAAAATTTGCCTTGATATCGCGACGTTCGAGGAACTTCAGGAAAACCCCTATTTCCCTGGCTGACAAATGCACCAGCCCTTCGCCCGAAATAATGAACTTCTGACGGTCCAACTTCAGCTCACGGTTGAGATCTACCTTTATCTGATCCCTTCGCGCAAAAACATCCTTATTGTAGCCACCTCTACTAAATCTTTCTGATTTTTTATTTGGATTTTGAAATATTGCACAAATGGAATGGCTATGATTGGCAGCATCGAGGCGCACATAACGCATTGTTCCGTCATCATAACCTTTGAAGGCCTGTTGGACCGAAGAGGTGCCGGTTTTGTGCATGGGGATGTGGATGATCGCCTGCCTCATCCGACAATCCTCATTTCAACCCGATCGCCGAAGTATCGAATCCGGCAACATTTGGCTCCTGAGCCGGCAACGTATCGCGGACGGGACCGCCTCGCGAGTGGGAACGCTGTTGCGCGGGCCCCCTCGGTAGATGGATCACGCTGGCCCTTGATGCGGTTGAGGACGCCGGCGAACACGCACGAGGGCGCCGCCTCGGCCAACTGAAAGACGGCGCAACGGACGTGGCGAACGAGTCGTGCGGCGGTCTTCAACAAACGCTCAGTACTGGGACCCGCAAAAATGCTATAAGCAATTGATATTATTGCGTCTTCCTTCGCGCTTCGCGGAAAGATACCCCCAAATGTACCCGCATTTTGAGTCGGTGCCGTCAATTCGCGCGATAAAGGTTGCGCTGGAATCCGACGAAAGCCTGGCGGACAGCAGCCAGGCCACCCAACGCCTCACCGGCGGTGCGAACATCATTATATCGGAGTTGTAGAAGGCTAGGCAGCTTTGCGTCGTCGAGCTCGCGCTCGCCATCCGCGACGTACTGGCCAAGCACGAATTCGAGGAAGGCAGCAAGCTTGTCGTCGTAGATGTCCCGGATCACGTTGCGAGCGGCTTCGGCACGATCGGATCGGGTCAGTGGCGCGAGTTGGAAGGCGACGTAGGCGAGGACGTCGAAAATGTCGCTCTGGTCAGCTCCGATGATCTTGCGCATCTCTTCGAGCTGCTCGTCGGCGAACCCGCGCTCGGCGAGCCCTTCGAGCAAGCGGCGACGCGTCGAGGGCTCACCCCAGAGCGCCCGTAGCTCGTCCTCCTCCTTGAAGAGATCCGGAAGCTCGCCATAAAGACGCTCCAGGAACTCCGCCGCGGAGATCGGTTTGCCGTCAGGGCTCCAGAACGTCGTGACGGTCATGTGCTGGATCTGCCGCGCCTTGCCGTCCGCCAGCTTGACGACGATCTTCGCCGGCCTCTTGGTGTCGGTCTCATCGCCGCCGTCATCCGGTTCGGGAGGAACGGCCGGTCCGTCGCCGCCATCGGGGCGCGGGCATGGGGCGGGCGCCTCCGGCTCGATGGGCTCGCCATCCCACTCGGGGTCGTTGAAGTGCTCGTAGGCCTTCACGAAGTCGTAGATCGTAAAATAGTCCTTGCCCTCGTAGAGGCGCGTGCCGCGGCCGATGATCTGTTTGAATTCGATCATCGAGTTGACCGGGCGCATCAGAACGACATTGCGGACGTTGCGGGCGTCGACGCCGGTCGAGAGCTTTTGCGATGTGGTCAGGATCGTCGGGAGCGTCTTTTCGTTGTCCTGGAACCTTTGAAGAGCCTGTTCGCCGCGGGCACCGTCGTTGGCGGTGACGCGGGCGCAGTAGTTGGGGTCGGGGTTCGCCTTCATCTGGTTGATGAGGTCGCGGACAGCGAGGGCGTGGGTCTGGGTCGCGCAGAAGACGAGAGTCTTCTCGCGCTGGTCGATCAGGTTCATGAAGGTGCGCACGCGAAACTCTTCACCTCGCGGATTTCGATGACGCGGTTGAAGTCTCCCTCATCGTAGCGGCGGCCTTCCTCGATCTCGCCTTCGATGACGTCGTCGTCGGAGGTGTAGACGTAGTCGTCGAGGGTGGTGGCGAGCTGCTTGACGCGGAACGGGGTGAGGAATCCGTCGTTGATACCGTCCTTCAGCGAGTAGGTGTACACGGGCTCGCCGAAATAGCGGTAGGTGTCGGCGTTGACGTCGCGCCGCGGGGTCGCGGTGAGGCCGAGCTGCACGGCCGGCGTGAAGTGTTCCAGGATGCCGCGCCAGTTGGATTCGTCGTTGGCGCCGCCGCGGTGGCACTCGTCGATGATGATGAGGTCGAAGAAGTCGGCCGGGTAGTCGCCGAAATAGGGGACGGGCTCGCCGCTCTCGTCGGTGCCGGTCATGAAGGTCTGAAAGATCGTGAAGAAGACGGCGGCGTTCTTCGGGACGCGGCGCGTCTCGGCGCGCAGCCTTGCGGGGGCGGCGTGTTCCATCGGAGCCTCGCCGCGGCGGCGCTGGGCGCGGTCGTTCATGCGGCGCACCTCGTCGGGTGCGATGCGCAGGAGCGCGTCGGGCGGGAAGGCGGAGAACGAGAGGTAGCCCTGGTTGGCGAGGATGTTGCGGTCGGCGAGGAAGAGGATGCGCGCGGGCGTTGGCGAGGTTCTGTTCGGCGTTGGCGATCGCGGTGTCGATCCCCTCGAACGCCGCGTCGAGAATGGCCACAATCCGCTTCTGCTCCGCCAGCTCTATAGGATAGCTGACATGAAACTCGTTTTGCAGCTTTGTCCGCGAGAGCTCGGTCTGTCCACTCGCACCCTCACCACTAGCGGCGATCTGATCCTCGATCTGGATCAGCATGTAGCCGAAGAAATCCGAAAAGAACTTGCCAGGTGTTGGCCGGACGATCGTGACGTGGGTGTCGACGGTGGTCGGCTCTGGCGGTTCTTCTCGGATCTGGGCAAGGCGGCCTAAGGTTCCGACGCCCGTCGAGTTGACGAGCACATCTCCAATACGAATGTAGCGGTCAGAAGGAACTGATTTCGCATCGACGTCGTGTCGGCGCGCGAACGAGTAATCAACGGCATGATCGCGCACGCATCGCTGATTGAGGACAGCGGCTCCGCCTTCGTCGATGTACTTCGGCGCAACCCCGCGTTTGATCAGATCGCAGACTTCGCCGAGTGTCGCTGTCTCCCACTTGCTCACAACATCCCCCGGATGCCATCAAGAATCTCCGCGCTCTCCGCATCGAGCGCCAAAATCTCCGCAATGATGTCCTCCGGCTCCCGCAGCGGCGCCTCTTCCGGCGCATTCGGGTTCTTCACCGAAAGGTCGAACGTCGCCGGGTCGATGGCGTCCCGCGCCACGCTCCACGACCGCGGCCCCTCCGCAAACGTCTTCTGAAGCTCCACGAACTCCGCCAGGTCGGCATCGTTCAGCGGGTTGGTCTTGCCGAGCGAGCGGCCGGGGGCGAGCTGGTAGTACCAGATGGACCGTGTCGGCGCCCCCTTCTCGAAGAACAGGACGACGGTCTTCACCCCCGCGCCCAAAAACACTTTTGCCGGACAGTCGAGGATCGTATGGAGGTTGCAGCTCGTCAAAAGTTCTTCGCGCAGCGCCCGCGAGGCGTTGTCCGAGTTGGACAGGAACGTGTTCTTGATGACGATAGCCGCGCGCCCGCCCGGCTTCAGCCGCTTGATGAAGTGCTGCAGGAAGAGGAAGGCCGTCTCGCCGGTCTTCACCGCAAAATTCTGCTGGATCTCCTTGCGCTCCTTGCCGCCGAACGGCGGGTTCGCGAGCACGATGTCGAAGCGGTCCTTCTCCTGCAGGCCCGCGACATTCTCCGCCAGCGTGTTGGTGTGGACGATGTTGGGCGCTGGCACCCCGTGCAGGATGAGGTTCATGACGCCGATGACATAGGCGAGGCTCTTCTTCTCGCGCCCATAGAGCGTGTAGCCGAGGAGGAGCGCCCGGTCGCTCGTCGACTTCGCCTTGGGCTTCAGGTAGTCGAACGCCTCGCACAGGAAGCCGGCCGAGCCGCACGCCCCGTCATAGATGCGCTCGCCGATCTTGGGGTCGATGACGCGGATCATCGCGCGGATGAGCGGGCGCGGGGTGTAATACTCGCCGCCGTTGCGCCCGGCGTTCCCCATGCGGGCGATCTTCGCTTCGTAGAGCTGGGACAGTTCGTGCTTTTCCTGGCTCGACCCGAACAGCAACTCGTCGACGAGTTCGAGCGCATCGCGCAGGCTGTAGCCGGAGCGGAATTTGGAGCGGATCTCGGAAAAGATCTCGCCGATCTTGTATTCGATGGTGTCGGGGTCGTCGGTCCGCTCACGAAAGCCCTGGAGATAGGGGAAGAGGTCGCGGTCCACGAAGTCGATGAGGTCGTCACCGGTCAGCGCGTTGTCGTGATCGAAGGTGCCGTCCGCCTTCTTTGGCGCGGCCCAGCTTGCCCAGCGGTGCCGATCGTCGAGGATGGGCTCGTAGCGCTCGCCGGTCAGCTCGGCGTGCATCCGCCGCTCTTCCTCCAGATCGTCGAGATATTTCAGGAACAGCATCCATGAGGTCTGCTCGGTATAGTCGAGCTCGGTGGTGCAGCCGGCCTCCTTCCACAGCACGTCGTCGATATTTTTGAAGGTCTGCTCGAACAATGTCGTCCCCGTCTGATGGCCGCAAAGCACGGTCGGATGGACAGGCTACACCGAGTTCGGTTGACGCTTCGAGTCCTGCTCTTCGCCGACCAGGACGTCGCCAATGCCGGGGTTGTCCCGGATGATCTGGACGAGCTGGGCCAAGGCGTCTCGCTCGCGGCTCTCGCGCTCCAGTGACAGGCCGCGGATCAGCTCGCCTTGCCGGTGGGGCGCGATCTTCCCGTAGCTCGTCAGCGTGGTCATCACGTTCTCGTGGCCGAGATTCTGGCTCCATGCCTTCAACTCCTCCGGCGTCCGGCACACGCGCTGGCCGAGTTGTGCGAGCGTCTTCCGGAACGAATGCGGATTAAAATAGGCAAGGCCGGCGGCCTCGAACGCGTCGCGAAACACATCGCGGACCGGATCGGCGGTGCGCCAGAATGCCCGCTCGATGCCAACGGCGGCAAACTTGCGATCCGCGCCTGGGGCAACCGCCGTGCGCGGAAAGAGGGGATCGTTCGGCCCGAAGTGCTTCTCCTCGCGGAGGTAGCGGACCCAATCGACGACAATCAATTTCAGGTCGTCGCCCACCGGGAAAAACCACGTCTCGATCAGCTTGGAGCCCTTGGTGTGGACCTCGCCGCCGTTTTGTGTAACGCGCTCCTGGCCGAGATCCACGTGCTTGAGCCGCATGGTCGCAATCGCGCGATCGCGGGCGCCGGTGAGGAGGGCGAAGGCGACCATCACGCGGTTGCGGCGCTCGATCTCGGTCGAGGCCGGCATCGAGGCAACGACGTGACGGATCTGCTCCAGCGTCGGAACGGGTCGTTCAGGGCGCGCGTTCGATGCGCGCTCGTCACGCAGATTCGGACGGAAGTAGTCCGCGTCGGAATAGCTGACCCGAGACCGGTAACCGGGCTGATCAGCGAGCCAGAAGACGAAGGCCCGCAGCGCGTTGAGAATCTGGTGCACGGTGGCCTTCGAGAGCAGGCGGTCGGTGCCATCCGCCTTCTCCGACGCGAGGCGTTCGCGAAACCCAATCGCCTGTTCGATCCGGAAGAGCTTGAACGACCGCCGCTTGTTGTAGGCCTCGAAGCGCTCGATCGCCCGCGCGTGCCCGTCGATGGTCGCCTCGTCATAGCCTTTCGCGCTGCGAAGGTATCGCAGATAGCGGCGCTTCAATCGCTCGTTTTCCGCGTTGTACTTCATCATCGGTCGCTCCTCATGCTGGAAGATGCAATTTCAGGCGGGACACCTGCTCCGGGATATGCGTTCGGCTCGGCGCGCTCGACGACATCGAGGCCTGCGCAGACACGCTTGACATCCGCAGCTCTCACAAACCGGTTCATCAATGTTCCGCAGACATCGCAGAAGCCGACGAGGCGCGGTATTCCGTTGCCATCCGCAGGCCGGATGAGGTCAGCAAGACCCCCTTCGCACCGGCGAGGCGCCTGGCACGAGAAGCAGTAGATTTCCCCGGCCTTGCACGGCCGGCGCCTGCTCTTGCGCTGGTGCGAAAGAAACGCCTTCACATCCGCTCCCTTGAAGAGGAGCGGCCGCCGATCGTCGATTGGCTCCAAGCCCTTCCGCCGCCAGTTGCCGATCGTGCGCGGGTGCGCGCCGACCGCGAACGCCAATTCGCCGATGGTGTAGGTCGCGTGGGACTTCAACGAGCGGCCGCTTGGGCGCGCCTTCCCGACCATCAGCGCGCGATCCCGGACTTCACGAGCTCGCGGATGTCCTCCACATGCCAGGCCGTGATGCGGGGTCCGAGTTTGATGGGCTGCGGAAAGCGGCCCTTCCTGACGCCGTCCCACCAGGTCGACTTGCTGACCGGCACCGGGCCGCGCGGCGCAAGAATCTGCGAGAGGCGCACGCACCCCTCAGAAGGAAGCTTATCGATGTCCGACATTGACTGTCTCCGCACAGAGTGAACTGGCGGAGACCTATGGAGGCCGGCTTCAGTTGAGGCGGAATTCCGGCTATCCGGGCGTCAGTTCCGTTTGTCGAAGCGGAATTCCGCTTCGCATCGAACGTGCTACTCCTTCTCGCGGGCCATCAGCCGCTTGGCATCAC
The DNA here is from genome assembly GCA_030431335.1 of Alphaproteobacteria bacterium. Classification (GTDB taxonomy): domain Bacteria; phylum Pseudomonadota; class Alphaproteobacteria; order Rhizobiales; family Amorphaceae; genus Acuticoccus. The sequence continues at coordinate 12,460 of JAUIJH010000066.1, forward strand.
CGCTGAGAACTTCGGCTGCATCCTTTAGCTTGGTGCGAATGGTATCGACGCTCAGATCAAGTCCGAGCCTGGTGAGATCATTGAGCACATCTGACGGCACTGGAGAACGCGCCGCCGAAGGATCATAGCCGTACCCGCCGAAGGCCAATCCAATGATGAGCTTGTTGAAAGTCTCTCGCTCTCGGCTGCCTATCGGGCGCTCGTCAGGCGCAATCGATTCAAGCTCTGGCGGAACCGAGACGCCATTTCTCTGATCGTAGATGCGCCACGCATCAAGGTCGGGATACAGTCCCCGGATCGCGGTCAGTAACGGTCTTTGAATATAAACGTCCCAGCGGATGGCCCAACTCGCGAATTGATCCGGAGGAACGGGATCTGCAAGCCGACCGAACTGGATCGAGCGACGCAGCAAATCGCGGCAAAGCGCGTACTCTTGGGTCAAATTCATGGGCCCAGAGTAGGAAGAGGCGTACTCGATAAGGTAGCCAGGCTCCAAATCGAGACAGAGCGCCAAGGTCTCGTCGAAGGTCCATGCGGGCATTCGGCTCCAGTGGTCGTAGTTTGGTCGTCCGAACGTGTCTTTATTGAAGGTTTGCTCTGGGGGTATGGGCTCACCCGCCATCAGCCTCCACATGGCCGGAAAGAGGCCGAAGGTCGGGTGGCCTTTTCCGAAGCGAGCATCGAGTTCGCCATCGGAAAGCGCTTCGAGTTCCATGGCGTAGTCAGCCACAAGATGCAGTGTCTTCTGGTCCGGTGTCAGAGCGTTTTGGGCGTTCATCAGCTCAGCTGCGAGCCGATCTTTGGGTGTTTCGTCACGGCGGGAAGCCAGAACTCGGTCAAGCTCGCCGCCGAAACGCTCAATATCGCCAAATCGCTGAGAGAGGAGAAACCGAACCTTCGCATCACGCGCAGCAGTCGGCGGTGGCCCAGACATCAGAAACCGAGCTCAGTCGCCCACCATTCCATCATGCGAACACGCTCCTCCCAGTGTTCACCGCGAGCATAAGCCCGTCGCACGCAGTTGGCTTCAATGTGCGCCAGCGTACGCTCGATAGCGTCGGGATTCCATAAAACAGATTCGTTGGCGATTGTAGAGAATGCCGCACGAAAGCCATGGCTCGTCATGACCGATCCGGGATAACCCATCGTCCGCAAGGCGACATTGAATGTGTTCTCTGAGATAGGACGCCCCTTCCCTCGCATCGAAGGAAACATGAGGCCGGTGCCGTCGCAGAGGCCGCGAAGTGCACGAAGGATCTCCATAGCTGCGTCAGATAACGGTATAAGATGTGGCCTGCGCATCTTCGTACGATCGGCTGGAATGGCCCATATTCGCCGCGAGAAATCAAACTCTTCCCAACACGCCATGCGCAACTCGCCAGGGCGCGGCACGAGGAGCGCGACAAGCTTGAGAGCGGCCTTCGTGGTGTACTGGCCCTCGTAAGCGCCGATTGCGAGCATCAGTTCACGCATCCCTTTGAGATCGGTGATTGCGGCCCGATGTGTCGTTTTGGGTGTTGCCAACGCGCCCCTCAGCGCAAAGGTGGGGTCGGTGTCGGCGAGCCCGTTGGCAACGGCGAGCCGGAAAACTCTTGAGATTGTGGAGCGCAGGCGCCGCGCGGTTTCGAGTTTGCCGGCTCCTTCGCATTTCTTTAGAACGGCAAGGACGTCCCGTGCGCTGATATCGCGGACAAGCTTCTCGCCAAAAGCGGCGTTGGCCATGGCAAGCAGCCATTCCGCTTTGGCGATTGTGGTGTCCGATAGGTGCTCTCGGCGCATCTTGCTCAAGAGAAGCTCTGCGACTTTTTCGAACGTCCCCTCGTTGGCGACCTTCGCCTCTTCCCTCTCATTGCGCCTCACCTCCGCCGGATCAATCCCGGCGGCAAGCTGTTCCTTTGCCCGATCCCGCTCCTGTCGGGCTGCTTTCAGGCCGATGGCGGGATAGGAGCCGAGCGCCAGGAGCTTTTCTCGGCCAGCAAAGCGGTACTTCAACCGCCAGAGGCGCGAGCCGCCTGGCTTGACGCGCAGGTGGAGACCGCCGCCATCAAACAATTTGGTTGGGCGCTCGACGGCTTTGGCATTGCGGATTGCGGTGTCGGTCAGCGCCATGTGGGGGTATCGCCTACGGAAGGTGCGGAAGCGTACCCCCAAATATACCCCCAGAACGGCTGGACGCAAGCGGATGAGGCTGGCCCCCTCGCACATCGCCTAACCTAATTCCGCAGGATTTTTGGGCTTTTCCGGATTGAGGCAAACCGCCCCGGATGGCGATGTGGTGCCGGCTGAGGGACTCGAACCCCCGACCCCCTGATTACAAATCAGGTGCTCTACCAACTGAGCTAAGCCGGCCCGGTGGGCACTGGCGAGCGGAACGCCGTCGCAAACGGTGGCCATTTGGTAACACCTGGCGCTTATCGTGTGCGTGAGGGTTGCAGTCAATGCCTCTAGGTTTTGCTCGGCACAGCGCCTTGCGCTACCCTTGCTGCGGTGCTCTGGAGGTAACATGCGCAATCTGGCTCTCGCTGTCCTTTTCACGCTCGCATGGAGCGTCGGAGCCGCGATGCCGTCGCAGGCCGCGGATCTGTCGACGTCGCCCAACTACTATTGCGACGCTGGAACCCCCACTCACCACGGCACGCACGAGCCTTGGACGCGAAGCGAAGAGCGCCCGCCGCGCCAGGGCATCTGGTACTACACCAATCCCCAGCCGCCGGCCGTCAACTTCCTCGTACCGATGAATGGGAACTACTGCGCCCGCCCCACGCCTTGGACCGCGGCATGGTACGACTATTGCGCTAAGCGCTGGCCCAGCTTCAATCCCAACACCGGCACCATCCGTACGCCCGACGGCATCCGGATGTGCATCTGACTGGCGCTTCGGTCTAACCCAACATCGAAACGCGCCGACTAACCCATCGAATGGGCCCCTCGCCTGCGCGTTGGTCCCGCGCTCGCTCGACTGACGGACGTCGAACAGGGCTAGTTTGCGCACGAGGCAGCTCGACAAGCACCCGAGCCAAGCCGAGGGCCTCACGCATCCGTTGGAACCGCAAGGCGCCCGACGTTTTCCAGCCACTCCGGTGCCGGCGTCATTCCATGACGGCGGTGGGCCGGCTTCGCAAAAAGCTTCCGCCCATCCGGGGCTCCGCAAGACACCATCGACCAAGCCTCAAGCTCGGTCACGCATTGATCGCACTGCGCTCCGCCGACGGCTGACGTGCTGCGCAGCAGGCGCCGGCCAAGCACAGGGCCTGGCGCATCCGTTGGAACCGCCGGGGCCCGACGTTATCTGGCCACCCCGGGATAGGCATTCCATGGCGGCAGCGGGCCGGGCTCGCAAAACCCTCCGCCCATCCGGCCTCCGCAAGACACCGCCTACCAAGCCCAAAGCTCGGTCACGCCTCGATCGCATTGTGCTCCGCCGACGGCTGAAGTGCTGCGCCACAGGCGCCGGCTAAGCCAAGGGCCTCACGCATCCGTCGGAACCGCAGGGGCCCGACGTTCTCTGGCCACCCGGTATAGACATCGTTCCATGGCGGCAGTGGCCGGACTCGCAAAACCTTCCGCCCATCCACGCCCCCAGGATGCCGCCTACCAGCCCAAAGCCCGGTCACGCCTCGATCGCACTGCGCTCCGCAGGCGGCTGATCGGGGGCAGGCTCGACGGGGGCGCCGCCGGCGTAGCGGTAGGGCTCCTCGTTGAAGGCGTAGGCCAGGGCGCCGTCCCGCGCGCTCACGCGGACCGATGCGATCGCCTCCTCCCGCAGCGCGCGTGACAGGAACTCGCGCGAGACGGTCGGCAGGATCGAGTTGGTGATGATCTTGTCGATCATCCGCCCGCCGCTGCCCGGGTCGTTGCAGCGCGACACCACGTGCTCCACCAGCGCATCGTCAAAGGTGAAGGCGGCCCCCTGGTTCTGCTTGACCGTGCGGGCGACGCGATCGAGCTGCAGGCGCACGATGCCCGCCATCACATCGTCCGACAGCGGGAAATAGGGGATCACCACCATGCGCCCGACCAGCGCGGGCAGGAACACCTTGAGGAGCTCGTCCTGCAGCGCCAGCGCCAGCTCGTCCGGGTTCTCGCGGTAGTGCGGGTCGCGGGCGAGCGCGGTGATGAGATCGGTACCGACGTTGGAGGTGAGCACGATCAGGGTGTTCTTGAAGTCGATCACCCGCCCGGTGCCGTCCTCCATCACCCCCTTGTCGAAGACCTGGAAAAACACCTCGTGCACATCGGGGTGCGCCTTCTCCACCTCGTCGAGCAGCACGACGGAGAAGGGCTTGCGCCGCACCGCCTCGGTCAGGCGCCCACCCTCGCCGTAGCCCACATAGCCCGGCGGCGCCCCCTTCAACGCCGAGACGGTGTGCGCCTCCTGGAATTCGGACATGTTGATGGTGATGACGTTCTGCTCGCCGCCATAGAGCTGCTCGGCGATGGCGAGCGCCGTCTCCGTCTTGCCCACGCCCGAGGGGCCGGCCAGCAGGAACACGCCGATGGGCTTGTTGGGATTGTCGAGCTTGGCGCGGCTTGTCTCCACGCGCCTGGCGATCATCTCCAGGCCGTGCTGCTGGCCCACCACACGCTGGCCGAGGTGGTCGGCGAGGGACAGCACCATCTCCACCTCGTTGCGCACCATGCGGCCGACGGGAATGCCGGTCCAATCCGACACGACGGCGGCGATGGCCTCGGCATCGACGTGGGCGTGGATCTGGCGGTGCTCCGGATCGAGCGCCGAGAGCGCGGTGAGCGCCTCGCCCAACGCGGCACGGTCGATGGCGCCGCTGTCCGCCTCGCGCAGCGACAGGACGCGCCGCACCAGCGCCTCCTCCTCCTCCCAGGCCGCGTGCAGCCGGTCGCGCTCGGCGCCGAGGGCCGCGATCTCATCGCCGAGTTCCTCGCGGCGGGCGGGGATGGCGATGCCGAGATCCGCGTCGGCGCCGAGGGCGATGCGCTCGCGCTCGGCCGCCGTCAGCTTCGCCTCGATATCGGCGAGCGCGGCCGGGCGTGTCGCCTGGCTGATCGCGACGCGCGCGCAGGCCGTATCGAGCAGGCTCACCGCCTTGTCGGGCAGCTGACGGGCGGGAATATAGCGCTTGGACAGGGCCACCGCCGCGCTCACCGCCTCGTCGGCGATCTTCACCTTGTGATGCTTTTCCATCGGCGCGACGAGGCCGCGCAGCATGTCGGCGCACCGCGCCTCGTCCGGCTCGTCGACGGCGACGGGCTGGAAGCGCCGCGTCAGCGCCGGATCCTTCTCGAAATACTGGCGATATTCGGACCAGGTGGTGGCGGCGATGGTGCGCAGGGTGCCGCGGGCGAGCGCCGGTTTCAGGAGGTTCGCGGCATCGCCGGTGCCCGCCTGGCCTCCGGCCCCGATCAGGGTGTGCGCCTCGTCGATGAACAGGATGATCGGCGTCTGGGACCCCTGAACCTCGTCGATGACGCCGCGCAGGCGCTGCTCGAACTCGCCCTTCATGGAGGCGCCGGCCTGCAAAAGGCCGATATCGAGCGCCAGAACCCGCACGTCCTTGAGCGCGGCCGGTACGTTGCCCTTCACCACCTCCTGCGCGAAGCCTTCCACCACCGCCGTCTTGCCGACACCCGCCTCGCCGGTGAGGATCGGGTTGTTCTGCCGCCGCCGCATCAGGACGTCGATGACCAGGCGGATTTCCTGGTCGCGCCCGACGATGGGGTCCATCTTGCCCGACGCGGCCTCGGCGGTGAGGTCGGTGGTGAAGCGCTCCAAGGTGCCGGCGCCGCGCCGCGCCTCGCCCCCCTCCCCGCCCGCTTCGCCGGGGGCAAGGCTCGAGCCGTCGATGGGGCCGAGCGTCTCCTCGTCGGACTGGGACCAGATGGCGGCGTGCTCGCGCACGACCTGATCGGAGGAAAGATCGCGCAGGAGCGGCGACAGGCCCCGCAACGTGCGCACCGTCTTGGGCGATTGCAGCGCCGCGATCAGTACATGGCCGGAGCGGATCTGCGTTTCGCCGAACATCAGGGTAGCGATGTACCAGGCATCCTTGAAGATCTCGTCGATGGCCTCCGACATGGCCGGGCTCGCCGTGCGCCCGCGCGGAAAGGAATCGATGACGCGCTCGACGTCGGCGAGGACGCGGCCGCGATCGAGCTTCAAGGCATCGAAGGTGAGGGCGATATCGGTGCCCTCGGTCTGGAGAAGGTGGGCGAACCAGTGGGCGAGCTCGACGTTGGCGTGGCCTTCGCTGCGGGCCTGGCGGCGGGCGCGCACCAGCGTTTCGTGGCAGAGCCGGTTCAGCTTGCCCAGGATGACTTCGTAGGTCACTTCCAGCATGGCAATCTCCGATCCATCAAATGGTTGATGCCGCCGGGGCGGGCGGCCGAAAACGGGCGTCTGCGAGGACTTCGCGGGGCTGGCCGGCGTGCTGCGGGGTCATCCAGGCGGTCCAGCCGAGCCGGCCGGCCCGGCCCAGGGTCGCCGCCGGAGCGAGCGGGGTGGGCAGCGCCAGCTCCACGTCCCAGTCGAGTTCCTCGCCGAGATAAAAGGCGATCGCATCGCCGAGCCGCGCCGCGTTGGGACCGCTGGGCAGGAAGCTCTCATAATCCGCGAACGAGGCGACGGTGACGCGGATGCGCACCTTCTCGTCGAAAGTGAGGACGGCGCTGCCCACAACCGTGTCGATGCCGAGGCGACTGTTGGCGAGGCCGATCTGGGACTGGTCCTCGCGCGGCAGCGCCAGCGCGGTCGGCACGAACTCTTCGACGTCCACCTCCACCGCGAAGAGCCCCGCGAGGAAGGAGCGCAGCCGCGAGGCCGACTTCACCCGCGCCGACAACAGCCCGGCGAATCCGGTCTTGGCGATGGCCGGCACCGTGGCGCTGTCGTCCGGCGCGCCGGCGCCAAGCCCCACCAGCGCCCCGACATAGCCCATGAAGCGATCCTCGCCCGGGCGGTCGTGATGGGAGATGGGCCGCGCATCGGCCCAGGCGCGGAAGAAGAGCTGGATGAACCGGTTGTTGAAGATATCGAGGAAGCGGGCGAAGGCGTCGTCGTCGGCCAGGTGCCAGAAGTGCGCCTCCTCCGTCAGCGCCAGCGGCAGCGCGCCCTGGGGGCCCATCAGGCCGAGGAACTGGACGGCAAGGTCGAGCCGCCCATCCTCGCGCGGCGCGATGCCGACGACATTGGACGCGGGAAAGGCGAGGAACGGGTTCTGGCCGATGTGGGCGAGGTCGTCCGCGCGGTGGGCGGCGGCGCCGATGCGCGGCGCGTCCGGCCGCTCGCGCTCCAGCGCGCGCAGGAGCGCGAAGAGGTCGTAGCGCCACGGCTCGTCCCGATCGATCGGCGCGTTCATAGCGTCGGCCGCTCGCCGAACACCGGCGCCCAGCGCTTGATCTCGCCGCGCTCCACCGAGGCGAGCACCGTCTGGGTGAAGCGGTTGATCGACACGTACTCGGCGAAGAAGGTGTTGAGCACCGCCCCCAGGAGGTAGGCGCCCGAGCCCTCGAAGGCGGCCTCCTCCACCGTCACGGTCACCTCCAGCCCCCGCGCGGCGCCGAAGCCGCCGGCGGCGCGGATGCGGCGGACGATGGGCCGGCACGAGACGGTGCGGATCGCGGCGATGCGGCGGCGCGCGGCCGCGTCGCCCGGGTCGGCGAACAGCGTCAGCAGGCGGCGCAGGTTGGCCGCGCCGGTGGCCGGGTCGTCGTCGGCGAGGCCCATCTGGTTGAGGCTCATGGCGTTGATGAGACGCCAGGCGACGCTGCCGGTGTGGATCACGTCGTCGCCGCTTTCCCGGTAGGCGACGACGGGTGGGCGCGGCGGTGTCGGCCCGGCGACGCAGCGCAGCGCGAGGTCGGTGTTGTCGATCAGCGTGAAGTCGACACCGCCCTCTCCCACCGGCAGCTGCTCGGTGAGGTGGCGGTTGGAGCAAAGGCCCCGCAGGCTGATCTGCGAGATCTTCGACCCGTGGCCCGCCCCCGGCGGCTCGGTGACCGACAGGAACAGCTCCGTGCCGGCGTAGGACGAGGCGCGCCCGTAGCGTTCCTCCTGCGAGGAGCGTTTTCGCGGCAGGCGGCGGAGCGTGTAGTAGAGCCCCTCGCCCGCGTCCTCCTTGCGCCCGGTGCCGCTATAGAGCGGGCGCACGGGCGCCTTGGCCTGGCCGCCGGCGAAGTGGGCGTACACCTCGGTGATGCGGTACGGCTCGTAGTCGATCGGGTGCGTGCGGTCCGGCACCACGTGGTATTCGTGCCGGTTGTCGGCCACCGCGATACGGTCCATCGACTTCATGAAGAGGTTCACCGCCGGCGCCGAATAGAGCGAAAAGGCGCGGCGCGAGACGATCTGCGGCAGACGCACGTGCGCCTCGGAAAAGCCCAGCACGAGGTCGAACTCGTTGGTCTCGACGAAGGACAGCGCCCGCTGCAGCCCGGTGATCTCGAAGGCCAGGAACTTCTTCGCGTACCAGAAATATTCGCGCAGGAAGTGGAAGCCGCGGAAGACGCGCGGGTCTTCCGGAATGAGGAAATCGGCCGGATCGAAGCCGATGGGGCGGATCGCGTCCGGCGGCAGGGCGATGGCCATCGGATCGCCGTGCCGATCGGCAAACCGCAGCCACACGCCCGAGAGGCGCGAGAAGATCTGCTCGTAGAGGATGACCGCGTCGGCCTCCCCGCCGGTGAGGTGCACGGTGAGCGCGTCGGCGGCGCACGATTTCGCCCACTGGTCGGGCTCGATGGCTTCGGCCGGCTCGTCGCGCAGCGCCGCGGCGGTGCGGTGCCGCAGCTTGAGCGCCAATCCGCACGGCGTGCGCCGCGTCGGCGTCACGCCCAGCGCGTGCAGCGCCGCCTCGGAGGGCAGATGCGCCGCCTCGGCCAGCTCGAACGGCCACAACGTCACCGGCGCGCGCACCTGATAGCGGCACGCGACGCGGCGGTCGCGCTCCATGTAGGTGGCATCGATCAGAGCGCCGCGGTCGATGCGCTGGCCGTCCTTCAGCGCCGGATCGCCGAACGGCGGCGCAAAGGCGACGGTCAGCGCCGAGGGCGTCGGCGCCAGGTATTCGGGGATCACCTGTTCCAGGTAGTTGGAAGTGAACTCGTGGAACTCGTGCTTCAGCTTGAGCTGGACGCGGGCGGCGAGGAAGGCCGCCCCCTCCAGCAGGCCGCTGATCAGCGGGTCCTGCGCGCCGCGCGTCAGCCCCCCGAGACGCTCCGCGATACCGGGAAACTCGGCCGCGAACTCCTCGGCGTGATCGTTGAGGTAGCGCAGCTCTTCATTGTAGAGGGACAGGAATTCGCGATCCACGACTAGCGCCTTTCGATGCGGAACTTGGCGAGCTCGGTGTCCACCTCGGCGATATACTCGACCGGGATGTTGAGCGGATCGGCGAACAGCTCGGCATGGACCACGAAGCGCAGCTCCAGCGCGGCGCTGTTGGCGTTCCGGTCGCGCGCCGCCTTGATGCTCGCCGGGTCGATGCGGGGCTCGTAGGCGATCATCGCGGCGCGGATCTCGCGGGCGATGTCGTCGACCCGGGTGTCGTCGATGGTGTAGCTGGCAAGGTCGGGCATCCCGTAGTTGAGGATCGATTTTGCCGCCTCGGGCACGTCGGACAGGTCTTCGCTGGCGGCGAGGTGCACGGTGTTCAACAAGACGGCGAGGTTGTTGGAGACCGCATCGCGCAGCACGTTCTCGTCGACGGGGTGGCGCCCCATGCCGCGCCGTCCGGCGATGATGCGGTTGCCCGCCTCGTCGCGCAGATCCAGCGGCTTCCTGGCGTCGCCGGCGCGGTGGGATTCGGCGAAGATGAAGTGGAGCGGCGGCAACAAGCGGGCCGCTTTGGTGTTGGCCACGGCGGTCCCATCCCAGTTTTCAAGGTGTGGCGCGCGTGACGCCACACCTTGCGGCTCGAGGCCAGGTTAAGCCCAGGTATTTTCCTGAGCGTTGAACTCCATCTTCTCGTCCTTGTCGGCGGCACCCGACGCGGCCTGCGTGAAGTATTGATACTCGATCTTCGCGAAGTTGAGCGAGAAGGTCTCGATGATCCGCTCATCGCTGGACGAACCGCCCGTCTGGTAGGACGAGATCATCACATCGGTGAGCTTGATCTTGATGTATTCGAGCGGTTTGTCGCCCGACTTGCGCACCGCAAGCGCCGCCTCCTTGACGTGCTTGCCGCCGGCGCAGAAGCGGGCCAGGACCGGCGAGGACAGATCGATATACTTGGTGAAGGTGATGTCCTGCGTGGTCGCCTTGCCGGTACCGGCGCCGCCACCGAGGTGGACGCTGCCGGTCTGCGTCAGGCCCCACGACCAGGCGAGGATGTCGATCTCGTCGGGGTGCTTCTTGTCCTTCGACTCACCCTTGACGCCTTCGAGTTTCAAGAAAAAATCTACAGCCATTTTTGTTTTCCTTAGAATTACGCCAACTTCGAGCGTGCTTTCCTTTGCCTCCGCAGGTCGGCCCGTTGCCGACCTACTTGCAATGCGGGGTTACTAAGAACCACACGGCCCTAGCATTGCTTAGTTGGATACTGGTAGCCTCGAAACAAGACTTAATCCGATATCCATTCCTTCAAGTTGATAGTGCGGCCGCAGGTAGAAACGCGCCGTGTAGTAACCCGGATTTTCTTCGTCCGGCACCACGCTGACGGACGCGTCCGCGAGCGGCTTCTCGGCCTTCTGGCGCTCCGAGGCGATCGAGGGATTGGCCAGCACGTAGCGGTTGATCCACGATTGCAGCCACGTCTGCAGCTCCTCGTGCTCCTTGGAGGAGCCGATCTGGTCGCGCACCATGCACTTGAGGTAGTGGGCGAAGCGCGACGTGGCGAAGATGTACGGCAGCCGTGCGCTGAGGTTGTCCGACGCCGTCGCCTCCACGCTGTCGTACTTCTTCGGCCGGTAGATCGACTGTCCGCCGATGAACGCCGCCTTGTCGGTGTTCTTGCGGTGGACGATGGGCAGGAAGCCGGCCTTCGACAGCTCGCCCTCGCGGCGGTCGGAAATCGCGATCTCCGTCGGGCACTTCATGTCGGTGCCGTCGTCGGTCGGGAAGGTGTGGATCGGCAGGTTCAGCACCTCGCCACCCGAGTTCACGCCCCGGATCCGGGTCGACCAGCCGTATTCCTTGTAAGCGCGGTTGACGTTGACGGCCATCGCATAGGCCGCGTTCATCCAGCCGTACTTCTCGCCGTTGTGGCCGTCGGTCTCCTCCTCGAAGGCGAACTCCTCCACCGGCTCGGACTGGGCGCCGTAAGGCAGGCGCGACAGGACGCGCGGCATGCACAGGCCCACGTAGCGCGTGTCGCTCTCGTCGCGCAGGCCCCGCCACGCCGCGTATTCGGGGGTGTCGAAGATCTTGCCGATGTCGCGCGGATTGGCGAGCTCGCGCCAGGAATCCATGCCGAGCATCGTCGGATCGACGCCGGCAAGGAACGGAGCGTGCGCGGCGCTGGCGATCTTGGCGAGCGAGCGCAGCACGGACACGTCCTGCGGCTGCTGGCTGAAATAGTAGTCGCCCACCAGCGCGCCGTAGGGTTGGCCGCCGAGCTGGCCGAACTCCTGCTCGTACACCTGCTTGAACAGCGGGCTCTGATCCCACCGCGCGCCGGGGTATTCCTTGAACATCCCCGCCAGCTCCGGCTTGGAAATGTTCATCACCCGGATCTGCAGGGAGGAATCGGTCTCCGAGTTGAAGATCAGGTGGTGCAGCCCGCGCCAGGCGGCCTCCAGCTGCTGAAAGCCTTCGTCGTGGATGATTTCGTTGACCTGTTCGGACAGCTTGTGGTCGAGCCGGGCGATCATGTCCTCGATGGTGTCGAGCACGTCCTCGCGAATGACGCTGGTATCGGCGAGCGCCTCGTTGATCAGCGTCGCGACAGCGTTTTCCACGTCGGACGCCGCCTGGGCGGTGCGCGGGCGAAAACTCTGCTTGAGCAAGTCGGCGAACTCGCCGGCCTCCTGCTCCACGACCGCCCCTTTTGCCGGTTGGCCGGCTACGGTTTCAGTGGCCATCATGCTCCCCCCTTATTCGGCTTGTGCCGGGGCATCACCGTCGGCGACGGTGGGCTCGGCTTCGACACGCTTCTGCAGTGCCGCCATCAAGGCGGGGTCGGCCAGCAGCGCCTTGATCTGGCTCGAGGCGCTGGCCTTGCCGTCCATGTAGCGAAGCAGGTTCTGCAACTGCTCGCGTGCTTCGAGAAGTTTCTGCGTCGCGGGCACGGCACGGGCGACCGCCGCCGGCGAAAAGTCTTCCATTTTCTTGAAGTTCAGCTTGACCAACAGCTTGTCGCGAGCATCCGGGTCGAGCTTGTTGGCCACGGCCATCGCGACGCCTGGGTCGATGGACGCCATGTATTGGCTGAAGTTATCCATGTCGACCTTGGAGAAAGTCCGGTCGCCCACGTCAGCTTTTTCCTTGCCCGCGGCATTGCCCGACAGATCAGCAAGGACACCCATCACGAACGGCAGCTCGACGAGCTGCTCGGCATCGTACGGATCCTCGTAAGTAATATGGACCCGCGGCGGCCGATTACGGCCGATAAAACCTTGCCCTCCGCTTGGCATGGCCAGCTCCTTCATTATAAGTTTGCAAATTCATTGTGTAGCTTATGACGTGGCATAACACTGAGGCTGACACTTCGCCGGCAGCCCGCAATTCTTTGCGGTTCCCTCCGAAGCGGCCACCCGATCATACCACGGCCGGTCCTGGATTTGGGCGGCAAGAGCAGGCAAGTGAAGTGACGCGTGTCACAACACGATTGGTCCATCGACCACACATCTCAGCGACGCGGACAGTGAAGCGGGGATTGCGACCATGGCCGAAAACGGAAACAACGGAAATCGTCATGTTTCCCTTGCCGAAGCAATGCAAATCGCCGTCGATCTGCATCGCAGCGGCCAAATAGAACAAGCCGAGTATATTTACACGAAGGTTATCGAACACGATCCGGACAACGCGCCGGCACTTCAGTTCCTCGGCATGGTCCGCCACGCGCAGGGGCGCAGCGAGGAGGGCATCGCGCTCATCGAGCGGGCCCGCGCCATCGTGCCGGACGATCCGGGCCTGCTGATGAACCTCGGCAACGTGCGTCTGGAAGCCGGACAGGGCGAAGGCGCGCTGGACGCCTACCGCGAGATGCTGCGCCTGGCGCCGGACCTTGCCAACGGCTGGAGCAACATGGGCGTGCTCCTGCGGGCGCTCGGGCAGTCGGAGCACGCCGAGGAGGCGCTGCGCAAGGCGATCGCGCTCGACCCCAACAATGCCGGGGCCTGGCACAATCTGGGCAATCTCTTCCTCAGCGCCGACCGGATCCCCGAGGCGGTGGAGTGCGGGCTGCGCTCGCTCACGCTGCTGCCGGGCAACAAGGTGGGGCGCAAGCTCCTCGGCGTCGCCTACGGCTATCTCGGCGAGACGGAGAAGGCGAAGGCGGTGTTTCGCGACTGGCTGGCCGACGAGCCGGGCGATCCGACGGCCGAGCACCACCTCGCGGCGCTCGAAGGGCGCACGCCCGAGCGGGCCTCGGATGCCTACGTGGAGCGCGTGTTCGACGAGTTCGCCGTCTCCTTCGACGCGCGGCTGGAAACCCTGCAATACCGCGCGCCCGAGCTGGTGCACCGGTGCCTCGCCGAGCGGGTGGGCGCGGCCTCGCCCGTCGCCGTGCTCGATGTGGGGTGCGGCACCGGCCTCGTCGGCCCGCTGGTGCGCCCGCTGGCGAGCCGCCTGGTGGGCATCGACCTGTCCGCCAACATGCTGGCCAAGGCCCGCCAGCGCGACGTCTACGATACGCTGGAAAAGGCCGAGTTCATCGCCTTTCTCGCTGGCACGCCGGAGCAGTTCGGCGCGATCCTCGCGGCCGATGCGCTGTGCTATGTCGGCCGCATGGAGGCCTTCGCCCGCAACGCGCTGGCCGCGCTCACGCCCGGCGGCATCCTCGTCGCCTCCTTCGAGGCCGACGCCAACGGCGCGGACGTCGCCCTCACCCACACCGGGCGCTACACCCATGGCGAGGACTATCTCACGCGCACCTTCGCCGACGCCGGCTTCGCGGAAACCCGCTGCACCGCCGAAGTCCTGCGCATGGAGACGGGCATGCCCGTCGACGGCTACATCCTGACGGCGACGCGCCCGGCCTGAGCCCTACTCGAAGGTGGGACCGGCGCGGCTCTTGGTCTCCAGCGCGGCGGCGCAGTCCACCGCCTCGCTGACATCGCAGGCGAGGATATCGTTGACGAAGAAGGAGCCGATCGTCTCGCAGGCGACGTCGAGGTCGAACGAGACGATGCGCATGCGCCCGGTCTGCGCCTCTCCGAACGGCAGCGCGACGCGCTGCAGGATGACGCCCTCGCGGTCGAACAGGAATGTATCGAGTTCCAGCGCGGTCACCTGTTCGCCGGAATTGTTGCGCACGATGAAATAGGCACGGCAGATGCCGTCCACGTCTTCCAGCTTGTTGAGCTCGACCTCGATGGAGGCGGGTGTCTCCGCCACGCTTGCGTTTGCCCTCGCCGAGAAGGCACACGCCACCAGTGCCAACGCCACAACGGATTTCCATGGACGGCAAATCATGATCGCCTCAGCCCTTGATCGTGCGGTTCAGAACGCCTGCCGCTGTTAGTACAATGGCACGATGACGACGGACCTTCCACTCGTCGACCCCGGCGGGCGCCGCCCCAAACGCGCCGCGCGCCGCGGCGGTCGTCGCGATGCCGTGGTCGCCGCGGTGGTCTTGCACGTCGTGTTGCTCGTGGGCCTCGCCCAAAGCCCCCCGCAGGAGCTGGCCGAGCTGCCGCGCCCGGCCGGCGCCATCGAGATCGAGTTGATCGAGGCGAGCGCCCTCGACGGCGCCACGCGCGAGGAAGTCGGCGACATGCTGCCGCTGAAGGCGCTGCGGCCCGGCCCGGCGCCCTCGCCGCCGCCCTCGCCCGACGCGGAGCGCGCCGCCCCGGCCGCCGAGGATGCTCCCCGCATCGCCAGCGCGGCGCCGGCGGCCGCAAATCGCAGCGCGCCGGAAACGGCACCTGCGGCGCGCCCGCAACGCCTCGCGGCGGCGTCGGCGCAGCCCCCCGCGCCGCCCCGGGCCGCTCCCACTGCGACCCCGGCGCCGATGGCGACGGCGGCCATCTCTGCCGCCTCCAGCGCGGCCGCCCGCGCTTCTCCCGCGCCGGCCGCTCCTGCACCGGCGGCAACGGCATCCCGCCCAGCCGATCGCGCGTCTCCCACGGCTCCAACCGCCGCGCCGACGGCAACGGCGTCCCGCGCGTCCGAGCGCACGTCTCCAACGGCCCCCACCGCCGCGCCGGTGGCAACGGCGTCCCGCGTATCCGCCCGCACCTCGCCCTCGGTCCCCGCCGCTGCAAGGGCGGCAACGGCATCGCCGCTCCGGCCGGGTCCCGCCTCGCTCGCGGCCGCCGACCCGGCGCGGTCGGGCGAGCCCCGCCAGAGCGCCGCCTTGCCCCCGGCGCAAGCGCTCTCCGCACGGTCCCCGCAGATGGCCGTGGCGGAGGGGCCGCCAGCCGCCGTCGCGAATGCGCCCGCGCC